>NZ_JBEZXS010000014.1:103704-172829 GCF_040638185.1 Streptomyces sp. NPDC026672
CCGCACCGGCGTCCCGGGGCCGTCGGCGGCTTCATGCCCCGTGTCGGGGTCGCAGCAGCAGGACGGCACCGGTGTCCCGTGCTGTCGGGGACCTCACGTCGCATGGCCGGGCCGGCGGCGGCCTCATGTCTCCGTGTGTGCCCGCAGTAGCAGGACCGCCACGTCGTCGACGCGGGCCCGTGCCGCCGCGCTGTGCCGGACCAGTTCGTCGGCCAGGTACTCCAGCGGCTGGTCCCCCATCGCCGTGAGCAGTTCGCCCAGGTCGGCCAGCGCGTCCTCGATGTCGACCCCGGGCGACTCCACGAGACCGTCGGTGTAGAGGGCCAGCACGGAACCGGGCGTGAACTCGACCTCCGTGGTCGGGTACACCGCCTCCGCGTCGATGCCCAGCAGGGGACCGCCGGCCAGGTCCAGGACCCGTACCCGCCCGTCCGGCCGGCGCAGCAGCGGCGGCGGATGCCCGGCCCGCGCCATCACGGCCCGCCCCCGCTCCGGGTCCAGCCGCAGATACAGACAGCTCGCGAACAGTTCGGCGCCCAGGTCCACGAGCAGCCGGTTGGTGCTGCTCATCACCTGCTCCGGCGCCTGCCCACCGGTCGTGAACGCCCGTACCCCGGTACGGATCTGGCCCATCAGCCCGGCCGCCGTCACGTTGTGCCCCTGCACGTCCCCGATCACCGCCGCCGGCAGCGGTCTGGTCGGCACCAGGTCGTAGAAGTCGCCGCCGATCTCCATGCCCTGAGTGGCCGGCAGATAGCGGGCGGCCGCGTCGATGCCGCGCAGCGGCGGCAGCGAGTGCGGCAGCAGCGCCGCCTGGAGCCCGTGCGCCAGCTGGGTCTTGGCGTCGTACAGCAGTGCCCGCTCCAGCGCCTGCGCGATCAGCCCGCCCAGACTCGTCAGCACCGCCCGCTCGTCCGCCGGGAAGACGTGCGGCTCCGCGTAGGCGAGCACACAGGTGCCCACCGGCCGCCCCGACGCGATCAGCGGCAGATACGCCCAGGCCGCGAAGCCGCTCGGCCGCTCGGAGCGCTCCGGGTACAGCCGCTGCAACTGCTGGAGCGAGTCGAAGAACGCCGGCACCCCGGTGGTCAGCACGTGCGTCCCCGGCGTCCGCTCGGTCAGCGGCAGCCCGTCGTACTGCTCCACGGCGTGCGGATCGGCGTACCCGCGGTGTCCCAGCACGTGCAGCCGGCCCGCCCGGGTCCCCAGCAGCACCAGCGCCCGGCTGCCGACGGCCGGGCACACCTCGTCCGCCACCAGCTGCACCACGTCCTGCACCCCGACCGCCTCGGTCAGTGCCCCCGCCAGGCTCAGCACCTGCGAGATCGTGACCAGCCGGGAGGCGCCCGAGCCGGTCTGCGGCGCCGTGCGGCCCATCTCCGCCACCGACCGCGCCCGGGTCACGCGCACGCTCAGCCCGGTCGGGCTCGGGTACAGCCGGAACGACAGCCAGTCCCCGGGCGGGCGCAGCGCCACGAACGACGTCACGTGCTGGCTCATCAGCGCCGCCCGGTACCGGTCCTCGTACATCGGGTCGTTCAGCCACGGCACCGACGCCCACAGCCGGGTGCCGAGCAGTTCGCCCGTCGCCGTGTCCAGCAGTTCGGCCGCCGCCGGGTTCACGAAGGCGACCCGGCCGTGCAGATCGAGGGAGACCAGTCCGTACGGCAGCCGCGCCACCATCCGCACCGCCTCCAGGGTGCCGAACGTGCCCGACACCTCCGGCACCGGCACGACCGGCAGATCGGGCTCCTGGCGCGGCGCGCGCGGGTCCTGTCCCTCCTGCTCCAGGCGCAGTGCCAGCCGGTGGCAGGCCGCCGTCAGCCGCGACCGCTCACGGTCCGCCAGCTCCGGCGGGTGCGAGCCCGGCCAGGTCACGAAGACCGCCCCGAACACCGTGTCCGCGGTGGCCACGGGGAGCGCGGCCAGTGCGAAGGGGTACGGCAGGACGACCGCGATGCGCGGGAAGCGGCGGGCCATCTCCTCCTCGCCGGCCACCCAGACCAGCCGCCGCTCGCGCAGCGCCGCCGCGACCGGGATCGGCGCGCTCAGCCCCACCCGCTCCCACGGCTGCACGAACTCCCGCGGCAGCCCGGCCGTCACCGCGAGCTCCAGCACCGGCTCGCCGGGCACCAGCAGGTACACCGCGCCGGAGTGCGCGTGCACGTCCTCCATCATCGCGGCCAGCGCCAGCGACAGCAGCGGCCGGCCGGCGCGGGCCCGCCCGGCGTTCGGCGCCCCGCCGGAGGACAGTCCGTCGGACATGCCGACCACCTCCTCGCCCGGCCGCGCCTCGCGCCCCAGGCCACAAGGCTCCCTCCCCGCGCCCCGGGCCGCACGGCGAGCGGTCCGGGGCAACCGGGCACCAAGGTCCGGAACGTCCGTACGGCACGCCGGTTCCACGGAATGGTCACAGGGGCTGCGTTTACGTCCCATAAGCGCTGTAATGGCGGACGTGGTCACAGAGGGCGCTGCGGTACGCGGAACACGAACGGAGCGTGCCGAAATCGCCCTCGAAACGCTCATGTCCGAGCCGTACGCGCCCGACCGGCCGCGCCGCGTCCTCGAACAGGCCCTCGTCCTCGCCGGTGCCTCCTTCGCCGGCTTCTACGGCCCGGACGACGACGGCACCCGGCTGAGCCTCACCCAGTCGGCCGGGCTCCCGCGCACCCTCTACGGCCTCCAGGAGGGCTACCCCGCGTCCGGCCGGTCCGCGCCCGCCGAGGCCCTGCGCGCCGGGGAGCCCCGGTGGCTCGGCCCCGACCGGGCCGCCGACCGCCCCGGGACCTGCCCGGACTTCTTCGTCGCCGCCCTCCCCGTGAGCCGGGGCGAGGGCTGTCTCGTCGCCGTCACCGAGAACCCGGCCGGTTTCGGCCCCGAGGACCGCCACTGCCTGGCCCTCGTCGCCGAGGCGCTCACCCGGCCCGCGCCCGCCGAGACCGGCGAGCCGGCCGCGGACGCCTTCAACCTCGCCATGGACACCGGCCGCATCACGGTCGGCGCCGACATCCTGGACCTGTTCGGGATCGGCCGCGACGCGTTCGACGGCAGGGTCGAGACCCTGCTCGGCCGCGCCGTGCCCGAGGACCTGCCCTCCCTGATGTCCGTCGTCGAGGCCGACCACATGTCCATCGGCGACCGCGAGCTGGAGTTCCGCATCGTCCAGCCCGGCGGCTCCCCGAAGTGGATCAGGCTGCGCGGCCGGCTGCTGCCCGGCGGCGAGGGCCGGCCCGACCGCCTCGTCGGCACGGTCGCCGACGTCTCCACGCTCCGCTCCGACGTCACCGACGTGGCCCGCGTCCAGCGCCTCGCCGCCGCGCTCGCCACCGCGGGCACCGTCAAGGACGTCAGCCAGGCCGTCGTCGCCGCCCTGCGCGAGCCCCTCCGGGCCGACCGTTTCGCCCTGGCCGAACTGGAGAACGAACGGCTCGTGGTCACCGTCCTCGACCCGCCGGAACCCGAGGCGTGGCCCGAGCTGTGGCGCACGGAGTGGCGCTCCGAGTGGCCCGACGCGCCCGTGCGGTCCATGCCCACCCTCGCCGCCGTCCTGCGTGAGGGCCGTGCCCGGATCTGGGCCGCCGGCACCGCCGCCCTCGAACCCGCCCTCGGCGAGGTCGGTCCCGGCGGCCTCGCCGTCCTGCCCCTGCCCGCGGGCGGCGGCATGGCCGGCGCCTGCCTGATCGGCTGGGACCACCCGCACGACTTCGGACCCGATGAGCGGGCCCTGCTCACCGCCGCCGCCGGCCTCGCCGGACAGGCCCTGATGCGCGCCCACGCCTTCGACGCCGAGCACGAACTCGTCGGCATGCTCCAGCGCACCCTGCTGCCCCGCCGGCTGCCCCGGCTGGCCGGGGGCGTCGCCGTCGCCCGCTATCTGCCGACCACCGCGGGACTGGAGGTCGGCGGCGACTGGTACGACGTGATCCCGCTGCCCGACCACCACGTCGCCCTCGTCATCGGCGACGTCCAGGGCCACAACGCGGGCGCCGCCACCCTGATGGGCCAGATGCGCACCGCCCTGCGCGCCTACGCCGCCGAGGGCCACCCGCCCGACGTGGTCGTCTCGCACGCCAACCGGCTGCTCATGGAGATGGAGACCGACCTCTTCGCCACCTGCTGCTACGTCGACGTCGACATGGAGGAGGGCACCGCCTGGTGCGTGCGCGCAGGCCACCCCCAACCGGTGCTGCGTCACCCGGACGGCGGCAGCGAGGTCGTCGAGACCGAGGGCGGCCCCCCGCTCGGTGTGGTCCTCCAGGCGGAGTTCCCCATGACGCCGCTGCGCCTCCAGCCCGGCGCCGTGCTCGCCCTCACCACGGACGGCCTCGTCGAGTCCGCCGGGTCCGACCTCGACGAGGGCATGGTACGGCTCGCCCGCGACCTGTCCGCCGCCGACCCCGCCGACCTCGGCCTGGTCGCCGACGCGCTGCTCACCGGCGCCCACCGCGGCGACGACGTCGCCCTCCTGCTCATGCGCTACGACGGCATGGCCGTCCGCCCGCTGCGCGAGAGCTGGACGGTGTGGCGGGTCCCGGAGGCCGTACGGCACGCCCGCCGTTTCACCCGCCGCACCCTGCGCTCCTGGGGCGTGCCCGAGGAGCACTCGGACGCCGTCCAGCTCGTCGTCTCCGAACTGGTCACCAACGCCCTCGTGCACACCGACGGCCAGGTCCGCCTGGACCTCACCCTGGTCAACCACCGCTTCCGGGTCGCCGTCGCCGACACCTCGCCCCGCAGTCCCGTCAAGCCGGCCAGCATCGGCTGGGAGGCCACCGGCGGCCGGGGCATCCTCCTCGTGGAGGCGATGTCGGCGACCTGGGGAACGGTGCCGGTCAGTGGCGGCAAGCAGGTCTGGGCCGACATCGTGCTCGGCGACTGACCGCCACTCGGGTGCGGGTGCGGCGGCCCTCCGGCAGGTCGAGCGGGAGCGCACCGCCACCGTGCCTAGGGTCCTTTCCGTGTCCCACACCATGGAAGAGCTCGTCGCCAAGCAGCACGCGGCGGACGCGGCCCACGCCCAGGTCCAGGAACTGCGCGACGCCTACGGCCCCCCGGCCGAGGCCCCGCTGACCGCCGCCCAGCGGGAGACCTACGAGACCGCCCTGCGCGCCTGGCGGGACCTGGACCGTGACCTCGGCTCCGCGCTCAGCGAGTACGCCCGCGACGAGGGTGTCTCCCGCACGGAGGTGGAGGCGGACGTGCGCCGGGCGGCGGCCGACGACGACTGACCCGACGGCGACGGCCCCCTCCGCGGAGTCCGTCCGTGGAGGGGGCCGTCGTCGAGCGGGTCAGGCGTGGGTCTTGGCGAGGAGTTCGAGGATCTCGGCGGTGGTACCGGTCTCGCCGAGCCGGGGGAAGATCCGGTCGACGCTGTTGGCGTGCGGTTCGGGCGCGAGGTCCGAGACCGCGTCGGTGGCCACGGTGACGTGGTAGCCGTGCTCGTGGGCGGCGCGGGCGGTGGACTCGACGCCGATGCTCGTGGCGATGCCCGTCAGGACGATCTGGGTGACACCGCGGCGGCGCAGCTGGACGTCGAGGTCGGTGCCGTGGAAGGCGCCCCAGTTGTGCTTGGTCACGTGGATGTCGCCCGGGTGGCCGGAGAGTTCGTCGACGATGACGTCCCAGCCCTCGGGGTAGGCGCCGCCGGCGCCCTCGTGCTCGGTGCGGCCCGGGACGCGGTCGGCCCAGTCGGGCGCGAAGGAGACGCGGACGAGGACGACGGGCAGGTCGCGGGCGCGGAAGGCGTCGGCCAGCGCCACGGAGCGGGCGACCACGTCGGCACCGCTGTGGGGCTGGGTGGGCGCCCCGGCGATGCCGTTCTGGAGGTCGATCACGACGAGGGCGGTACGGGGGTCGAGGGCGGTGAGCGCCATGGGGGTCAGGCCTTTCCAGGGGTGTTTCGGGAGGTGCTCCGGGCCGGGGCCCGGACGGTCGCCGGGGTGGTGTCCCGGGAGGTGGGCGAACCGAGGGAACGGTCCGGGAGGGTGGTCGCCAGCAGCAGGACCGAGCCGGCCGCCATGAACAGGGCCAGGCCGTGCAGCCCGGCCGTGTCGGCGCGGTGCGGGTAGAACGCGGCGGTGGCCGCGGAGGCGCCCAGCGCGCCGAGGTACATGAAGGTGCGCAGCAGCCCGGCGGCGGAGGCGATGCGCTCGGGCTCGGCCTGCCGGTACAGCGCGGTCTGGGTGGCGAGGCCGACGAGGCCCTGCGGGAGACCGGCGACGGCGCCCACCACGAGCAGCACCCACAGCGGACTCGCGGAGTCGACGAGCAGCAGCACGGCGCAGCCCGCCAGTTGCAGCAGGGAGCCGGCGACGAGCTTGCCGCGCACCGCCTCCCGGCGCCCGGTGAGCGCGGAGACGGTGAGCGCGCTCACCGACAGGGGGACCAGGACGAGCCCGGCGGTGGAGGCGTTCAGACCGCGTCCCTCCTCCAGCCACTGCGTGTACCCGTACATGAACGCGTAGGCGGTCGTGTAGGCGAGGAGCTGACGCAGATACGTGGCGAGGAGCGGGACGTTGCCGCCGAGCACCCGCAGGTCGACGAACGGGTCCGGCACCCGCAGCTCGCACGCGGCGAAGGCGGCGGCCGCGAGGACGGTGAGCACCGGCAGGTACCAGCGGTCGGCCCGGGGGCCCATGAGGAACAGCATCAGCGTGACGAGCACGGCCGTGAACAGCGCCATCCCGGGCAGGTCCACACCGCGCCCGCGGGCCGCCTCCCGCGGGGCGCCGCGCGGCAGCCACAGGGCGCCGAGGACCAGACAGGCCGCCGACAGGGGGACGTTGACGGTGAACACCGCGCGCCAGCCGCCGACGCCGATCAGCAGTCCGCCGAGCGCCGGGCCGACCACGGACACCGTCTGGCTCGCCACGGCCAGCGCGGTCAGCACGCCCGCCGGGCTGTCCCGGCCGGTGCGCTCGGCCTCGCTGCGGGTGAGCCGCATCGCCGCCGGATACGCGGCGGAGGTGCCGAGGCCGAGCAGCACCCGGGCCGCGATCAGCAGACCGAGGGAGGGGGCGAGCGCGCCCATGACGCCCGCGACGCCCACGAGCGCCGTACCGGCGAGGTAGAGCCTGCGCGGCCCGTACATGTCGACGAGCCGTCCGACGACGGGCTGGCCCACGGCGGTGGCGAGGTAGAGCGCCGACACCAGCCAGACCGTCTCGGCGGGCGGCGCCCCGAACGCCAGGCCGATGGGGACCAGGGCCACGGCGATCATCGAGGAGTTGACGGGGTTCAGCACGGAGCCGAGGACCATCGGCGCGATCAGCCGCCGGTCGAAGGCCGCGGGAGGGGACGTCACTGCTGCGACAGCCGTTCCATGAGCGCCAGTGCCCTGCGCACCGTCTCGCGCTCGTCCTCCGTGAAGCGGTCCTGGAAGGCGCGGGCCAGCCACTCCTCGCGGGCCTGCCGGTTGCCCTCGACGCGGGCCCGGCCGGCCTCGGTCAGGGTGACGAGCTGGCGGCGGCCGTCCTCGGGGTCCGGGGCGCGGCGGATGAGGCCGTGCTGGTCGAGGGCGGCGAGCGTGGTGGCCATCGACTGCGGGCGCACGCCCTCGGCGGAGGCCAGGGCGCTGGCCGTGGCGGCGCCGTGCTTGCCGACCAGGGTGAGGGCCGACTCCTGGGACGGGGTGAGGTCGGTGTCCTGCGACACCTCCCGTATGCGCCGCCGCAGCCTGCTGAACACGACCCGCAGATCGCGTGCGGCGCGGGCGGCGGAGTCGGATATCTCGTCCATGGCCGCCACCCTAGAACCCGCAGTCCAAACTGTCCAGTCCAGACTGATGAAGTTCACGGGCCGCACGGTGCCGCCTCCCCTACGCTGAACCCGTGCGCCTGCTGCTGACGTCCGACACCCACGTGCCCCGGCGCGCGAAGACGCTGCCCGCCCCGCTGCTCGCCGAACTCCCGCACGCCGACGTGGTGTTCCACGCCGGCGACTGGGTGGACACCGCCACCCTCGACCTGCTGGCGGAGCGCAGCCGCCGCCTGATCGCGGTGTACGGCAACAACGACGGCCCCGAGCTGCGCGCCCGCCTGCCCGAGGTGGCCCGCGCCGAGCTCGACGGGGTGCGCTTCGGCGTCGTCCACGAGACCGGGCCCGCCGGGGGACGCGAGGCCCGCTGCGCCGCCCGCTTCCCCGACCTCGACGTCCTGGTGTTCGGCCACAGCCACGTCCCCTGGGACACCACCGCGCCCGGCGGCCTGCGCCTGCTCAACCCCGGCTCCCCGACGGACCGCCGCCGCGAACCGCACCGCACCTACCTCACGGCGACCCTCACCGCCGGCCGGCTCACCGAGGTCACCCTCCACCGGCTGCCCTGAGCCGGGCCGCGCGCCGGGGTGCTACCGGCGCGAGCGGTGGTGGCCCGTCCTGCCGCGCCCCGTTCTCCCGCAGCCCGTCCACCCGTGGCCCGTCCGCCGGTGCCGCCTGGCCCGGGTGAACAGCAGGACCAGGACCGCCGCCGCTGCCGCCACGCCCGCCGCCCGCTTGGCCACCGGGACGCCGGCCGCCCGCAGCAGGTTCAGGGGCTCGGCCTCCGACGGCGCGGACGACACAGCCCCGGCCGCTCTCGCCCCGGCCGCCCCCGCACCTGCCGCCGCGGCTCCCGCCGTCCCGGCGCCCTGCGCCCCGGCCGCCCCCGCACCTGCCGCCTGCGCCCCGATCCCCTCCGCCCCGGCGTCCCGCGCCGCGGGTTCGGCCAGCCGCTCGGCCAGGCACGCCGCGAACTGCCCGATCAGCCGGTCGCCGACCTCGGCGATCACCCCGCGCCCGAACTGCGCCGGTCGCCCGGTCACCGTCAGGTCCGTGCGCACCGACACCGCCGTACCGCCGTCGCGTCCGGCCAGCGTGGCGGTGACCGTGGCACGGGCGGTGCCCTGGCCGCGCGTCTCCCGGCCGTTGGCGGCCAGCACCATCCGGTGCGCCGCCTCGTCCTGCTCCTCGAAGACCGCCGTGCCCCGGTAGGTCACGGTCACCGGCCCGACCTTCACCTTCACCGAACCGGTCACGGTCTTCCCGTCGAACTCCTCCACCGTCGCCCCCGGCAGACACGGCGCGACGCGCTCGATGTCGAGGAGCGCGGGCCAGGCGTCCTCCACCGGGACGGGGACGGTGAACTCGTGGTGCAGCTCCATGACGTGCTCCTCGTGGTGCTCGTGGTGCTCGGGGACTCAGGAAACGCCCGCCGGGTGGATGGCGCCGGCGGTCGCGGTGAGCGGTGCCCCGCTGCCTCCCCAGCGCAGGGCGACGATCTCGGCGGCCACCGACACGGCGACCTCCTCGGGCGTACGGGCGCCGAGGTCCAGCCCGAGCGGCGAGCGCAGCCGGGCCAGCTCGTCCTCGGTCAGCCCGGCCTCGGCCAGCCGCTCGCGGCGTTCGTCGTGGGTGCGCCGGCTGCCCATCGCCCCGATGTAGGCGGCGGGCCGGCGCAGCGCCTCCTCCAGCAGCGGCACGTCGAACTTCGGGTCGTGGGTGAGGACGCAGATCACCGTGCGTCCGTCGGTCGGGGTGCCCGCGAGATAGCGGTGCGGCCACTCGACGACGACCTCCGTGCCCGGCGGGAAGCGCTTCGGCGTGGTGAACACCGGGCGGGCGTCGCACACCGTCACCCGGTAGCCGAGGAAGCCGCCGATGCGGGCCACCGCGGCCGCGTAGTCGATCGCGCCGAACACCAGCATGCGCGGCGGCGGCGCGAAGGAGTGCAGGAACACGGTCACCGCGTCCTCCCGGCGCTCGCCGCGCGGGCCGTAGTGCCGCAGACCCGTGGCGCCCAGGGCGAGTTCGCCGCGCGCGTCGGCGGTGACCGCCGCGTCGAGGCCCGCCGTGCCGAGCGTCCCGGACACCCGCTCCGGCCACGCCGCGAGGCTCGCGCCGCGCGGCGCCGGACCGTCCACGACCGTCGCCACGGTCACCGGCTCGCCCGCCGCCACCGACGCCGCGACCGCGCCGAACGCGGGGTCCGCGCCCCGGGTGACCGGCCGCACCAGCACCGTGATCTCGCCGCCGCAGGTCAGCCCGACCGCGAACGCGTCCTCGTCGCTGTACCCGAACGTCTCGAGACGGGCTTCGCCGCTGTCCACGACCTCCCGCGCCAGCTCGAACACCGCGCCCTCGACGCAGCCCCCGGACACGCTCCCCAGCACCTCGTCGCCCGGCCCCACCGCCATCGCCGCGCCCGGCCCGCGCGGCGCGCTGCGGCTCACCGCGACGACCGTCGCCAGACCGAAGGGGTCACCGGCCGTGTACCAGCGATCGAGTCCCGGCAGGATCTCACGCACGTTCCGCTCCTTCCGTACCGGCGGCCACGGCTCCCGTGGCCCCGCGGACCACCGCCGCCAGCCGCTCCAGGGCCGCCAGGCTGTGTCCCTCGACGAACGCGTCCACGTACGGCAGCGCCGCCGCCATCCCCGCGGCCACCGGCGCGTAACCCGGCCGGGCCTTGCGGGGGTTGGACCACACCACCCGGTGCGCCAGGCCGTGCAGCCGGCGCATCTGGGCCGCGAGCAGCGCGGGGTCGCCGCGCTCCCAGCCGTCCGAGAGCAGCACCACCACCGCGCCGCGCGCCATGCCCCGCTGGCCCCACCGGTTCAGGAACTCCCGCAGCAGCTCCCCCAGCCGGGTGCCGCCGCGCCAGTCCGGTACGGCGGCGGCCAGCGCGGTCATCGCGAGGTCCGGGTCGCGTCGCGCCAGCTCACTTGTCACCCGGGTCAGCCGGGTGCCGACCGTGAACACCTCCGTACGGCCCGCCCGCGCGGCCGCGTGGGCGAACCGCAGCAGCGCGTCGGCGTACGGCGCCATGGAGCCGCTCACGTCGACGAGCAGCACCACCCGGCGCGGCGACTCCACCCGCGCCTGCCGCAGCAGCCGGGACGGCTCACCACCGCGCCGCAGCACCTCCCGCACGGTGCGCCGCGGATCGACCTCGCCGCGCCGGGCCGGACGGCGGCGGGCCGAACGCCGGGTCTGCCCGCGCAGCGCGAACGCGGCCAGCAGCCGGTTCAGCTGGTCCCGTTCGACCGCGTCCAGCTCCGCCACGTCCCGGTGGCGCAGCACCTCGGCGGTGCTGGCGAGCGAGGCCGTGGGGGGTCGCGGCGGCTCGTCCGCACCCGGGGTGGGCGTCCCGGCGGGCGCGTCCCGGGAGACCAGCCGCAGCCGGGGCGGGGGAGCGGCGGCCGGCGGCCTGCGGCGGGGTCCGGCCGTCGTTCCGAAGTAGGCGGTGAACACCCGGTCGTAGCGCTCCAGGTCGTCGTGCCCGCCGCACAGCGTGGCCCGCCCCGCCCAGTACACGTCCCCGCGCACCCCCGGGCGCAGCACGTCCACGGCCCGCAGGAACGCGTGCGCCCGCTCACTGCTCGCGTCGACCCCGGCCGCCCGCACCGCCCGCACGAACCCGACCAGCACACCGACCCCACCGACCCCGTCACCATGGACACGGCCGCCCCCGCCACCTGCCCCGCCCCCACCGCCCCCCTGTGCCGAACGGTCCGGGAGTGTCACGGTTCACGCCCCCCGGGCTGCCAGGATCGTGGCCAGGTCGAGGCCCCGGGCGCGGTCGGTGTCCTCGCGGTACTTGAGGACCGAGCCCAGGGTCGCCACCGCCAGCTCCGCGTCCACCTCGGTCGCGCCCAGCGCGTCCAGGGCCTGCGCCCAGTCGATCGTCTCGGCCACCCCGGGCGGCTTGACCAGGTCCGCCGCCCGCAGCGCCTGCACGAGCGCGGTGACCTGCTCGGCCAGCCGCTGCGACACCTCCGGCAGCCGGCGCCGCACGATGGCGAGTTCACGCCCGAAGGAGGGGTGGTCGAACCAGTGGTAGAGGCACCGCCGCTTCAGCGCGTCGTGCACCTCCCGGGTCCGGTTGGAGGTGAGGACGACCACCGGCGGCACCTCCGCCCGCAGCGTCCCCAGCTCCGGGATCGTCACCGAGTACTCCGACAGCAGCTCCAGCAGGAACGCCTCGAACTCGTCGTCGGCCCGGTCGATCTCGTCCACCAGCAGCACCGCAGGCCGCGTCTGCAGCGCCCGCAGCAGCGGCCGGGCGATGAGGAAGCGCCGGTCGTACAGCTCGCTCTCGAGACGGTCCGCGTCCGTCACCCCCGCGGCCTCGGCGGCCCGCAGGTGCAGCAGCTGGCGCGGGAAGTCCCAGTCGTACAGGGCCTGCGCCGCGTCGATGCCCTCGTGGCACTGCAGCCGGATCAGCGGGGCGCCGAGCGCCTCGGCGAGGGCGGTCGCGAGCGCGGTCTTGCCCACGCCCGCGTCGCCCTCGCAGAAGAGCGGCCGGTGCAGTCTCAGTGCCAGGAAGCAGGAGACGGCCAGTCCGTCGTCGACGAGGTACCCCGTCTCCTCCAGCCGGGCCCGCACCCGCTCCGGGTCGTCCATACCGGTGATCGGCGCTCACCCCATCCCGGCGGCGGACAGCACCGCCCGCCTGGTCAGCACCCGGGCCAGATGCGCCCGGTACTCCGGGGAGCCCGACATGTCCTGTCCCGGCCGGGTGCCCTCCGCGGCCTGTTCGCAGGCGTGCGCCACGGCCCGCGCGTCCCCGGCGCCGGCCAGCGCGCCCTCGGCCGCCGGGGCCCGCAGCGGGACCGCGCCCATGTTGGTGAGGCCGATCCGCGCCTCGGCGACGTGCCCGTTCTCGCGCCGCACGAGCGCGGCCACCCCGACCACCGCCCACGCCTGGGCGGCCCGCTGGAACTTCTCGTAGTGGAAGCCCCAGCCGTCCTTCTTCGGCAGCCGGACCTCCACCAGGAGCTCGTCGGGCGCCAGCGCGGTCTGGAGGTAGTCGACGAAGAACTCGCGCGCCGGGATCGTCCGCCGTCCGCCGGGCCCTGCCGCTACCAGCTCGCCGTCCAGGGCGAGCACCACGGCGGGCAGGTCCCCGGCCGGGTCGGCATGCGCGAGCGAGCCCGCGAGGGTGCCCCGGTGCCGCACGGCCGGGTCGGCGACCGTCTCGGTGGCCGCGGCCAGCAGCCCGGCGTACCGGCGCACCAGCGGGTCGTGGATCACGTCGTGGTGCGTGGTCAGCGCGCCGACGACAAGTGCGTCGCCCTCCTCGCGCACCCCGCGCAGCCCCTCGACCCGGCCGATGTCCACGACGAGTTCGGGGAAGGCCAGCCTGAGCCGCAGCAGCGGCAGCAGGCTCTGCCCGCCGGCCAGCACCTTGGCGTCCTCGCCCGCGTCCGCGAGCGCGCGCACCGCCTCGTCGACGGTGGCGGGACGGACGTAGTCGAATGCGGCGGGGATCATGCCGGGGCCTCCTCACCGGACCCGGCGGACCGCACGGCCCGCCAGACCCGCTCGGGCGTACAGGGCATCCGCACGTCGTGCACGCCCAGCGGCCTGAGCGCGTCCACGACGGCGTTCACCACGGCGGGCGTCGAGGCGATCGTGCCCGACTCGCCGACCCCCTTCACGCCCAGCGAGTTCGCGGCGGGCGTCTCGGTCCGGTCGGTCACGAAGTGCGGCAGGTCCGCCGCCGACGGCACGAGGTAGTCGGCCATGGTGCCGGAGACCAGGTTGCCCTCGTCGTCGTAGACGGCCTCCTCGTACAGCGCCTGGGCGATGCCCTGGGCGAGCCCGCCGTGCACCTGGCCCTCGACGATCATCGGGTTGACGACCCGGCCGACGTCGTCGACGCAGACGTACGACCTGATGCGCGTGGCCCCGGTCTCGGTGTCGACCTCGACGGCGCACAGGTGGGTCCCGTGCGGATAGGAGAAGTTCTCCGGGTCGACGACCTGTTCGGCGTTGATGGTGGGTTCCATGCCGTCGGGCAGGTCGTGCGAGGAGAACGCCTCGAACGCGATCTCCTGGATGGTCCTGCGCGCCTCGGGCGAGCCCTTCACGGAGAACACGCCGTCCGTGAACTCCAGGTCCTGCTCGCTCGCCTCCAGCAGGTGCGCGGCGACCTTCCGCGCCTTCTCGACCACCTTGCGCGCCGCCCGGTGCACGGCCTCGCCGCCCACGACCAGCGACCGCGAGCCGTAGGTGTCCATGCCCTGCGGGGACGAGCGGGTGTCACCGTGGACCACCTCGACGTCCTCGAACGGAACGCCCAGCGCGTCGGCGGCGATCTGGCTCCAGCAGGTCACGTGGCCCTGCCCGTGCGGGCTGGTGCCGGTGACCACCTCGACCTTGCCGGTGGGCAGCATGCGGATGCTCGCCGCCTCCCAGCCGCCCGCCGCGTACCTGAGGTCGCGCAGCACCCGGCTCGGTGCCAGACCGCACATCTCCGTGTACGTCGACACGCCGATACCGAGGCGCACGGTGTCCCCGCGCTCGTTGCGCCCCCGCTGCTCGGCGCGCAGGTCGTCGTAGCCGAACAGGGCGAGGGCCTTCTCGGTGGCCGCCTCGTAGTTGCCGCTGTCGTAGGTCAGCCCGGCGATCGAGGTGTACGGGAACTCCTCGTGCCCGATCCAGTTGCGGCGCCGCAACTCCACCGGGTCCAGGCCGAGTTCGGCGGCCAGTTCGTCCATGACGCGCTCGATGGCGTACGTCGCCTCGGGGCGTCCGGCGCCGCGGTAGGCGTCGGTGGGCGTGCGGGTGGTGAAGACGCCGGTGCAGTTGAACTCGTAGGCGTCCATCTTGTAGATCGCCGGGTACATGAAGGCGCCGAGGATGGGGATGCCCGGTGTGACGAGCATCAGGTACGCGCCCATGTCCGCGATCAGGTCCACCTTCAGGCCGAGCAGCCTGCCCTCGCGGGTGGCGGCGACCTCGATGTCCTGGATCATGCCGCGGCCGTGGTGGGTGGCGAGGTAGCCCTCGGAGCGGGACTCGGTCCACTTCACCGGGCGGCCGAGCCTGCGCGCGACGGTGAGGGCGATGGCCTCCTCGCCGTACACCTGGAGTTTGGAGCCGAAGCCGCCGCCCACGTCCGGGGCGATCACCCGCAGCTTGTGCTCGGGGACGCCGGTCACCGTGGCCAGCATGATCCGCAGGATGTGCGGGATCTGGGTGGCCGAGTAGACGGTGTACTCGCCGGAGGCGGCGAGCGGGGTGACGACGACCGCGCGGGGCTCCATGGCGTTCGGGATCAGCCGCTGCTGGTGGTAGCGCCGCTTGACCGTGACGTCCGCGCGCTCGCGCACCGTGTCGAAGCCCTCGCCGGTCGCCAGCGGCCACACGTAGCTGCGGTTGGTGCCCTTGTCGGAGTGGACCAGCGGGGCGTCGTCGGCGAGCGCGGCCTCCAGGTCGAGGACCGGGGGCAGCGGCTCGTAGTCGACCTCGATCGCCTCCAGGGCGTCGGCCGCCGCGTACCGGTCGCGGGCCACGACCACGGCGACCGGGTCGCCGGCGTAGCGCACCTCGTCGACGGCGATCGGCGGGTGGTCGGGCAGCACGATGTCCTCGGTCACCGGCCAGGCGCAGGGCAGCGACCCCATGCCGTCGGCGAGGTCGGCGCCGCTGAACGCCGCGACGACACCGGGGAGTGCGAGGGCCGGGGAGACGTCCACCCGGGTGACGCGGGCGTGGGCCATGGGGCTGCGCAGGATCGCCAGGTGCAGCAGCCCGGTGACCTGGATGTTGTCGGTCCAGTTGGTCTGTCCGGTGACGAGCCGGGCGTCCTCCTTGCGCAGCCGGGCGCGTCCGACCTCGCGTTCGACGGCCTGATCGGTCATGCCGTGACCTCCTCGGCGGCCGCGGGGGCCTCCTGCCCCTCCTGGCCGGAGGCGGCGAGGACCGCGCGCACGATGTTCTGGTAGCCGGTGCAGCGGCAGAGGTTGCCCTCCAGGGCGTGCCGCACCTCGTCGGAGGTCGGACGGGGGTTCTCGCGCAGCAGATCGCGCGCGGCCATGATCATCCCGGGGGTGCAGTAACCGCACTGGAGCGCGTGCCGCTCGTGGAAGGCGCGCTGGAGCGGCGACCACGCGCCGTCCCGGGCCAGCCCCTGGACGGTGGTCACCTCGGTGCCGTCCGCCTGGACGGCGAGGACGGAGCAGCTCTTGACGGTCGCGCCGTCGAGGTCGACGGTGCAGGCACCGCAACTGGAGGTGTCGCAGCCGATCGGGGTGCCGGTCAGACCGAGGCGGTCGCGCAGGTAGTGGGCCAGCAGGAGACGGGGTTCCACGTCGTCCTCGTACGTCGTGCCGTCCACGTTCACCTTGATACGGGTCATGTGCCCTCCAGACCGTGCGGGCGTGAGCGAGGGGAAAACAGCGACCGATCGTGATGTAGGTCACTCTATGACTCCACTCTGACGACGGCGAGTGCTGCGACATGGGTTCGTTGACGATTGACCCATCGCTGTCGGAAGCCCTCGAAACCCCGCCGGGAACGGTCCCCGAGGTGGGGGCGGGGCCGCTCCGGGTCGTCCGGGAGCGGCCCCGCACCCTGGGCTCAGCGCGCGGCCGGCGCGGTCCAGTCGGTGCGCACGTGGCCGAGGCGGACGCGTTGCGGGTGGTCGCCGACCGGGACCGACGCGACCTTGCGGCCGGTCGCGAAGTCGATGGCCGTGACCTGGTCGGCGCCGCTCTCCGAGACGACGCAGTCCTTGCCGTCGCCGCTGACCGTCGCCCAGTACGGCTTCGACGCGGGGACGAGCGGGCCCTCCTGGAGGGTGGCGCGGTCGACGACGGTGGCGTAGTCGTCCATGGTCCCCGCGACGCAGAGCTTCGCGCCGTCCGGGCTCATCGAGATCCCGTGGTGGCGCGAGTCGTTCACCCAGGTGGTGCGGTCCTCGCTGGTCGCCGGGTTCTTCGGCAGCGTCTTCGCCCGGGTGATCCGGTCGGTGGCGACGTCGTACTCCAGGAAGCCGTTGAAGAACGACACCTGGAAGTACAGCTTCGACTCGTCCGGGGAGAAGGCGGCCGGGCGCACCGCGTCCGAGAAGTCCCGCAGCCCGAACGCGTCCAGCCGGGCGCGCATGTCGATGACCTTGACCTGCCGGTACGTCGTCGCGTCCACGACCGTGATGCGCCGGTCGCCCTTGGTCCAGTCCCAGAACGGGTCGTCCAGCGCGGTGTTGACGTCGCCGATGGACATGTTCCAGATGTAGCGGCCGTCCTTGGTGAACACGTTCTCGTGCGGCTTGTCGCCGGTGGCGAACGAACCGAGCTGCCGCCCCGTGGTGATGTCCAGCACGTGCACGGTGTTGGAGGTCGAGGCGGAGACCGCGACCCGGGTGCCGTCCGGGGAGACGGCCATGTGGTCGGCGCGGTGACCGGACACCGGGAACCGCCAGTTGACGCGGCCGGTGGCCAGGTCGAGGGAGACGACGTCGGCGAAGCTCGGCCGGGAGACGACCACCGAGCGGCCGTCCGGCGTGGCGTACATGTCGTCCACGAACTGGTCGTGGCCCTCGCCGACGCTGTCGCGGATGGCCATGAAGTAGATCCACTTGATGGGGTCGGCGTTGATCTCGGCCATCCGCTGTTCCTTGTCCGGGACGACGTCGATCCGGCCGACCTTCGCGAAGTCGCCGGAGGACGCGATCACGTCGGCGGTGCCGTCCCAGTTGTTGCCGACGAACAGCACCTCGCGCAGGGCGGGGTCGGACGGGGCGGCGGTGGCGGTCGCGGGGGCGGCGACGGTCAGGACGAGGGCGGCGGCCACGGAGCGGAGGTGCCTGGTTCCGAGGGCAGGCATGACGGGCTCTCTCCTCTGGGGTGGGGTGTGGGCGAAAGCACGTGCCGGTGCAGCCGGGAACTCTGAACACGCTTGTGTTCAGAGGAACTTACTGAAAAGTAAGGAGAGAGAGCCTGCTCCACAAGACCGCGCGCACCACAAAATCGGCGGCCCGCGTCACCCGGAGGCGACCCGGACCGCCGCGGTCCCTCCCGTCATTCGTCCCAGGCCTGGATCATGATCTGCTCGGCGATCCTGCCGTCGCGCAACGTGATCATGGATTCGGCCAGCACCCGGACGCCGTCCGCGTACTCGCAGGACTCGCTGTACGCGGCCCGGTCGCCCTGGACGACGCACCGTTCCAGCTTGTGCGTCATGTCGCGGCTGTAGACGTCGTCCAGCATCGCCGCGATCTCCGGCCGGCCGTGCAGCACCTTCGGGTGACTGGGCTGGGTGTTGCGGTCGACGATGCGGATCTCCGCGTCGTCCGCGTAGAGCGACAGAAGGGTGTTCCCGGTGTTCCCCTCTATGCCCCGGCGCAGGGTCTCGATGGTGAAGGCGGAGCCCGTCGCGCTGCCCATGGTGACCTCCTTCGGGGCGCGCGGCCCGTCGGGGAGCGGACCGTGTCGGCCCCTGATTCGAGCCTCCTCCGGCCCGGCCGCCCCGGCAAACGCAGCCGGACGGGTGAGCGGCGCCGCCCGCCCGTGTCCCGCCGGCCCTCCGCGCCGTTGCTGAGGGCATGATCTCAACTCGACGTATCGTCGCCGCCGTGGGTCTCGCCGCGGGTGTCACCGGCCTCGCCGCCCCGCCGGCGAGCGCGGCCCCGGTCCAGCAGGGGGAGACCGGGAAGATCAGCCCGATCGCCGCGCTGGACTCGCTCGCCGCCAGTGACATCCCCGCGGAGCACCGCGGTGCGGTCCCGCGCGTATCCCAGCAGTTGCAGGGCCTCGGCGGCCTCCAGGAACTCGGTCGGCTGCACCAGCTGACCGACCTCGCCGCGCCCGCCACCCAGCTGCTGCCCGCCGTGCAGTGACCGGCGCGGACACCCGTCGCGCGAGGGCCGCCCGGAAGCCGGGCGGCCCTCGTCGTACGCCCCGCGGGCGTCAGCCCGCCGTCGCCAGGAACTGCGTCGCCGCCAACTCGGCGTACAGCGGGTCGTCGTGCACCAGCTCCCGGTGCGTGCCCACCGCCCGCACCCGGCCCGCGTCCATGACCACGATCCGGTCGGCCATCGTCACCGTGGACAGCCGGTGCGCCACCACCAGCACCGTCGTGGAACGGGCGACGTCCGCCACCGTGTCCCGCAGCGCCGCCTCGTTCACCGCGTCCAGCTGGGACGTCGCCTCGTCCAGGAGCAGCAGCCGGGGCCTGCGCAGCAGCGCGCGGGCGATCGCCACCCGCTGACGCTCACCGCCCGACAGCTTGGTCCCGCGATGCCCCACCAGCGTGTCCAGGCCCTGCGGCAGCCGGGCCACCAGCCCGTCCAGCCGGGTCGTCGCCACCACCCGCGTCACCGTGTCCTCGTCCGCCTCCGGGTTGCCGAGCAGCAGGTTGTCCCGCAACGAGCCCGACAGCACCGGGGCGTCCTGCTCCACGTACCCGATCGCCGCGCGCAGCCGGGGCAGTTCCCAGTCGGACAGCGGGCGGCCGTCGACCGTGATCACGCCGGAGTCGGGGTCGTAGAACCGCTCGATCAGCGAGAACACGGTCGTCTTGCCCGCCCCGGACGGGCCGACGAACGCCGTCATGCCGCGCGCCGGCACGTCGAAGCTGACCCCGTGGTGCACGTACGGCAGGTCGTCGGCGTACCGGAAGCGCACGTCCGCGAAGGCCAGCGCGGCCGGTTCGGCGTCGGCGGCGGGCAACGGCGCCGGATCGGCCGGGGGTTCGGCCGGCAGCCGCAGCGCCTCCTGGATGCGGGCCAGCGCGCCGGCGCCGGTCTGGTACTGGGTGAGCGCGCCGACGACCTGCTGGATCGGCGACATCAGATAGAACACGTACAGCAGGAACGCCACCAGCGTGCCGACGTCGATCGCGCCGGTCGCCACCCGCGCCCCGCCCACCGCGAGCACGGTGATGAACGCGATCTGCATGGCGAGACCGGCCGTATTGCCCGCCGCCGCCGACCACTTGGCGGCGCTCACGCTCTGCCGCCACGACTCCTCGGCCGCCTCGTGCAGTGTCCGCTCCTCGCGGTGCTCGGCGCCGGACGCCTTCACCGTGCGCAGCGCCCCGAGGATCCGCTCCAGCGAGGCGCCCATCACGCCGACCGCGTCCTGCGCCCGCCTGCTGGCCCGGTTGATGCGCGGCACGATCGCCCCGAACACCGTGCCCGCGCCCGCGATCACCGCCAGGGTGACCGCGAGGAGCACCGGATCGACCACACCCATCAGCACCACCGTGGCCACCAGCGTGAGCCCGCCCGTGCCGAGGGCCACCAGCGAGTCCGTGGTGACCTCGCGCAGCAGCGTGGTGTCCGAGGTGATCCGCGCCATCAGGTCACCGGGCTCGCTGCGGTCCACCGCCGTGATCTTCAGCCGCAGCAGATACGAGGACAGGTCCCGCCGGGCGCCGAGCACCACCGACTCCGCGGTGCGCCGCAGGACGTACGAACCCAGCGCGCCCACACCCGCGTTGGCGACCATCAGGCCCGCCATGACCAGCAGCGGCCCGGTGATCGACCGGTCGTGCGAGAGGTCCCCGATGAGCCGGCGGGCCACCAGCGGCAGCAGCAGCCCCGTCGCCCCGGTGAGCAGGGAGAGCAGCGCGCCCGTGAACAGGGCCGTGCGGTGCGGCCGTACGTATCCGAGGAACAGCCGCCACACGGGCGGTTCCGGTCTTTCCTTCGTCGCGTTGCCCACGGTGCTCCCAGTCCGTCCGTTACGATACCCCCGAGGGTATAGGGAGGAGTGGGCGTGGAGTTGCGGTTCGAGGGTGATGATCTCAGGTCCGTCCTGAACCGGCTGCGCCGGGCCCAGGGGCAGATCTCCGGCGTGATCAGGATGATCGAGGAGGGCCGCGACTGCGAGGACGTCGTCACCCAGCTCGCCGCCGCCTCCCGCGCCCTGGACCGGGCCGGATTCGCCATCATCGCCACCGGTCTCCAGCAGTGCCTGGTCGAGGGCGAGGACACGGACGCGATGAAGGCCCGTCTGGAGAAGCTCTTCCTGTCCCTGGCGTAGCCCGTCGGCGCCGCGGGCGCGCGGGGCGAAAGATCCACGACCTTCGCCGCGCTCCGTGCCGTCACCGCCCGCTCCCGCGTAGGGTCGGACGGCAGGCACAACGAGGAAGGGGCCAGGGTATGGCGCAGGAAGTACGCGGCGTGATCGCACCGGGCAAGGACCAGCAGGTACGCATCGAGACGATCGTCGTGCCGGATCCCGGGCCCGGAGAGGCCGTCGTCCAGGTCCAGGCCTGCGGCGTCTGCCACACCGACCTGCACTACAAGCAGGGCGGCATCACCGACGAGTTCCCCTTCCTGCTCGGCCACGAGGCCGCCGGCGTCGTGGAGTCCGTCGGCGAGGGCGTCACCGACGTCGCGCCCGGCGACTTCGTCATCCTCAACTGGCGTGCCGTGTGCGGGAACTGCCGCGCCTGTCTGCGCGGGCGCCCGTGGTACTGCTTCAACACCCACAACGCCCGGCAGAAGATGACGTTGACCGACGGTACGGTGCTCTCCCCGGCGCTCGGCATCGGCGCCTTCGCGGAGAAGACCCTCGTCGCCGCCGGCCAGTGCACCAAGGTCGACCCGGCCGCCTCGCCCGCCGTCGCGGGTCTGCTCGGCTGCGGGGTGATGGCCGGCATCGGCGCCGCGATCAACACCGGCAACGTCGGCCGCGGCGACTCCGTCGCCGTCATCGGCTGCGGCGGCGTCGGCGACGCGGCCATCGCCGGGTCGAACCTCGCGGGCGCGGCGAAGATCATCGCCATCGACATCGACGACCGCAAACTGGAGACCGCCCGCAAGATGGGCGCCACCCACACCGTCAACTCCCGGGAGACCGACCCGGTCGAGGCCGTGCGCGAACTGACCGGCGGCTTCGGCGCCGACGTCGTCATCGAGGCGGTCGGCCGCCCCGAGACGTACCACCAGGCGTTCTACGCCCGTGACCTCGCCGGCACCGTCGTCCTCGTCGGAGTCCCCACCCCCGAGATGAAGCTCGAACTCCCGCTGCTCGACGTCTTCGGCCGCGGTGGCTCCCTCAAGTCGTCCTGGTACGGCGACTGCCTGCCCTCCCGCGACTTCCCCCTGCTGATCGACCTGTACCTCCAGGGCCGCCTGGACCTCGGCGCGTTCGTCACCGAGACCATCCGGCTCGACGAGGTGGAGCAGGCCTTCGAGCGGATGCACCACGGCGACGTGCTGCGCTCGGTGGTGGTGCTCTGATGACCGCCCGCATCGAACGCCTCGTCACCTCGGGGCAGTTCACGCTCGACGGCGGCACCTGGGACGTCGACAACAACGTGTGGATCGTCGGCGACGACCACGAGGCCGTCGTCATCGACGCCGCCCACGACGCCGACGCCATCGCCGAGGCCGTCGGGGACCGCCGCCTCACGGCCATCGTGTGCACCCACGCCCACAACGACCACATCGACGCCGCGCCCGCGCTCGCCGACCGCACCGGCGCCACCATCTGGCTCCACCCCGACGACCTGCCGCTGTGGCGGCTCACCCACCCGGACCGCGACCCCGACCGCCATCTGACCGACGGACAGGTCATCGAGGCCGCCGGCTGCGACCTCACCGTCCTGCACACCCCGGGACACGCCCCCGGCGCCGTCTGCCTCTACGACCCGGGCCTCGCCACCGTCTTCACCGGCGACACCCTCTTCCAGGGCGGCCCCGGCGCCACCGGACGCTCCTACTCCCACTTCCCGACCATCGTCGACTCGATCCGCGACCGGCTGCTGACCCTGCCGCCCGGCACCAAGGTGCTCACCGGCCACGGCGACTCCACCACCATCGGCGCGGAGGCCCCCCACCTGGAGGAGTGGATCGCCCGCGGCCACTGAGCCGGAAGGATCCCGCGGCCACCGGGCCGGGAAAATGACGGGAGACCGTGCGGCCGTGCGCCTACGCTCTCCCGTCATGACCACGCACACCCTCGTGACCCTGCGGGACGTACGCGTCCTGCGCTGCGCCCCCGACGGCCCGCCGCTCGACGGCGAGAGCGCCGCCCTCGATCTGATCGGCGAGGCCCTCGGCGGGGAGGCACGGCTCGTCGCGGTGCCCGTGGAACGCCTCCCGGACGCCTTCTTCGAGCTGCGTTCCGGCGTCGCGGGCGCCGTCGTCCAGAAGTTCGCCACCTACCGGGTGCGCCTCGCCGTCCTCGGCGACATCTCCCGCCACACCGCCGCCAGTTCGGCGCTGCGCGACTTCGTGTACGAGTCCGACCGCGGCGACCAGCTCTGGTTCCTCGCCGGCATCGACGACCTGGAACGGCGACTCGCCGGATAAAGGCGACGGAAGACGTCCGGTTTTCCCGTCAGCCTGGACCCGACAGCACTGGGCGAGGGAAACGGGAGGCCGGACATGCCGGGTCCGCTGGAGGGCAGGGTCGCACTGGTCGCGGGGGCGACACGCGGCGCGGGACGAGGGATCGCGGTGGAGCTCGGCGCGGCCGGCGCCACCGTCTACGTCACCGGGCGCACCACCCGCGAGCGCCGCTCCGAGTACGACCGCCCCGAGACCGTCGAGGACACCGCCGACCTCGTCACCGCCGCCGGCGGCCGGGGGATCGCCGTCCCGACCGACCACCTCGACCCCGCCGCCGTACGGGCCCTCGTGGACCGGATCGCCGGCGAACAGGACCGGCTGGACGTCCTGGTGAACGACATCTGGGGCGCCGAGCACCTCTTCGCCTGGGACACCCCCGTCTGGGAGCACGACCTCGACGACGGGCTGCGGCTGCTGCGGCTCGCCGTCGAGACCCACGCGATCACCAGCCACCACGCGCTGCCCCTGCTGCTGCGCCGGCCCGGCGGGCTCGTCGTGGAGGTCACCGACGGCACCGCCGAGTACAACCGCGACACCTACCGCGTGAACTTCTTCTACGACCTCGCCAAGGCGTCCGTGCTGCGCATGGCGTTCGCCCTCGGCCACGAACTCGGTCCGCGCGGCGCCACCGCCGTCGCCCTCACCCCGGGCTGGCTGCGCTCCGAGATCATGCTCGACGCCTTCGGGGTGCGCGAGGACAACTGGCGCGACGCCCTGGTCGAGGTCCCCCACTTCGCGATCTCGGAGACCCCGCGCTACGTCGGCCGCGCGGTCGCCGCCCTCGCCGCCGACCCCGGCGTCGCCCGCCTCAACGGCACCTCCCTCTCCAGCGGCGGCCTCGCCCGTACGTACGGCTTCACGGATCTGGACGGCAGCCGCCCCGACGCCTGGCGCTACCTCGTCGAGGTGCAGGACGCGGGCCGGCCGGCGGACACGACCGGCTACCGGTGACGGCCGCACGGGACCTGTCGCGGTGATCGCCGCGGCCCTACCGTCGCTGCCATGACCGATCTCAAGCGCTTCGAAGGACACGGCGTGCTCGTCACCGGCGGCGCACGCGGCATCGGCGCGGCCGTCTCCCGGCGGCTCGCCGAGGAGGGCGGCCGGGTGCTGCTGACCGACCGGGACCCGGACGAGGCCGAGCGGACCGCGGCCCGCCTGCGCGAACGGGGGCTCGCGGTACGGGCGTTCGTGTGCGACGTGGCCGACGACTCCTCCGTGCGGGCGGCCGTCGCCGAGGCGATCGCCCGCCTCGGCTCGCTCGACGTGCTCGTCAGCGGCGCGGCCCACTGCACCCCCGACGCGCCCCTGTTCGAGGACGAGTCCGACGAGGCGTGGGCCCGCGACCTCGACGTCACCCTCACCGGCGCCCACCGCTGCTGCCGCGCAGCCCTGCCGCACCTCGCCGCCTCCGGCCGGGGCGCGATCGTCTGCGTCGGCTCGGTCAACGGCCTCCAGGACTTCGGCAACCACGCCTACAGCGCCGCCAAGGCCGGCCTCGGCTCCCTCACCCGCACCCTCGCCGGGCACGCCGCGGCCCGCGGGGTCCGGGTCAACCTGGTCGCGCCGGGCACGGTCCGCACCTCGGCCTGGGAGGGCAGGGAGGCGGAACTCGACGCCGTGCGCCCGCTCTACCCCCTCGGCCGGGTCGGCGAACCCGAGGACGTCGCGGCGGCCGTCGCCTTCCTCGCCTCCCGCGACGCCGCCTGGATCACCGGCACCACCCTGTGCGTGGACGGCGGGCTCACGGCGGTCAACACCGGCTTTCACTCCGCCCTGCGCGCCGCCACGGAGGTCTGAGCCGCCGCGAGCGCGTCCCGCACCCGCCGGACGTCGGCCGCGGTGGTGCGCCAGTTGCTGAACGCCGCCCGCAGCGCGGGCACCCCGCCGAACACGGTCGGCGTGAGGAACGCCTCCCCGGACCCGGCGACGGCCCGCGCGAGGGCGGCCACCCGCTCGGGCGTCGGGTCCTCGGCGAGCGTGAAGCAGACGACGTCCAGCCGGACCGGCGCCAGCAGCCGCAGCCCCGGCAGCGCGGCCACCTCCGCGCCGAGGCTCCGCGCCAGCTCCACGTTCCGCTCGACGATCTCGCGGTGCCCGTCCCGCCCGTACGCGACGAGCGAGAACCACGCCGGCAGCGCCCGCAGCCGGCGCGAGTTCTCCGGGGTGAGGTGCAGGAAGTCCGGCTCGCCCCCGGGCAGGCCCAGGTACGGGGACGCGTTGTGGAACACCGCCACCTGGAGATCGCGGCGGCGGGTGAACTGCACGGCCGCGTCGTACGGCACGTTGAGCCACTTGTGCAGGTCGACGCAGACCGAGTCGGCCGCGTCAAGACCGGCCACCTGATGGGCGTGGGCGGGGGAGAGGGCGGCGAAGGCACCGAACGCGGCGTCCACGTGGAGCCAGAAGCCGTACCGCTCCCGGAGCGCCGCGATCGCCCGCAGGTCGTCGAAGTCGACCGTGTTGACCGTGCCCGCGTTGGCCACCACGATCGCCGGCCGGCCCGCGAGGGAGGCGAGCGCCCGGTCGAGCGCGGCCACGTCCACGGCCTCGCGGCCGTCCGGCAGCAGCGGCACCTGCCGCAGCCGGTCGCGGCCCATGCCGAGGACCGACATGGCCTTGGTCACGGAGGAGTGCGGGCTGCCCGACAGCACCTCCACCGGGCCCAGCGCGGCGGCGCCCTCGCGGGAGACGTCCACGCCCAGCCGCTCGCCCAGCCACTCCCTGGCGACGGCCAGGCCCACGGTGTTGGACATGGTCGCGCCGGTCACGAACGCCCCGTGGTGCTCCTCGCCCAGCCCGAACAGCTCCCGCAGCCAGGCCACCGTCTCGCGCTCCAGCTGCGCCGCCCACGAGCCCTGGTCCCCGGACGCGTTCTGGTCCCAGGCCGCGGTCAGCCAGTCCCCGGCGACCGCCGCGGGGGTGGCGCCGCCCGTGACGAAGCCGAGGTAGCGCGGCCCGGCCGAGGCGGAGAAGCCCGGCGCCCAGCGCTCGGCGAACGCGGCCAGCGCGCCCTCGCCGCCGGTGCCGGCCGCCGGGAGCGGCGCCCGTCGGGGCGGTTCGTCCAGCCGCACCACGGGCCGCTCGGCGAGGGCGCCGAGCTGCCCGGCGGCGAGGTCACGGGTGGACTGGAGGAGGTCGGGGAGCCGGGAGAGATCGTCGGCGAGAGCGGGGTGCATGGGCGCAGCGTACGGAGCGGGGAACGGCCGCCGCCCGGTCCAATCGGCCGTGACCGGACCGCTCCGGCCGCCCCCCGGTACGGCCGGTTCCCGTTCCGTGCCCGATGCTCCTGCAACCGTCGGGCCCGCCCGGATGTCTAGGTCTGCGGCAGCGCGGCACGCGCGTGTGCGGACAGCAGGGGAGAGGGACCGGCATGGGGGACATACGGAGAAGGGGCGTCGTCGCGCTCGGCGTCACGGGACTGGTCGCGCCGCTCACGCTGGCGCTCGGCGCGGCGCCGGCCCAGGCGGCGAGCTGCACCACGCAGACCGGGCCGTACCAGAAGAAGGTGGAGAAGTTCCTCGGCCGCCCGGTCGACGGCAGGCAGTCCGCCGCCGACTGCAAGGCCGTCCGCGCCTTCCAGACCAAGCACGGCATCACGCCGAACATCGGCTACGCGGGGCCCGTCACCTGGGGCGTGATGGACCTCATGAACAAGCAGAAGGCCGTGGGCAAGAACCCGAACAAGGCCGGCAGGTGCCCGGTGAACAAGGGCCGCATCGCCTGCGTCGACCTCACGCTCCAGCTCAGCTGGATCCAGGACGGCAAGAAGCTCGTGTACGGCCCGGTCCCGGTGCGCACCGGACGCGACGGCTACGAGACCCGCACCGGCCTGAAGAAGATCTACTGGCGGCACATCGACCACGTCTCCACGATCTACGACGTGAAGATGCCCTACAGCCAGTTCTTCGACGGCGGCCAGGCGTTCCACTCCGTCGGCGTGAGCATGTGGAACCCGCCCGGCTCGCACGGCTGCGTCAACATGACCACGACCGACGCCAAGAAGTACTGGTCGCTGCTGAAGAACGGCGACGACGTCTACGTGTACGGCCGCAAGCCGGGCACCTGATCCGCACGGGCGCCCGGCCCGCCGCCGACTCACGCCGTGGGCGCGTCCCCGAGGTCGGGGATCTCCAGACGCGCCCCGCCCTGCCGCGCGGACTCGTGCGCGACGATGCCCGGCAGGGTGTAGCGGGCCGCGACCCAGGCGTTCACGGGCGGCAGCGAACGGGAGTTGACGGCCGTCACGAAGTCGTCCGCGAGGAAGTGGTGGCTGCCCTCGTGCCCGTTGTGCAGCAGGTCGAACTCCCGCGGCAGCCGGGCCCGGTCGTGCACCGGGGCCGAGCCGGAGGTGAACGCGGCCCGCAGCTCCGGCGCGACGTCCCGGAGCGAGGGGTCGTCCGGGGCCGTCGTGGGCTTGGGCTCCAGGAGCTCGCTGATGTCCTCCACCCCGTTCTTGTCCTGCCACAGGGCGACGGTGGCGAGCTGTTCCATGCTCGCCTCCGTGCCGAAGAACCGGAACCGGGACTCACGGATGTGCGAGGGGTAGCCGACCCGGCGGAACTCGTTCGTGCGGAACGACCCGCCGCCCGCGACCTCGAACAGCGCGGTCGCGTTGGAGACGTCGTTGTCGAACCGGCTGACCGAGCGGTCGAAGACCCCGTCGCCGCGTTCGTCGACCACACCGAGCGCGGACACGCTCACGGCGTGCGTCCGCCACGCCCCGAGCACCCCGCCGACCGAGTGCGTCGGGTACAGCAGCGGGGGATAGCTCGCGGTGGCCTTCCAGTCGGCGCCGCCGCTGTAGCGGTACGCGTCGTAGAAGCCGAGGTCCATGTCGTGGACGTAGTCGCCCTCGGCGTAGAAGAGGCGGCCGAAGGCGCCCTCGGCGATCCGGTTGCGGGCGTGGACGGTCGCCGGGTTGTACTCGCTGGTCTCGCCCATCATGTACGTCAGTCCCGTCCTGCGGACCGCGTCGACGATCGCCTCGATCTCCTCGACGGTGATCGCCATGGGGACGGCGGAGTAGACGTGCTTGCCCGCGTCGAGCCCCCGCAGGACGAGCGGACCGTGGGTCCAGCGCTGGGTGAAGATCGCGACCGCGTCCACCGCCGGCGACTCCAGCATCGCCTCGTACGACGGGAAGGTGCCGGTGAGGCCCTGCTCGGCGGCGAGCCGCTCGGCGCGCTCCGGGAGCAGGTCGGTGACGTAGACGTCGCGGACGCCGGGGTGGGCCTGGAACAGCGTGGCGAACCGGCCGGAGAACTGCCCGGCGCCGACGATGCCGAGGGAGAACGTCATGGGGTGCGTGCCCTTCACTGACCGGGGATGAGAGTGCTCTGCGGAATGACCAGCACTTACTTTTGTTGCGAAAGAATCAAACCGTCAAGAGGGGCGTGCGGATCTTTTCCACGGGAAGATCGCGCCCTAGAGTCGTCTCGATTAGTTCCGGAACGAAAAGAAAGAGGGCAGACGCCATGCCCCCACGTGCCGCCAGCTGGCTGCCGCTGAGCCAGCAGGAGCGCTCCGTGGCCATCGAGGTCCTCGTGGGCGGCCCGCTGTCGCGCACCGAGCTGGCCCGGCGCCTCGCCCTGTCCGCGGGCAGCCTCACCCGGCTCACTAAACCGCTGATCGAGTCCGGACTGCTGGTAGAGGTCCCCGAGGTGGGTGGCGCCGGAGCCCGTCAGGGGCGCCCCTCGCTGCCCCTCGACGTGGTCGCCGAGTCCCGCTCCTTCCTCGGCTTCAAGATCACCGGCGACACGGTCTACGCCGTGGTCACCACCCTGCGCAGCGACATCGTCGCCCGTCTGGAGCGGCCGCTGCCCGGCCGTGACCCGGGCCGGGTCGCCGACCTGCTGGCGGAGATGGCCGCCCTCCTCGCCGCCCGTTTCCCCGCCCTCGCGGGCATCGGCATCGGCGTGGGCGGTCTGGTGCGGGAGCGCTCCGTGGTCGGCGACTCGCCGTTCCTGGAGTGGCACGACGTCCCGCTGGCCGCGCTGGTGGAGGAGCGCACCGGGCTCCCGGTGGTCGTGGAGAACGACGTGGCCGCGCTCGTGGAGGCCGAGACCTGGTTCGGCGCCGGACGGGGTCTGGAGCGCTTCGTCGTCCTCACCATCGGCGCCGGGCTCGGCTACGGGCTGGTGCTCGGCGGCCGGCGCGTCCCCTACGCCGAACAGGACCGCGGCTTCGGACGCCACTGGATCATCGACCCCGGGGGGCCGCTCACCCCGGACGGGCGGCGGGGCAGCGCCGTGTCCCTGCTCACCATCCCGAGCATCCGCTACCAGGTCCGCGCGGCCACCGGGCGGGACGCGACGTACGAGGAGATCCTGGCCGGGGCCGCGGCGGGCGAGCCCATGGCCGCGCGGGTGATCGGCGAGGCGGCGCGGGCGCTGGGCACGCTGGTCGCCCAGATCGCCAACCTCGCGATGCCGCAGAAGATCCTGCTGGCCGGGGAGGGCGTCGGCCTGATGGACGTGGCGGGCCCGGCGGTGGACGAGACGATCAGGGCGCACCGGCATCCGCTCGCGGCGCCGGTGGGCCTGGAGACCAAGGTCTCGGACTTCCACGACTGGGCCCGCGGAGCGGCCGTCCTGGCCATCCAGGTGCTGGTCCTCGGCGGTGTGCAGGGGTGAACTCCCCTTGGCCGCGGGTGGCTTGACGTGATGAGCAACACGGTCCGTTATGACCGAGTTGTTCTATCTTTACTCACCTCGCCTTCACGCCGGCGGGCATATGCTTCACACCATGTCCACCAGTGTTGAAACCGCCTCCGAGCGATCGGCCGCGGAGGTCAACGAGGAGATCAGGGCCCTGTGGCTCCGATCCGGCGGGACACTGAGCGTCGAGCAGCGCGAGGAGTACCAGCGGCTCGTCCTCGAGTGGGCCGCCGCGGCCCCGGAGAGCTCCGAGGCCGCCTGACCGCCTCCCCCGTCACGCCTCCGGCCCCCGCCGGCAGCGCAGGAAGATCTGTTCCTCCGGCTGCACATCGGCGCTGGCCGGGGCGTATCCGTACGAGTCCTCGTCCACGATGTCAAAACCGGCCTCCTCGACCGCCTCGCGCAACTCGTCCCGCAGATAACCGGAGACGCGGATCGTCGTCCCGATGAACGGGATGGCGAAGTCGTCCAGATCCGCCTCCACCATCGACAGCACGAACAGCCCACCGGGCGCGAGCAGCCCGTGCACGGTCGCGAGCGCCAGGGGGATCTCGGCGCGCGGCAGCATCAGCAGCGAGAAGAACGCGGTGACCCCGTCGAAGCGGCCCAGCTCGCCCGGCCCGCCCGGCCGCAGGTCCGCGATGTCCATACGGTGGAACTCGGCCTCCGGCACGTTCGCACGCGCGAGCGCGACCATCCGGGTCGACAGATCGACACCGATGACCTCCAGACCGCCGTCCACCAGCTGACGCGCGGTGGGAAGACCGGTGCCGCACCCCAGGTCCAGGACCCGGGAGCCGGCAGGCAGCGACTCGACGAGCCAGGCGGCGGCCGCGACCTGCCCCTCCTTGTGCGGGAAGGCGTCGTCGTAGCGGTCGCCGATGGCGTCGAACGCCTCGGCCTGGCCGGTGCGGTCGAGCGCCAGGTCTCCGTAGCCGGGTCTGCCGGTGGGGCTGTTCACGGGTGATCTCCCTCTGGAGCGGCCGGTGATGGGGTTCCGGGGCCGTACGGCCGGGGACGGCAAGGCTAGTCCCACCGGCGGCCGGTGCCGTGTCCGGGGCGGTGTGCTCACCCCCAAGTGGCCGAGTAGTAGCGCTGGTACGCCTTGCGCTCCTGCTCCGCGCGGATGTAGCGGGCGCCGATCAGCGCGATCAGACTGCCCGCGATCACCAGGAGCCCCGGGGCGACGGTGCCGGTGTCGGTGAGCCGCGACAGCAGGGCCGCGCCCTCCGACCCGCCGCCGACGGGGGCCGAGGAGCCCGGTGCCGCCGCGCTCGGGGCGACCGCACCCTGCTGCGCCGACGGTGCCTGGGAGGGACCGCCGGCCGCGCCGCCGGCGTTCTGCGCGGACACGATCAGCCGTACGCCGAGCGTGGTGAGCGCCTTGGTCACCGGCTGGAAGAACGTCGTCCCGCCGGACTTGCAGTCGCCGCTGCCGCCCGAGGTGACACCGAGCGCGACCCCCTCGGAGAACAGCGGCCCGCCGCTGTCGCCGGGCTCCGCGCACACATTGGTCTCGATGAGTCCGGTGACCGTGCCCTCCGGGTAGTTGACGGTCGCGTTGAGCCCCGTCACCTGCCCGTCGTGCAGCCCGCTGGTGCTGCCGCTGCGGAACACCCGCTGTCCCACCGCCGGATCGGCCGCCCCGGTGATCCGCACCCCCTTGCCGCCGCCCACGGCGACGACGTCGGCGCCCGCGCCGGCGCTGCCCGACGCGTACTGGACGAGCGAGAAGTCGCTGCCCGGGAAGGTGGTGTTGACCGATGTGCCGAGCTGCTGGTTGCCCCGGTCGTCCGCGAACCACACCGTGCCGGAGGGCCCGCAGTGCCCCGCCGTGAGGATGAAGTCCCGCTGTCCGTCGGTGACGTTGAAGCCCGCCGAGCAGCGCCCGGCGGTCGACAGGATGGGCTGCGCCCCGTTGAGCCGGGTGGTGAACGTGCCCTGGGTGCGCTCCATGTGCACAAAACCGCCGATGGCCGAGGCGACCCCGGACATCCGCGACCAGTCGCCCGCCGAGACGGTCCGGTCGGCCTGCACCACGATCCGGTTGGAGCGGTAGTCCATCGTCCAGGCGGTGCCCGGTACGCGGGGCGCCGAACGCAGCGCGTCCGTCGCGGACTTGAGGTCGTCCATGCTGTACGGCACGACCTTCGCCTCGGCGCCCGCCGCCCGTACGGCCTTCGCCGCCGCCTCGTCCGTCACCGCGACGACCGGACGCCCGTCGGCACCGATCCAGCTGCCCGCCGTACGGGACGCGCCGAGCCGGTCCACCAGCCCCGCGGCCGTGTCCGCGACCCCCCGTGCCGAACTGAGCGGGGCGGCGGACGTGCCGGGAGTCTCGCTCGCCATGGCCGTGGTGACCATCGCGCCTCCCAGCAGGAGTCCGCCGACCGCCGCCAGCCGTACCGTCCGCCGGACGACCCGTTGTCGTGCGTGCCTCATGCCCTGGCTCCCGAAACCCCGATCGCGCGGCGTCGACACCGCGGGGCCCTCCGGTCGTCGAGGGCCCTGCCCTCCATACGCGCCCGGGCGGCGGGGCGTTCACCCGCACGGAGATCCGCTCGGGGCTCGCGCGCTCAGGGCTTGCGCGCCACCCCGCCGAACATCGCGACCTCCTCGGGCTCCTCGCCGTCGCCGCCCTCGGGGCGCCAGCGCGAGCAGGACACCACGCCCGGTTCGAGGAGCTCCAGGCCCTCGAAGAACCGTGCCACGTCGCCCGGGGTGCGCTGGGTGAGCCGCGGTGTGCCGTGCTCGTTCCAGAAGGCGACCGCCTCGTCCACGTCGGGCATCGCCGGGCTGGTGACGGTGTGCGACAGCACCAGGTGGCTCCCGGACGGCAGCCGGTCGGTCAGCCGCCGCACCAGCCCGTACGGGTCCTCGTCGTCGCCGACGAAGATGACCACGCCGAGCAGCATGAGGGCGACCGGCTGCCCGAAGTCCAGGGTCCGCGAGGCGTGTTCGAGGACGGCGTCGACGTGGCGCAGGTCCTCGTCGAGATAGTCGGTGCGCCCCTCGGGGGTGCTGGTGAGCAGGGCGCGCGCGTGCGCGAGGACCAGCGGGTCGTTGTCGACGTACACGATCCGCGCGTCCGGTGCCAGCCGCTGGGCGACCTCGTGGGTGTTGTCGGCGGTGGGCAGCCCGGTGCCGATGTCCAGGAACTGCCGGATGCCCGCCTCGCCGACCAGGTGCCGTACCGCCCGGCCCAGGAACAGCCGGTCCGCGCGGGCGTAGTCGCCGATGCCCGGGTGCAGTTGTCTGATCCGGTCACCGGCGGTCCGGTCGACCTCGTAGTTGTCCTTGCCGCCGAGCCAGTAGTTCCAGATCCGGGCGGTGTGCGGCCGGTTGGTGTTGATGCGGGCGCGCAGGGTCGCGGCGACGTCGTTCGTCGCTGCCGGGCGGTCGGTCACGGGAGTTCAGCTCCTGGGCCTGATGACGGGCACGATGCCGGGGTGGGGCGGGCGGGGGTGGTGACGAGGTGGGACGGCGGGGGTGGTGACAGGATCGGGACGACCCAACCACAGGTCGTGACGGGCGAGCTAGAGTCCGGTGCCGACGCCCGGTGCCGGTACGGTCACGGTGGCGCCCGCGCCGAGCCGCGACCGGCTCCCGTCGTCGCCCCAGACCGACCCGGCGCCGACGTACGGGCGCAGCAGCCCGGTGAGGACCGCGTCCCCGCGGCCGTTCAGCTCGTCCGAGGCGATCTTGCGGGCGATCCCGGCGAGGAAGTCGGCGATCTGCACCCGCGCGTCCCGCCGCGACTCCACGAGACGCACACCGGTCAGCGCGATCCCCTCCCGCCGGGCGCTCTCCTCGATCCAGGCGATCCGCTCCGGGGTGAGCATGTTCTGCCGGTCGTGCACCAGGGACACCCGGGCGCCGCCCGCGCTCCAGTGCGCGGCCGTGCGGACGACCGCCGGGAGCAGCGGATTGAGCGGGGGGACGAGGACGGGGGACTCCGTCACGCGCGCCCGGTAGGCGTCCGCGCGGTCACGCCGTTCCGCGAGCCGTTCCAGCACCTCGGTGGCCGGTGTCCGGGGCCGGGCCGGGCGCAGCTCGTCCACGGTCCGGAAGAAGGCGTCCACCGGCGAGCCGGCGGAGCTGTTCCTGACGCGCAGCAGACGGTTGGACGCGGCCAGGAACTCCCGCCACCGGTCGGGGCCGAACGCCGCGGGGCCCGTCCGGTACAGGGCCGTCGCGTCCGTGGCCGCGCCGTCGCCCCCGTCCTCGGTCAGCAGCAGGCCCACGGTCTGTTCGACCACGAAGTACGCCTTCTCGGTCAGATGGACGTGGGCGTGGCCGTGGACCGGCCCGGCGGGGGCCAGCAGCCATTCGAGGACCGCCCGGTGCTTCTCGCGCAGCAGGTGGTTCGCCTTGTACTCCTCGGCGGGGGAGCGGATCCGCCCGCGGATCTCCCGCAGGCACCCGGCGGCGGCGTCCTGGGGCAGGCACACGCTCGCGTGCGCGAAGACGTCCGTGTTCCCGCCGGTGAGGTTCTCGCCGTCCGACCCCGACTCGTCGCAGGCGACCTCCACCGTCCGTGTGCCGTCCACCCCGTTCGCGGTCACCGCATCAGCCCCCGTTCGTGAGTCCCACGACCAGCATCCCGCACGACCGGCCGGACGAGCGGGCCGCCGCGGACGCCACCGCTCTGTCATGGACACAGGCACCGGCTGTCATGATGGGACCGTGCGTGTGCTGATGCCGCTCCCCGACCGGGACTTCGACGTGACCGAGGTGGCCGTGCCCTGGCGGCTGCTCACCGACGCCGGACACGAGGTCCACCTCGCCACCGAGCGCGCCGGGACCCGGCCCGCGGCGGACCCCCGGCTGCTCACCGGTGTGCTCCTCGGCAGGCTCGGCGCGGCCGACGAGCCCAAGCGGTTCTACGGACAGCTCACCGCCGCACCGGAGTTCACCCGAACCGCCGCCTGGGCCGACCTGGACGTGAGCACGTACGACGGACTCCTGCTGCCCGGCGGGCACGCGCCCGGCATGCGGCAGTACCTCGGCTCCGAGGTCCTGCGCGACCAGGTCGCCCGGTTCTGGGCGCTCGGCCGCCCGGTCGGCGCGATCTGCCACGGTGTGCTCGTCCTGGCCCGCACCCACGACCCCGCGACCGGCCGCGGCCTCCTGGCCGGACGGCGCACCACCTGTCTGCCCAAGTACCTCGAACGCTCCGCCTACCTGAGCACGGCCTGGCGCCTGGGCCGCTACTACCGCACCTATCCGGCGTACGTCGAGGACGAGGTGCGCGGCGGGCTCGCCGACCCGGCCGCCCAGTTCGTCCGCGGACCCCGGGTGTTCACCCGGCGCGGCACGGCCGACGACGACACCCACGCCTTCGTCGTCGAGGACGGGACCTATGTGTCGGCGCGCTGGCCCGGAGACTCCTACCTCTTCGCCCGCGCCTTCCTGACCCTGCTGGAACGGGCCCGCGGGTCCTAGTGCCCCGGCAGGCGACGTTCGCCCCGCCGCGACGCCCGGCACGCACTCTCGCCGGGCGAACGTCGCCTGCCGGAGCACTAGACTTCGGGCATGACTGACTCGCCGCTGGACCGGCTGGGCTCGGGCAAGTATCTGTTGGTCACCAGCTACCGAAAGAACGGCACCGCGGTCGCCACCCCGGTCTGGGTGGTGCGGGACGGGGACACGCTCGGGGTGTGGACGGCCGCCGACTCCGGGAAGGTCAAGCGGATCCGCAACCGGGGCGAGATCCTCGTCGGTCCCTGCGACGTACGGGGGCGGCCGACCGGCGGCCAGGTCCCGGCCACGGCCGAGCTCTGCGACGAGGCCACCACCACCCGCTACCGCGGCCTCATCAACCGCAAGTACGGCGTCCTGGGCCGGCTCACCCTGCTCGGCAGCCGGCTGCGCCGGGGCGGGGCGGGCAGCGTCGGCATCCGCGTGACCCTGGACGCCTGAGCGGGTCACCCCGCCCGAGCGGGTCGGCCTGGCGCCGGGGGTCAGCTCCAGGCACCGAACGGGTCGTCGAGGAGTTGGAAGACCGGCTCGCCGCGCACCGGGTCCCGGACCGTGGAGAGCCGGACCCGGTCCCCGCTGTGCACACCCAGGGGCGAGCCCATGACCCGGCCGCGCACCACGAACCCCTCGGCCAGCTCGACCATGGAGACGTTGCGCGCCGCGGGGGTGTTGCGGTGCACCACCGTGGAGTGGCGGACCGTGCCGGTGCCCGCGCTGCGTTCCGTGCGCAGCTCGCTGCCCCGGCACACCGGGCACAGCACCCGGTGGTACATCGCCGTGCCGCACCAGGCGCAGCGCTGGAAGACGAGGCCGTCCCCGGACCGCTCGGGCCCGGTGTCGAGCAGGTCCGTCGTGCCGCCGGCGACCGTGCGATCGGTGCTTGCTGAGTGGTGGTACACGGCTGTCAACTCCCCGCGCTCGGCCGGAATCCCGTGTGACAGAGTATGGCACTCAGTGCCACCCGTAAAGGTACTGCGTATCGGTGAATCTCCCGGACGCCGGTCGTCGGCCGCGGCGCGGTCAGCCGCGGCCGAGCGCCGACTCCAGCTCCTGCACCACCCGCCACAGCGGTGCGTCGCGCCGCGAGACGAGCACCACCACGTCCTCCGGGCGCTCCGCTGAGTCCCGCGACTCCCCCTCGGCCGCGGCCCGTTCGTGCTCGCGGGGCCCCTCGGCGGGCCCGGCGTAGGTGGCCTGGACGTAGCCCAGCGCGTGGTCAACCGCCTCGCCCGCGTCGCCCTCGCCGTCCGCACGCAGCCAGGAGCGCAGGGCGTTGTTGTGCGCGGCGACGACCGCGGCGGCGATCACGTCGGCGCGCAGGATGCCGTCGGGGCGGTCCGCGAAGCGCTCGCGCAGATGACCGGCGAGGGCGCGCTCGTAGCGCCACACCACGGACAGCTCGTAGGCGCGCAGCCCCGGGACCCGGCGGGTGAGCCGGTAGCGCTGCACGGAGAACGTCGGGTTCTCGGCGTACATCCGCAGCACCAGCCGGGCCGCGTCGCACACGCGCCGCACCGGTTCGTGCTTCGGGCCGCTCGCGGCGAGGAACGCCGTCATGTCGGCCAGACAGCGCTCGTGGTCGGGGAAGACCACGTCCTCCTTGGACGGGAAGTACCGGAAGAACGAGCGCCGTCCGACGCCGGCGAGGGCCACGATGTCGTCGACGGTGGTCTGTTCGTAGCCGCGTTCCAGGAAGAGCCGGAAGGCCGCCGCGACCAGCGCGTCACGCATCGGCGGCTTCGCGGCCGGCGCCGCGCTGCGGGAGCTCATGGACGCGAACGTAGCACCCGGCCCCCTCCCATGGCACTCAGTGCTGCACCTGGAGGGAACCGAGTTCCCCGGACGGTCCCGGACGGACGGCTCCCGGTCCCGCCCCGGGCCCCGCGGCCCGGCCGCGTACCCTTTCCCCACCCCGTTCCCACCCCGATCCGCCCGCAGGCCCGAGGAGCCCCTTATGCCCGCCGTCCGCCCCCGCCTGCTCTACGTCACCGACCTGGCGTACCCGGCCCGCGGGCGCCGCTACGGCGACGAGGACGTCTTCCTGACCTCCCGGCTGCGCGCCGACTTCGACCTCGCCCTGTGCCATCCGCGGGACGCGGCCGCGCTCATGGACGCCTTCGACGCCGTGGTCGTCCGCAACAGCGGCCCGGTGCTGGCCCACCAGGACGCCTACCACGCCTTCCGCGACCGGGCCCTGCGCGACGGCGTCCGCGTCTACAACCCGCTCACCGGCCGGGCGGACATGGCCGGCAAGCAGTATCTGCTCGACCTGAGCGCGGCAGGCTTCCCCGTCGTCCCCACCGTCGGCCGCGCGGAGGACCTGCCCCTGCTGCCCGCCGCCGAGCGGTACGTCGTCAAGCCGAGGCTCGGGGCGGACTCGATCGGCCTGGAGGTCCTGCCCGCCGCCCGGGTCGAGGGCCGGCTGCGGGACGCGCCCGCCGGTTCCCTCCTCGCGCAGCCGTACGTGGACTTCGTGTACGAGGTGTCCTTCTACTTCGTCGACCACGACCTCCAGTACGCCCTCCACGCCTCCGACCCCGCGCGGCGCTGGCGGCTGGAGCCCTACGAACCGACGGACGCCGACCGGGAGTTCGCCCGGCGCTTCGTGGAGTGGAACGGCCTCGGGCACGGCATCCAGCGCGTCGACGCCTGCCGCGCCCCCGACGGCCGTCTGCTCCTGGTCGAGCTGGAGGACCTCAACCCCTATCTGTCCCTCGACGCCCTGACCGAGGGGGCCCGGGAGTCCTTCGTCGCCGCGTTCACCGCGTCCCTGCACCGCTTCCTCGCCTGAACCGGCGGGCCGCCGCGCCCGTATCCCCTCGCGAACCCGCAACGGGCCCCGCCCCCCGGGGCCTTGGGGGAATCGCGCGGAAGGAGAGCAGCGTGCCGACACCGCCCGACCCGGACGAGCCGCGCCCCGGTCCCGGTCCCGTCCTCGAACCCGTACGCGTCCTGCGCCCGCGCCGCTTCGACGCCCTCGCGGAGCTGATGCGCGAGATGCGGCAGGGCGCCGGGGACGAGGACTACGAGCCGGTCCCGCCGGCCCCGGGCGCCGAGGACGCCACCCAGGAACTCCCGCGCGTACCGGCCGACGGCGCCCGCACCGGCCCACAGCGCCGTGACGCAGCGCCCCACACCCCGACGCCCCGCAGCGCAGCGCCCCACACCCCGACGGGCCGCAGCGCAGCGCCCCGCACCGGGACGCGCCGCGCCGCCGTGGCGCTCGCCGTGGCGGCCGCGGCCCTCGTCGGCTTCGGCTGCGCCCTGCTGCTGACCGGCCACGACGGAAGGGCGGTCTCCGGCGCCCCTGCGGCCTCCGGAACCTCTGCGGCCTCCGGAACCTCCACGGCCCCCGCCGCCCCCGCGTCCCCGGCCACCCCCGAGGCGCCCTCCGGACCGGCCCCCGCCGCGTCGGACGGCGCGGACCCCGACGGCCCCGGCACCCTGCGCGAGGGCGACAGCGGGCCCGAGGTCCTGGACCTCCAGGAGCGTCTGCTGCGCATCCCCGACGTCTACCGCGACGGCCCGGCCGACGGCCGCTACGGCACCGTGCTCACCGAGGCGGTGGCCCGTTTCCAGCTCTGGTACGGCATCCAGGGCGACGAGACCGGCGTGTACGGGGACGACACGCGCCGGGCGCTGGAGTCGCGCACCACCCCCGGCGCCGGCCGCGCTCCCTGAAATCCCGGAATTCTGCCGCCACTCGGGTGAGAGACCTGGTCGCAGCCCTGGTCGGGGGCGCTGTCACGCGTCACCATGGGCGGGCGACCCGCGCCCCGCTGCCGACGGCGTCCGCGCCCCGGCGGCCGCGCACCCGAGAACGAAGGCCCTGCCCATGAGTGGCTCCCGCGTCCCCGGCCTGGTGCTGCCCGCCGTGTTCCTGCTGGCCGTCGTGGTCGGCGTGTGCTGGTACTGGTTCCACCGGCACGACGACTGACCCGGCATGCACGGGAGTTCGGGCGCACCGGAGTTCAGCGGCCGGTGCCGTGTCCGGCCAGCGCCTCGGCGACCACGCGCACGCTGCGGGCGATGTGCTGGAGCTGGAGCAACTCGCCCGCGTACAGCTTGATGGTGTGCTCGATGACCGACTCCGGCAGTCCCAGGACGGGCAGTTCGGTCCGCGCGGTCTGAAGTGCCGTGCGGGCCACGCGGATCTCCTGCTGCACCTGGATCTGCGCGTGCCGGGCGAGCAGCACGGGGTGGCGGATCAGTGCGGGATAGCCGGCGTAGCGGGCCGGCACCAGCTCGCGCAGCCAGCGGACCGCCGAGCGTTCCCAGTCGTAGCTGCCGGGTGTCTTGACCTGGCGGGGCCAGTCCGGGCTCAGGCGCGTGGTCAGGTGCATACCGAGAAGTATTTATATATGCCATCTGCTTGGCAAGAAGTATGAAAACTTTCACGCGGTTTATGCGTGAATGATCCACAAATGCCGGGGTGCGCCGGTCCGTCGGGGTGCCGCTTCATTCCTTCAGGAAGAAGTGGTGCTCATCGGCGACCTGTTCGTACTCCTCCAGCCGGGCCTGGGTGCGTTCCGGGTCGGCGTCCGTCATCGCCTGGAGCAGCGCGGCCGACATCAGACCGGGCGCGGCGTAGGAGTCGAAGACCAGGCGGGAGCCGGTGCCGGTGGCGAAGGTCTCGTCCGCCTCGGCGGCCAGCGGCCCGAGCGCCAGGTCGGTGACAAGTGCGACGCTCAGCCCCGCCCCGCGCGCCACCCGGATCGCCGTGAGCGTCTCCTGCGCGTGCCGGGGCATCCCGAAGGCGATCACCCAGGTGCCGCCGGCCTCGCGGGACTGGAGCAGCGCGTCGTAGGCGACGCTGCCGCCCCGGGTCACCAGCCGGACGTCGGGGTGGATACGGCGGGCGGCGTAGGCGAAGTACTCGGCGAGCGACACGGAGATGCGCAGTCCGAGGACGGTCAGCGGGGTCGACCGGGACAGCTCGCGGCCGACGCGGATGACCCGGTCGGGGTCGGCGAAGTCGCGGCGCAGGTTCTCCAGGTTCTGGATCTCCGCGTCCACGGCCGCCTGGAGTTCGTTGGCCCGGTTCTCCTCGGCCGTCCCGGGCCCGCCGGCCAGCGTGCCGAGCGCGAGGGACTGGAGCCGCTCGCGCAGCGCCGGGTACCCGCTGAAGCCGACGGCCGCCGCGAAACGGGTCACCGAGGGCTGGCTGACGCCCACCCGCTCGGCGAGATCGGTGATCGACAGGAAGGCCGCCTCGGGGAGGTGTTCGATGAGGTACTGCGCGATGCGCCGCTGCCCGGGAGACAGCCCGTGGGCGTCGAACAGTTCCCTGAGCCGGGAGGTCGGCGCGGGCTCCGCCTCCGGCGCGGCCTTGCCGGAGGTGATCGCGGATGCCTGTGCGCGTGCCTGCTGCGGCGACGGCACCGGGGCGCCTCGTTTCTCTCCCACGAACACTCAACATAGCTCACGGAGCGTGCCGGTCAGGGGGTGTGCGGGGGCGTCCCGGCGGGGGCTCAGCGCCGGTAGAGGGTGATGGAGTGGCCGACCTCGTCGACCGGTCTGCTGCTGTCGATCAGCTCGGCCAGCCGGCCGCGCGCCTTGGCCGCCGCGGAGTCCGAGACGACCAGCAGCCCGTGCACCCGGTCCACCGGGACCGTGCGCGGGTCGGACGCGTGGATGCCGTAGTACGCGGGGACACCGCTGCCCTTGTAGACGAGCCAGATCCGCTCGCCCCGGTGGCGGGACTCCAGCCGGTCGGCGAGCCTGCCGAGGTCCTGGCCCCAGTCGACGTTGGAGTCGTGCAGCCGCAGGTGCGTCTTCGCCGGGCCGCCGAACGCCTCGTTGGAGTACGGCAGGTAGTAGGGGAACGTCCGCACCGAGCTGACCGCCGTGAACAGCACGAGCGCCGCCGTCGCCACGACCGCCCACCGCCGCCGCACGGCCGGGACACAACCCGCGGCGACCGCCAGGAACAGCGGCACGAACACGGCGTACCGGGTGCCGAAGTCCCGTGCGCCGTCCATCGCCACCGCGAGGAGCAGGGCGGGCGGCAGCAGCACGTACGGCGCGGCCGGGCGCAGCCGCCGTACGGCCACGACCGCGACGGCGCCCGCCGCCCACAGCGCCAGCGCGCCCAGCGGCGACTTCACCAGCAGGGCGGCCGGCAGGTAGTACCAGAGCGAACCGGTGTAGAGGCGCCCGAAGAGATAGCCCTGCCACGGGTGGTCCTCCAGCCCGAACTGCATCCGCATCCCGGCCCGGTACGCCTCCGGGAACGGCAGCAGGCCGACCAGCCGCCCGCGCAGCCCGTGCAGCGCGGGCACCGCCTCGGCAGGTGAGAACCGCAGCCGGGGGTCGACCGCGAGATAGGACGCCCAGACCACGGCGACCGCGCCCGCCGCCACGACGACCGCGCCGGCGAGGCCCAGCAGCAGGGCGCGGCGGCGCGCGGCGCGGTCCTCGGGGCGCAGCGCGTGCCACACGGACACCAGCGCGAGCGGCGGCAGCACGGCGAGGGCGGGCAGCGCGCTCATCTTCGTCGCCACGGCCGCCCCGAGCGCCGCCCCGGCGAGCGGCAGGTACGTCCGGGGCCGCCGCCGGGCCCGCCACACCAGCCAGGCCGACGTCAGCACGAACCCCGCCGACGGCACGTCCAGCGTGGCGAGCGAGCCGTGCGCGACGACGTCGGGCGTGAAGGCGTACAGCGCGAGCGCGGCCAGGCCGCCCACCGTCCCCGCGACCTCGCGGGCGAAGGCGAACACGACCAGCCCGAACAGCAGCGTCAGCACGATCACCGGCAGCCGGGCCCACAGCATCAGCCGCCACGGGTCGTTGCCCGACTCGTACAGCAGATGGCGGCCCACCTCGCCCTGGTCCCCGGTGAACGAGGTGTCGTAGCGGGGGTCGGCCACCGCCACCCCGGCCATGATCACGAGCTTGCCGAGCGGCGGGTGCTCGGGGTTGTAGCGCAGCCGGTGCTCGTGGAGGTAGTCGGTGGCGGTGGCCACGTACACCGGCTCGTCGATGGTCGGGGTCTGCCGCACCGCCGTGGTCACCATCGCGGCGGCCAGCTGGGCGAGCAGCAGCGTCACGAGCACGGCCACGAGCGCGCGCCGGCGACGGCGCAGCGCCGCGTGCAGACGCGCGCGGGCGGGCGGGGGAGACGGCACGGCCGCGCCGACGGGCCCGGGGTCGAGCTCCGGCTGCCGGGTGCGCGCCATCAGCCCCGCCGGGAAGCGCGCGCCGCGCGCGGTACCCGTGTCACGCCCCCACTGTCGCACCCCCGCGCCCATCGCTTCCGGCACCGCCCCGTCCGTCGTCCCACCGTCCTCCGGCACACCCATCGGTACGGCCGCCGGCGCTCCACGGTTCACCTCGCCCTCGGCCGGTGCCGGGCGGCGGGGAGGGCACGGCCCGCCGGACCGTTTCCCCAAAAGTCTCCCCGGTTGTGGTCCGGCACACCCCGTGGACGCGGCCGGGCGGGGCACAGTGCTGGGTATGACGGAACTCGGTCTCCCCGACGACATTCGGGCCTGCCTCTTCGACCTCGACGGGGTCGTCACCAAGACGGCCGTCGTGCACGCCGCCGCGTGGAAGGAGACGTTCGACGCGTTCCTGCGCGAGCGCGACGGCGACGACTACCGACCGTTCGACGCCACGTCCGACTACGACGAGTACGTCGACGGCCGCCCCCGCGCCGACGGCGTGCGCTCCTTCCTCGCCTCCCGCGGCATCGAACTGCCCGAGGGCGGCCCCGACGACCCCCCGGACGCCGCGACCGTGCAGGGCCTCGGCAACCGCAAGAACAACCTGCTCCTCGACCGGATCCGCACCGACGGCGTCGAACCGTACGAGGGCACCCTGCGCTACATCGAGGCCGTCCGCGCGCACGGCCTGCGCACCGCCGTCGTCTCCTCCAGCGCCAACACCCGCGACGTCCTGCGCTCGATCGACGCCGAGCACCTCTTCGACGTCCGCGTGGACGGCGTGAGCGCCGCCGAGCGCGGGCTGCCCGGCAAGCCGCACCCGGACACCTTCCTGGCCGCCGCGGGCGACCTCGGCGTGCGCCCGGCGCAGGCCGCCGTCTTCGAGGACGCCCTCGCAGGAATGGACGCGGGCCGTTCCGGTGCTTTCGGTTACGTCGTCGGTGTCGACCGGGTCGGACAGGGCGCCGCCCTGTACGCGCACGGCGCCGACGTCGTCGTACGCGATCTCGCCGAACTGGGAGGCAAGGAGTGATCACCGAGCCGTCGTACGCCGTGGAGCCCTGGGCGGTGCGGGAGACCGCGCTCGACCTGGACGTCCTGGCCCAGAGCGAGTCCGTGTTCGCGCTGTCCAACGGGCACGTCGGCTGGCGCGGCAACCTCGACGAGGGCGAGCCGCACGGGCTGCCCGGCAGCTACCTCAACGGCGTCCACGAACTGCATCCGCTGCCGTACGCCGAGGCGGGCTACGGCTACCCCGAGTCCGGCCAGACCGTCATCAACGTGACCAACGGCAAGGTCCTGCGGCTGCTGGTCGACGACGAGCCCTTCGACCTGCGCTACGGCCGGCTCGTCTCGCACGAGCGGATCCTCGACCTGCGGCGCGGCGTCCTCGAACGGGTCTGCGAGTGGACCTCGCCCGCGGGCTCGACCGTGCGGGTCCGCTCGACCCGGCTGGTCTCCCTGGGCCAGCGGGCGATCGCCGCCGTCGCCTACGAGGTGGAGGCCCTCGACGACCGCACCCGGGTGGTGATCCAGTCGGAGCTGGTCGCCAACGAACAGCTGCCGGAGCCCAACGGCGACCCGCGCACCGCCGTGGCCCTCCACTCGCCCCTGGAGGCCGAGGAGGACTTCGCGGCCGGCCGCAGGCTGCGGCTGGTGCACCGCACCCGGCGCAGCGGACTGCGGGTGGCCGTGGCCGCCGACCACGTGGTGGAGGGCCCCGGCCGGACCACCACGCACAGCGAGAGCAACACCGACGTGGCCCGGCTGACCGTCACCTCGGTGCTGGAGCCCGGCCAGCGGCTGCGCGTGGAGAAACTGGTCGCGCACGGCTGGTCCGGCACCCGCTCCCTGCCCGCGATGAGCGACCAGGTCGACGCCGCGCTCGCGGCCGCCGCCCACGACGGCTGGCAGGGCCTGCTCGACGAACAGCGCGCCTACCTCGACGACTTCTGGGCGCGCGCGGACGTCGAGGTCGACGGCGACGAGGAGATCCAGCAGGCGGTCCGCTTCGCCCTCTTCCACGTCCTCCAGGCCGGCGCGCGCGCCGAGCAGCGGGCGATCCCGGCGAAGGGGCTCACCGGCTCGGGCTACGACGGGCACGCCTTCTGGGACACCGAGATGTTCGTGCTGCCCGTGCTGACGTACACCTCGCCGCAGGCCGTGGCCGAGGCGCTGCGCTGGCGGCACAACACGCTGCCGGCGGCGCGGGAGCGCGCGGCGCAGCTCGGGCTGGCCGGCGCCGCCTTCCCCTGGCGGACCGTCGAGGGCTCGGAGGGGTCCGCGTACTGGCCCGCGGGCACCGCCGCCTTCCACGTCAACGCAGACATCGCGGACGCCGTGGTGCGCTACGTCGCCGTGACCGGGGACGAGCGGTTCGAGCACGACGCGGGTGTGGAGCTGCTGGTGGAGACGGCCCGGCTGTGGCGCTCGCTCGGGCACCACGACCACCACGGCGCCTTCCACATCGACGGCGTCACGGGCCCCGACGAGTACAGCGCGGTCGCGGACGACAACACGTACACGAACCTGATGGCCCGCGCCAACCTGGTGGCCGCGGCCGAAGCCGTGGAACGCCACCCGGAGCAGGGCGCCCGGCTCGGGGTGGACGCCGAGGAGAGCGCCGCCTGGCGGGACGCGGCCGAGGCCATGCACGTTCCGTACAACCACGAGCTCGGGGTGCACGAGCAGCACGCCGGCTTCACCCGCCACCAGCGCTGGGACTTCGCCGGCACCCGGCCCGACCAGTACCCGCTGCTGCTGCACTTCCCCTACTTCGACCTGTACCGCAAGCAGGTCGTCAAGCAGGCCGACCTGGTGCTCGCGATGTACGCCTGCGACGAGTACTTCGACGAGGAGCACATCGCCCGCAACTTCGCCTACTACGAACCGCTCACCGTGCGGGACTCCTCCCTGTCGGCGTGCGTCCAGGCGGTGATCGCCGCCCAGGCCGGCCACCTCCAGCTGGCGTACGCCTACACCTCGGAGGCCGCGCTGATGGACCTGCACGACCTGGAGCACAACACCCGCGACGGACTGCACATCGCCTCGCTCGCCGGCACCTGGATGGCGCTGGTCGCGGGCTTCGGCGGGATGCGGCGGCACGGATCGGGGCTGTGCTTCGCGCCCCGGCTGCCGGAGCGGCTGCGCCGGCTCGCCTTCAGCATCCAACTTCTCGGCCGCAGGCTGCGGGTGGAGATCCAGGCGGACAAGGCGACGTACACGCTGCTCGACGGGCCGCCGCTCACCCTCCGCCACCACGGCGAGGCCCTCACGGTGCGCGTCGACGACCCGGCCATCCGGGCCGTGCCCCCGGTGACGCCCGGACCGGCCCCGGAACAGCCCCCGCACCGCGGCCCCGACGGCCGCTGACCACCCGCGCGGGACGGGGGACCGGCCGGCGGGCCCGCGATCAGGGCCGGTCCCCGTCCAGCAGGTCGCGCAGCGCGCGCTCCCGCTCGGGGCCGAGACCTGAGACGAAGCGGCGCAGCGCGGCCACCGGATCGGGCCCCCGGTCCAGCGCCTCGTGCATGGCCCGGGCGGTCAGCTCGGCCGCGTCCGCCGCGGGGCGGTAGGCCCCGCGCCGCCCGTCCGCGTCCCGCAGGACGAGCCCCTTGTCGTACAGCCGCTTGAGGATCGTGTGCACGGTGTTGTAGGCGAGGCCGTCGCCGAGCGCCGTGCGGACCTCCGCCGGGGTCAGCGGTCGCTCGGTCGCCCAGAGTGAGGCCAGCACCGCGCCCTCCAGCTCCCCCGCGCCACGCCGTGCCCTCCCGCGGGGATCCGTGCCGGCCATGTGCCCACGGTACAGCGGGCGGGGCCGTCAGGCGCATGGCGGAGCCGGCACGACAAACCCCGACCATTATGGGTAGTTTGGCGATGTTTCCTCCAATTATCACCCCGGGTGCTCAGGGCCGACGGGTGTCCGACGCCCTACGAGCCGTGGGGGAAGGGGGCGGACGATGGCCCGCAGCGCGTACGGCACCCCCGCCGGGACCCGCCGCGGCGCCGCGCGCGACCGCTCCGCCGGTCCCCGCCCCGCACGCGAGCGCCTCCCCCTCGCGGCCGTCGCCGCCGCCTTCACCCTGGCCCAACTCCTGCTCGTACGCCCCGGCATGGGCCTCGGCTGGGACGAGACCGTGTACGTCAGCCAGATCGGCTCCCACGCCCCGGCGGCCTTCTTCAGCGCGCCCCGCGCCCGCGGGACCTCCCTGCTCGTCGCCCCCGTCACCGCCTGGTCCTCGTCCACGGTGCTGCTGCGCTGCTTCCTCGCCGTCCTCTCCGGCCTCGCCCTCTTCCTCGCGCTGCGCGCCTGGCGGGGCCTGTTCCCGGCGCGCGTCCTCGCCCTGGCGGGCGCCCTGTTCGCCTCGCTGTGGATCACGCTGTTCTACGGTCCCCAGGCCATGCCCAACTACTGGGTGGCCGTCGGCGCGCTCACCGCCGTCGGCTGCTTCCTGCGCGCGGCCACCGACCGGCGGGCCCTGTGGGGGCTGGCCGCGAGCACGTCGCTGATGGCCTGGATGCGGCCCACCGACGCGGTCTGGACGGTCCTGCCCCTGCTCGCCCTCGCCCTGTGCCGCAGGGCGTGGCGCCACCTGGCCGCGCTGCTCGCCGGGCTCGTCACCGGGGCCGCCGAGTGGGTCGTCGAGGCGTACGTCTCCTTCGGCGGCCCGATGCGGCGGCTGGCCGACGGGGCCGCGATCCAGGGCGGCCTCGACGGACACCTCGCGGTCCTGGACCAGCTGCGCGGCCTGGCCGGACGGACGCTCTGCCGGCCGTGCGCCGGGCCGCTGCCGCACCCGGCGGTCACGCTCTGGTGGTTCGTGCTGCCGGTGCTCGCCGCGACCGGCCTGGCCGTCGCCGTCCGGGCCCGCCGCACCGCGCCCACCCTGCTGCCGCTGGCCTGCGCGGCGACGGCCGCCGTCCCCTACCTGCTGCTCATCGCGTACGCGGCGCCCCGCTTCCTGCTGCCCGCCTACGCGCTGCTCGCCGTGCCCGTGGCCGACGCGCTCACCCACCTCGCCACCCGCACCGCTCCCGTGCCGCGCCCGGTGACGGTCACCCTGCTCGCCCTCGGGCTCGCCGGGCACCTCGCGGTCCAGTTCGCCGTCCTCGTCCACACCGTCGACCGCACCACGGCCGCCCACCGGGCCTGGGCCCGCATCGCCGCCGCCCTGCACGACCGGGGCGTGCGCCCGCCCTGTCTGCTCACCGGGCACGACGCCGTACCCGTCGCCTACTACGCCGGCTGCGCCTCCGGCGCGACCGGCGGCCACAACGCCAACACCACCCCGGCCGAGATCGCCCGCACCGCCCGCCGCACACCGGTCGCGCACCTGGCCGTCCCCGAGGGACGCCCGCCCGGCTACACCCGCGACTGGACCTCCGTACCCCTCGAAGGGCTGCGCCTGTACTACGTCACCCCGGCGGCGGGCCCATGACGTCGCCCGTGGACCTCGTGCGGGAGGCGGGGCGCGGAGAAGGGGCGCGGGTCAGGATCCAGCCGCACAGGCCGAGCCAGCCCAGGGCGAACAGCCAGCCGCCGACCACGTCCGTGAACCAGTGGACGCCGAGGTAGACACGGGTCAGACCGACCAGGACGCCCCAGCAGCCGGCGGCCACACAGAGGGGGCGTCCGCCGCGCGGCCCGCGCAGGGACAGCGCCAGGATCACCAGGCCCGCCGTCAGGGCCGCGGTGGTGGTGTGGCCCGAGGGGAACGACCAGCCCGAGGCGTGCGCCTGCCAGTACGCCCGGTCCGGGCGGGCCCGGTGGATCAGCTCCATCACGCCGTACCGTGCCGCCTGGCCCGCGCCGAGCAGGACGGCGCCGAGCAGCGCCGCCGCGAACCGCCGCCGGGGGGTCCGCCCGGTGGCCGCCCCCGCCGCCAGGACCAGCGCGTACGGGACCACGCCGGTCCCGGTGGCCGTCAGCCCCCGGGCCGCGGCCACCACGGCGTCGGGACGGTGGGCGAGGGACCAGTGCAGCAGCCCGTCGTCCAGGTACAGCGGGGCGCCGTCGCCGCCGACGACCACCATGGCCAGCACCGCGAACGCCGCCCACGCGCCGAGCGCGGCACCGATCGCCAGTTCGGCGGCACTCTCCCGGCTCACGGCACCCCTCACTGCGTTACTGGACGACGGACGACCGGACGGCCGACGACCGGACGGTCGGTCTACATTCCGACTACGCGACTGTAGACCGACTACGCGAGTGTAGACGATCTATGGGTCCGCCGGGCCTCCGGAGCGACTTTCCCCCTGTGTGGGAAAGGTCTGACCCAGGCTTTACCCGGCCTTACTGCGAACGAGTTGCAGGTACGGGAGGATGGCGTGTGGCCGCCGACGCGGCCGGCCCCGCACCACCGCACGGAGGAAAACCCCCACATGACGGCCGCCCCCGACGCCCCCGCCTCCCTCCCCGGCCGGGCCGGCCCGACGCGCTCGGCCTGGCACCGCGTCCGCGGCTCCATGACACGGCAGGAGTGGACCGGCGTCGGCGGCATGGCCGCCTTCGTGCTCGCCCTCCACGTCGTCGGCTGGTTCACCCTCGTCGCGATCGTCGCGCCCGAGCACCACAGCATCGGCACCAAGTCCTTCGGCGTCGGCATCGGCGTCACCGCGTACACCCTGGGCATGCGGCACGCCTTCGACGCCGACCACATCGCGGCCATCGACAACACCACCCGCAAGCTGATGGGCGAGGGCCGGCGGCCGCTCTCCGTCGGCTTCTGGTTCTCCCTCGGCCACTCCAGCGTCGTCTTCGGCCTCGCCCTCCTGCTCTCCCTCGGCGTGAAGGCCCTCGCCGCACCGGTCCGCGACGACGGCTCCCGGCTCCACGACGTCACCGGCCTCGTCGGCACCACGGTCTCCGGGGCCTTCCTCTACCTCATCGCCGTCATCAACCTGGTCGTCCTGGTGGGCATCTGGAAGGTGTTCCGCCGCATGCGCACCGGCCACTTCGACGAGGCCGCCCTGGAGGAGCAGCTCGACAACCGCGGCTTCATGAACCGCCTCCTCGGCCGCGTCACGAGGTCCGTCACCAAGCCCTGGCAGATGTACCCGCTCGGCCTGCTGTTCGGCCTCGGCTTCGACACGGCCACCGAGATCGCCCTGCTGGTGCTCGCCGGATCCGGCGCCGCCTCCGGACTGCCCTGGTACGCGATCCTCTGCCTGCCCGTGCTGTTCGCCGCCGGCATGGCGCTCCTGGACACCGTCGACGGCTCGTTCATGAACTTCGCCTACGGCTGGGCCTTCTCCAAGCCCGTCCGCAAGGTCTACTACAACCTCACCATCACCGGGCTGTCCGTCGCCGTGGCCCTGATCATCGGCACCGTCGAGCTCCTCGGCCTCCTCGCCGACCGCCTCGGCCTGCACGGCGCCTTCTGGGACTGGATCGCCGGACTCGACCTCAACGTCATCGGCTTCGTCATCGTCGGCCTCTTCCTCGCCACCTGGATCGTCGCCCTGCTGGTGTGGAAGCTCGGCCGCATCGAGGAGAAGTGGAGCGCGGGCCTCGCCCGCCCCGCCGAACGGGAATAGCCCCGCCCTCGGTTCCGGGACCCCCGGCGCCCCACCGCCGCACCGCCTCAGCGCCGCAGCCCCAGGTCCCTGCGCCACTTCACGATCTGCTTCTCCGGGTCCCCGGTGTACGACCACGGTGTCCGCGTCGCCCTGCGCCCCAGCGTCCGCAGCAGGGCCGACGCGATGTCCGGGAGCCCCGCCAGACAGGCCGCGTGCGCCAGGCAGTTGAAGTCGCGCAGCTCGCCAGGGGCCACGGCCGCGTTGCCCCGCCCGGTGACCCAGCGGTGCCAGGTGCGCCGCACGTCGCTCACCGCGGCGTCGCCGTCCCAGTGCGCCCCGAGCCCCGTCGCCGACTGCCGCCCCTGCGCGGCGTCCAGCGCGTAGCGGTACTCCTCGACCCGCGCGTACTGCACCAGCACCGGCAGCGCGCAGCCGGGCGGCGCCACCCCCGCCGCGTCGCGCGCGAAGTCGTACATCAGCCCGTGGGTGCCGTGCCAGCGCGCCGAGTAGTAGTGCAGCACCTGGAGGTGGCCCTCCGTGCTGTACGGGTCGCGCCGGTGCAACTCGTCCCACCAGCGCGCCAGTTCCTGCCGCCGCACCCCCGACGGGTACAGCCGCGCCACCGAGATCAGCGAGATCCACGGCGTAGGGTCGTCCGGCCAGGACTCGGTGGCCCGCAGACAGGCGAGCACCGCGGAGTCGATCCGCTCCCGGTCGATCGGCCCGCCCCGGCCCGCGGCGATCGCCAGCGTGAAGGCCCGCGCCGTCTCGGTCGCCGCGCGCAGCACCTGGGCGTCCGCGCTGTTCGGCTCGGCGGCCAGCCAGGACTCCACCGTCGTGCTGTCCGTGCACGCCTGCGCCAGCAGCCGCACCCGGTGCCCCCGCGCCACCCAGTCGGCACCCGTCACCCGCAGCAGGTCCCTGACGCCCTGCCAGCGGCCGATCACGATGTCCTGACGGGCCGAGGTGAGCGGTGCGTCCCCGCAGTCGGGATCGAAGTCGGGGGCGAAGCGGTCGCGCGCCATCGGACTGTCCCCTCCGGATCAGAAATCGGTGGGGAGGCCCTCGTGGACCCGGGAGCGCTCGCTCACGTGCTCGGCGGGGTGGTAGCCCGCCTCGACGGTCCGGCTGGCGTCGAGCCGGGCCGGCCGGTAGTAGCCGCTGCCCAGCCGCCAGTACCAGAACATCGGGACCAGGCCCGCCGCGAGGCCGCCGAGGCCGATGGCGACGGACGCCGCGCTCAGCTCGCCCAGCGACTCGACGAGGATCCAGAACATGAACAGGGCGCCGAACAGCGGCCACACCCCGCCGAGCAGGAAGTTCGCGGGGGACTTCAGCAGCACCTTGCGGTACGCGACCACCACCGCGAGCCCCGCGAGACCGTAGTAGACGGAGATCTGGAGGCCGATCGCCGCGACGGCGTCGGAGACGATGTCGCCCACCGTGCCCAGCGCGTTGGAGGCGATGAACAGCACCATGGCCACCACGCCGACCACGGTGAGCGCCACCCACGGCGTGTTCCAGGTGCGGTGCACCCGGCCCAGCGCCGAGGGCATCGTCCGGTCCCGGCCCATCGCGAACAGCGAGCGCGTGGCCTGGATCAGCGTCGTCTCCAGCGTGGCGATCGTGGACAGCATCACGGCGACGACCATCAGCCGGCCGCCCCAGCCCGGCCACACCTCCTCGCCCAGCACCGCCAGCACGTTGGCCTCGTTCGCCGCGATCTGCCCCGGTGTGAGGACGATGTTCACCGCGATCGTGAACACCTCGAACAGCAGGAACACCACGCCGAGACCGATCAGGCCCGCGAGTCCCGTCGTACGGCGGCTGTTGCGGGTCTCCTCGCTGAGGTTGCTGCTGACGTCCCAGCCCCAGTAGTAGAACGCGGCGATCAGCGCCCCCGAGGCGAACCCGGCCAGCCCGTCGAACCGGCCGAGGCCGAGCCACGACCAGTCGAACGCGCGGCCCTCGCCGCCGTGCACGACCGCGAGCACGGCGAACAGCGCGAGCAGCGCCAACTCGACCCCGGACATCAGCAGTTGCGCGCGCACCGTGAGCCGGGCGCCGCCCAGCACCACGGCGAGCATGAGCAGGAACCACCCGGCGCCGACCACCGTCGACAGGGCGGTGTCGTCGGCCAGGTCCGCGTCGAACAGCGCCAGCGTCATCGACCCGGCGGGCAGCGAACCCGCCACCATGAAGATCGTCGTCGAGACCACCAGCGCCCAGCCGCTGAGGAAGCCGAGGAACGGGTGCAGGGTGCGCCCCACCCAGGAGTAACTGGCGCCCGCGTTCACGTCGATGCGGCCGAGGCGGCTGAACGCCAGGGCGATGCCCAGCATCGGGACCGCGCAGTACAGCAGCGCCGCGGGGCTCGCCAGTCCCACCGCGCCGACCAGCACCGCGGTGGTCGCGGCGAGCGAGTACGCGGGTGCGCTGCCGGCGACGGCCATGACCACCGTGTCGAGCGTCCCGAGGGCACCGGACTGCAGCCCTCTGCCCCTGTTGTTGCTCATAGGTCGCGCTGCTTTCCGGTCATGCACGGCGCACGGGCGGGCCGCCCCGGCGGCGTACGTGTGGGGGGTGCTGCGGGACCGCCTCGAACCCGGAGAGGGATGGCCTCGGGTCAGGAGCCGGCCAGGGTGAAGGTAGGGCGAGGTGCGCGCCGTTCAGCCCTGCGTCGGCGGACGGTCACACCGCGTGTGGGTGCGATGATAGCGGCACCCCGCCCCCGTGCAAGATTGACCAGCGGGAAATCTCCGCTCCCGCAGGCCGGCCCAAGTCCCGGCCGTTTGAACGCTGTTCGAGGGGCCGGTCGACCCGGTCGCCCGGCCCCTCGGCCGCGGTCGGCCGGTCAGTCCTCCATCCGGTCGATCTGGCGCAGCCGGTTGGTGGCGTCGAGCGCGGCCACCTTGTAGGACTCGGCGAGCGTCGGGTAGTTGAAGACGGCGTCCACCAGGTAGTCGACCGTACCGCCGCAGCCCATCACCGACTGGCCGATGTGGATGAGCTCCGTCGCGCCGGAGCCGAAGCAGTGCACCCCGAGCAGCGTGCGGTCCTCGGGGGAGACCAGCAGCTTCAGCATGCCGTGCGAGTCCCCGATGATCTGGCCCCGGGCCAGCTCCCGGTAGCGGGCGATGCCCACCTCGAACGGCACGCTGTCCGCGGTCAGCTGGTCCTCCGTCCGCCCGACGAAGCTGATCTCGGGGATGGTGTAGATGCCGATGGGCTGGAGGTTGTGCATCCGGCCGACCGGCTCCCCGCAGGCGTGGTACGCCGCCGCCCGGCCCTGCTCCATCGAGGTCGCCGCGAGCGCCGGGAAGCCGATGACGTCACCGACGGCGTAGATGTGCGGCACCTCGGTGCGGAAGTGCTCGTCCACGGTGATCCGGCCGCGCCGGTCGGCGGTCAGCCCCGCCCTGTCCAGGTCGAGGCCGTCGGTCAGGCCCTGCCGGCCGGCCGAGTACATCACCGTGTCGGCGGGGATCTTCTTGCCGCTCTCCAGGACGGTGAGCGTGCCGCTCTGGTGGCGCTCGACGGCCGCCACGGTCTCCCCGAAGCGGAACGTCACGGCGAGGTCCCGCAGGTGGTACTTGAGTGACTCGATGACCTCGACGTCGCACATGTCCAGCATGCCCGGACGCTTCTCGACGACGGTCACCTTGCTGCCCAGCGCGGCGAACATGCTGGCGTACTCCATGCCGATCACGCCGGCGCCGACGATCACCATGGAGCGCGGCACCCGCTCCAGCGAGAGCACGTTGTCCGAGTCCATGATGGTCCGCCCGTCGAACTCCACGCTGTCCGGGCGGGCCGGCCGGGTGCCGGTGGCGATGACGACGTGCTCCGCGCTGAGCAGCCGCTCCCGGCCGCTCGCCTCGACCAGGGCGACCGTGTGCGGATCGACGAAGCGGCCCGTGCCGCCGTACAGGGAGACGTGGTTGCGGGACAGCTGGCTGCGGATGACGTCCACCTCGCGGCCGACCACGTGCTGGGTGCGCGCGGTGAGGTCGGCGACGGTGATGTCCTCCTTCAGGCGGTAGCTCTGCCCGTACAGATCGCGCTGGGTGAGACCGGTGAGGTACAGCACCGCCTCGCGCAGGGTCTTGGAGGGGATGGTGCCGGTGTGGATGGAGACCCCGCCGACCATGTCGGGGCGGTCGACGACGGCGACCCGGCGGCCGAGCTTGGCCGCGGCTATGGCGGCCTTCTGGCCACCGGGTCCGGATCCGATGACGAGCATGTCGAAGTCGAAGTCGGGCACCCGCGGAGTCTGTCAGCACCGGGACGCTCCGCGAAAGGGTCAACGGGTGACCATCCCGTGCCACGTCGAAGCGTGACCACTCGCTCGCTCTCCGTGAGGGTGTGCGGGCGGCCCCTGGTGCGGGCGCCGCCCCGGGGCGACTCCCGTGTCCGGCCGGGCTCTAGGGCAGCAGCCGCTCGACCGCGGACGGCCCCTCCGTCTCCAGCTTGCGGCGGGCCCACGCCAGGCTGGCCGGGGTGATGTCCCGGCCCGTGGCGAGGACCAGGTCCTCCGCGGAGACCCCGCCGGGGGCGGTGTGCAGCAGGGCGTCGGGGGTGCAGCGGTCGTCGGCCGCCGACCTGGACGCTTCTTCGGGTTGTGACGTCGCCATGGTGTCTCCTCCTCGGGACCGTGGAGCGGCGGAGGTCCCCGTGCCGCGAGAGCCGGGGCACACTCTCACGATTCCCCGCCGCGGCCCGCCCTGCATCCCGGGGCCTCCCGTGCCGGAGCACGCGGGCGCTCCTAAGCTGGAGGCAGCCCGCACACCCGTCACCGGGGAGGCTGCCGCGATGGACCGGACACCGCGCCCGCAGGACACACCCGGACACACCCGCTACCTGCCGATCGCCGAGCACGGACTCATCGGCGACCTGCGCAGCGTCGCCCTGGTCGGCAGCGACGGCACCATCGACTGGTACTGCTGCCCCTCCTTCGACGACCCCAGCGTCTTCGCGGCGATCCTGGACGCCGAACGCGGCGGCTCCTTCCGGCTCGCCGCCTCCGTCCCGGCCCGCGCGAAGCAGTTCTACTTCCCCGAGACCAACGTCCTGATCACCCGCTTCTTCACCGAGGAGGGCGTCGGCGAGGTCCAGGACTTCATGCCCGTCGTCGGCGAACCCGAGAGCACGGCCGAGGCCGGCCGGCACCGGCTGATCCGCCGGGTGCTGTGCGTCCGCGGCACCGTCCCCTTCCGCGTCGAGGTCGCCCCCCGCTTCAACTACGGCGCCGACCCCCACACCCTGCGCACCACCCCGGACGGCACCGTCGTCTTCGACTCCGCGCAGCGCTCCCTCGCGCTCACCTCGACCGTCGCCCTGGAGTGCGACGACCGGGACGCCCGCGCCGACTTCAAGCTCACCGAGGGCGAGTCCGCCGTGTTCGCCCTCGACCAGGTCGGCGACACCGTGACCCCGCGCGGCTGCGCCCACGCCGAGGCCGAGGCCGAGTTCGCCGCCACGGTCGCCTACTGGCGGCGCTGGCTGCACCAGTCCCGCTACCGGGGCCGCTGGCGGGAGATGGTCCACCGCTCCGCGCTCACCCTGAAGCTCCTCACCTACGCCCCGACCGGCGCCATCGTCGCCGCGCCGACCACCAGCCTGCCCGAGCAGCCGGGCGGCGAGCGCAACTGGGACTACCGCTACGTGTGGGTGCGCGACGCCGCGTTCTGCGTGTACGCGCTGCTGCGGCTGGGCTTCACCGGCGAGGCCGAGGCGTTCATGCGGTTCCTCACCACCCACATCAGCCACGGCGACGGCTGCGCCGCGGGCCCGCTGCAGATCATGTACGGCATCGACGGCCGCACCGACCTGCCCGAGCGTGTGCTCCCGCACCTGGAGGGGCACCACGGCTCGGCGCCGGTGCGGGTCGGCAACAACGCCGCGGGCCAGCTCCAGCTCGACATCTACGGCGCCCTCATCGACTCCGTCTACCTCTACGACAAGTGGGCCCAGCCCATCTCCAGCAGCCAGTGGGACGACGTGTGCCAACTCGTCGGCTGGGTCTGCGACCACTGGGACCAGCCCGACGAGGGCGTGTGGGAGACCCGGGGCGGCCGGCGCACCTTCCTGTACTCGCGCCTGATGTGCTGGGTCGCCATCGAACGGGCCGTCCGGCTCGCCCACCGCCGCGGACTCCCCGCCGACCTGCCCCGCTGGCAGCAGTGCCGCGACACCATCTACCGCCGGATCATGGACCGCGGCTGGTCGCCCACGCGCGGCGCCTTCGTCCAGTACGAGGACAGCGACGTCCTCGACGCGGCCGTCCTGATGATGCCGCTCGCCAAGTTCATCGCGCCGACCGACCCCAAGTGGCTGTCCACGCTGGACGCGCTCACCGAGGACCTGGTCTCCGACTCCCTGGTCTACCGCTACGACCCGCAGGCCAGCCCCGACGGACTCCGCGGCGACGAGGGCACGTTCTCCATCTGCTCCTTCTGGTACGTCGAGGCGCTGGTGCGCGCCGGACGCCTGGACGAGGCCCGGCTGGCCTTCGAGAAGATGCTCACCTACGCCAACCATCTCGGCCTCTACGCCGAGGAGATCGGCCGCACCGGGGAGCAACAGGGCAACTTCCCGCAGGCGTTCACCCACCTCTCGCTGATCAGCGCGGCCTTCAACCTGGACCGCGCCCTCGGCTGACCCGCGGGTCCGGCGGCGGATCAGCGGCTGGCGCCCGGCGTGCCCGGCAGCGACTGCTCCGCCCAGATGATCTTGCCGGAGGGGGTGTAGCGGGTGCCCCAGCGGTCGGCGAGCTGCGCGACCAGGAACAGCCCGCGCCCGCCCTCGTCGGTGCTCGCCGCGTACCTGAGGTGCGGGGAGGTGGTGCTGGTGTCGGAGACCTCGCAGATCAGCGCGCGGTCGCGCAGCAGCCGCACGCCCACCGGCGCCCGGCCGTAGCGGATCGCGTTGGTGACCAGCTCGCTCAGGACCAGTTCCGTGGTGAACATCAGGTCCTCCAGGCCCCAGCACGTCAGCTCCCGGGTTACGGCGGCCCGCACCTCCGACACCGCCGCCGGGTCGGAGGGCACCAGCCACTCGGCGACCTGCTCGGGGCCGAGGACGCGGGTGCGGGCGACGATCAGGGCGACGTCGTCGTTGGGCCGGGCCGGGAGCCGTTCCAGGACCGTCCGGCAGGTCTCCTCGGGCGAGCCGCCCGCCTGCTCCAGGGCGGAGCGCAGCAGGTGGAGCCCGACGTCGATGTCCCGCGTGCGGTCCTCCACGAGACCGTCCGTGTACAGCACCAGCCGGCTGCCCTCGGGCAGTTCCAGCTCGGCCGTCTCGAAGGGCATCCCGCCCAGGCCCAGCGGCGGGCCCACGGGCACCTCGGGGTAGGTCACGGTGCCGTCCGGCAGGGCCAGCGCGGGCGGCGGATGGCCGGCCCGGGCCACGGTGCAGCGGCGCGAGACGGGGTCGTAGATCGCGTACAGACAGGTGGCCCCGGTGATCGCCGCGCCGCCGTCCGAGGGCGTCTCGTCCTGGTCGATACGGCCCACCAACTCGTCCAGCAGGCCGAGGAGTTCGTCGGGCGGCAGATCGAGCGAGGAGAAGTTGTGCACCGCCGTGCGCAGCCGGCCCATCGTCGCGGCGGCGTGCAGCCCGTGGCCCACCACGTCCCCGACGACCAGGGCCACCCGGGCGCCGGACAGCGGCAGCACGTCGAACCAGTCGCCGCCCACGCCCGACTGCGCGGGCAGATACCGGTACGCGATCTCCAGCGCGCCCTGCTCGGGCAGCGTGCGTGGCAGCAGACTGCGCTGGAGCGTCACCGCCAGGCTGTGCTCGCGGGTGTAGCGGCGGGCGTTGTCCATGGAGACCGCCGCCCGGGCCACCAGTTCCTCGGCGAGGGCCAGTTCCTCCCGGTCGAACGGCTCCGGCTTCTCCGCCCGCCAGAAGTTGACCACCCCGAGGACGAGGCTGCCCGCCCGCAGCGGCACGGTCATCAGCGAGTGGATGCCGTAGCCCACGACCTGCCCGGTGCGGTCCAGGTCCTGGGCCAACCAGCCCGGCGCCTCGCCCAGCCGGGGCTCCACCACGGACAGCCCGAGGTCCAGGCTGCGCGCCTGCGGGGAGGTCGCCACGAAGCGGATGCGCTCGCCCAACGGGTACAGCGGGGGGTCCTTGCGGATGCCGCCGAAGGCCACCCGGCGCACCGGGTCGCCGGGCTGCGGCTCCTCGCCGTGCAGCACGGCGTCGTACAGGTCCACCGTGGCGAAGTCCGCGAACCGGGGCACGGCCAGCTCCGCCAGCTCCTCGGCGGTGCGGGTCACGTCCAGACTGGTGCCGATCATGACCCCGGCGTCGTACAGCAGGTCGAGGCGTTCGCGGGCCACCTCCGCGCGGCCGGACAGGGCGCGCAGCTCGGTGGAGTCGCGCAGCGTGGTGACGCTGCCGGGCGGCCCGCCGCGCAGATCGGTCGGCCGCTGGTTCACGGCCAGCAGCCGGTCCTTGACCAGGTGCACCTCGTCCGTGGCCACCCGCCCCGAGGCGAGCAGGCCGGCGGTGTCGGTGTCCAGGCCGAGGTCGAGGACCGTGCGGTGCTCGGCGTCCGCGGGCAGGTCGAGCAGGCGGTGCGCCTCGTCGTTGGCGAGCAGCAGCCGGCCCTCGCCGCCGACGATGAGGACACCCTCGCGCACCGAGTGCAGCACCGCGTCGTGGTGCTCGTACATCCGGGTCATCTCGTGCGGGCCGAGGCCGTGGGTCTGCCGCATCAGGCGCCGGCTGACCAGGGCGGTGCCCCCGGTGGCCAGGGCGAGCGCGGCGGCGGCCGCGGCGAGCAGCAGGGGGAGCTGCTGCCTGGTGGTGCCGCCCACGTGCTGGACGGTGATCGCGGACGACACCAGGCCGACGACCTTCCCGTCGGGAGCCTTGACCGGCACCACCACCTGGATCACCCGTCCGATGGTCCCGTTGATCTCCTCGGTGACGGTGCGTCCGGCCAGCGCGGGCGCGATGGTCCCGACGAACTTCTTGCCGATGCGGTCCGGCTTGGGGTGCGTGTAGCGGATGCCCTCGGTGTTCATGACGACGATGACGTCCACGCCGGTCGCCTTGCGGGCGGCCTCGGCCTTCGGCTGGAGCACGGCCGTGGGGTCGGGGCTGCGCAGCGCCGCCACCGTGCCGGGCGCGTTGGCGAAGGTCTCGGCGACGGCGAGCGTGCGGTTGCGGGCCTCCAGACCGCTGTCGTGCCGGACCTGGAGCACCTGGGCCACCGCGGCGGACACGACCAGGAGCAGCACGATCACCACTTGCAGCACGAACACCTGTCCGGCGAGGCTGCGTCCGCTCAGGGCCGACCGCAACCTCCCGGCCGTGGCGCGCGGCCCGGTTCCGTCCCGCCGCCGCTGGTCCGGCGGGGCGTACGGATTCCTGGGACGACGGGTCGGCCGGGCGTCGGACCGGCCGTGCAGTCGGACCATGTGCCATGTCTACACTGCCCGGCCGCACGAGGCGAGGGCGTGGCACAGGGTGACGTGTGACGAGCGGCGAGGGACGACGGCCGCGCGCCGCCGCCCCGGCGGACCCGGCCGCCCGCACACACGTCCACGCCGACGGCGGGACACGGGCGCCGGGCACAGACGTCCGGGGGGTGAACGCCGGTATCGGGTGCCCCGGACGGGGGACACGGGGGCTTCGCGGAGGCAGGTGCGGCGGGGCCGTCTCAGAGGCCGGGGTCGTCCGTCGGGAGGGGGCGGGGTGTGCGCAGGGAGCGCAGGGCGAGCAGGAGGACACCGATGTCGTCGAGGTAGACCGGGTCGGGCAGCAGGTCGGTCGGCAGCACCAGGTAGAGGACGGCGCCCCAGAAGATCCAGCGCGGGCCGGTCGGCAGCCCGGCGCGGCGCAGGTCGCGGCGGGCGCGCACCAGGCGCACCAGCACCCAGACGGCCACGGCGAGCACACCCGCGGCGAGGACGGCGGCGATCACCAGCACGGTGGTCGTGTCCATGAGTTCTCCTGTCGTGAGGGGAGCACCGGCGCGGTCCCTGCCCCTCGTCTTCCCGTCACGACGGCTCGTTCACCCCGCCGACGGCCCCGTCACCCCCGGAGCCGTCCGGCCTGCCCGCGCCCCGCAGCCGGCCGAAGGACCGCGTCAGCTGCTGCAACGGCGAGGCGGGCCGGGCCGCGGGCCCGGTCGCCGGGGCGGCGGGCAGGTCCTGGTACGCGGCCAGCGCCTCCTGCGCCCGCTCGGCGGCCTCCCGGTACAGGTCCCGGGACCTGGTCATCGCCTCCAGCGCCTCGGCGTACATCGTCACCAGCCCGCGCGCGCGGGCCAGTTCCTCCTCCAGGGTCATCAGGGTCCAGTTCTCGCGCAGGTCGGTCAGGGCCGCCTCGGCGTCCCTCGGCAGCGGTCCGGGCAGGGCGGTGAACCTCCGCAGCACGTCGACGAGTTCGGCCGGTTCCGAGCCGTCGAGGAAGACGCTGCGCACCGCGTACGCCCCGGTGTCGTACCCCTTCGGCGCCGGATCGGGCGGCAGCAGCACCGCCCCGCCGCGCGGCACCTCCACCCCGAGGTCGCGCAGCGCCCAGTTCACGGCCCGCAGCTGCTGCGGCGCCGCCCGGTGCTCCACCACCCGGTGCCGCAGTCCGGGCGGCAGCAGCCGGGCGAGGGGCAGCCGGCCCGCCTCGTCGGGGGTCATGGCCTCGTGCACGACGAGGTTGACGGCCCAGGAGTCGCGTGCGGCGCTCCGCAGCACGCGCCGCATGGCCCGCTCGTCGGCCGGCAGCGCGTTGACCCCGCGCAGCCGCAGGTCCGCGACGGCGTGGTGACGGTCCCAGGCGGTGTCGTCCTCGGGCCAGAACAGGGTGGCGGGCGACGGCCACCGCTCGTCCCAGGGCCGCTCCGCCTCGGCCACGAGGCGCCAGCCGGGGCCGTCCTCGTCGTCCCGCGGCGGTACGAGCGTCAGGCGGGCGCGCACCGTGACGTCGCCGGCGACGCGCCAGCGGGCCTCGAAGACCCGCTCGGCCGTGCCGTCGGGCACGGGCGGCTCGGTGAAGTCGTCGAGGACGCCGCTCTCCTTGAGCCGGCCGAGCTGCCGGCGGAGAACGTCCTCGGTGTCGGTGTCGGTGTCGGTGTCGGTGTCGGTGCGGCGGCCGCGGGCCGCCCACATCGTGCTGGGGGCCGGGGGGCTGTCGGTGGCGGAGTTCGACATGAGCCAATCTGCGGACGGGGGTGTCGTGCGCCTCCCAGTATCACCGCCGCGGACCGTGATCCTTCGGGCGGGGGCCCGTGACCTGCCCCTCGGGCCCTCTCGCACGGGGTGCGGACGCCGCACCCGGGGTGTGCGCGCCGCACTCCTGGCGACCGCGGTTCACGCGTGCCGCTCTCCTGTCCGGTCCACGACAATGGGGCGCCGAACGGGGCTCGCCCACCATCCGCTCGGGGCGGGCCCCGTTCACTCCCGCCGTTCCGCCGGGCCGCCGTCCCGCCCCGCCGCCCGCCGGAGCGCGCGAAGGGGCCGGCGGCACACGCCGTCCGGCCCCTGGAAGCGCGCGGGAGACCTACGCCTCGCTCTCGCGCAGCATGTCCTCGCGCTCGACGATCTTCACGCGCTCGCGGCCCTGCGGCTCGCCCAGCGCCCGCTCGGCGGCGTCCAGGCGGTACCAACCTTCCCAGGTCGTGAAGCGGACGCCCCGCTCTCCGAGGAAGGCGTCGACCGCGGCCGGCTCCGGAGCGGTCGGCGTGTGCAGCCGGCCGTTCGCGTGGTCGTCCAGCAGGCTGGCCACGGCCTCGTTGGCGTCGCCCTTGGTGTGGCCGATCAGACCGACGGGGCCGCGCCGGATCCAGCCGGTGACGTACGTCGACCGGAGGTGCGCGCCGCTCTCCTCGACGACCCGGCCGGCCTCGTCAGGGACCGTGCCCGACTCGATGTCCCAGGGCAGCTTCGGCAGCTTCTCGGAGAGGTAGCCGACGGCCCGGTAGACCGCGGTGACGTCCCAGTCCTTGAAGGTGCCGGTGCCCTTGACGTTGCCGGTGCCGTCCAGGGCGGTGCGCTCGGTGCGCAGGCCCACGACCCGGCCGTCCTCGCCGAGGACCTCGGCCGGTGACTCGAAGAAGTGCAGGAACAGCTTGTGCGGCCGGTCGCCGACGTCGCGGATCGCCCAGTTCTCCAGCGTCTTGGCGACCATGTCGGCCTGCTTGTTGCCGCGCCGGGTCTCGATCGAGCCCTCGTCGTAGTCGATGTCCTCGGGGTCGACGATCACCTCGATGTTCGGCGAGTGGTCGAGTTCGCGCAGCTCCATCGGGGAGAACTTCGCCTGCGCCGGGCCGCGGCGGCCGAAGACGTGGACCTCCAGCGCCCTGTTGGCCTTCAGGCCGTCGTGGACGTTCGGCGGGATCTCCGTCGGCAGCAGTTCGTCCGCGGTCTTGGCCAGGATGCGGGCGACGTCGAGCGCGACGTTGCCCACGCCGAGGACCGCGACCTTCTCCGCCTCCAGGGGCCAGGTCCGCGGGACGTCGGGGTGGCCGTCGTACCAGGAGACGAAGTCGGCGGCGCCGTACGAGCCGTCCAGGTCGATGCCCGGTATCGGCAGGTCGCGGTCGGCCATGGCGCCCGTGGAGAAGACCACGGCGTCGTAGAACGCGCGCAGGTCGTCGAGGCTGATGTCCCGCGGGTAGTCGACGTTGCCGAACAGTCGGACCTGGGGCTTGTCGAGCACCTGGTGCAGGGCGGTGACGATGCCCTTGATGCGCGGGTGGTCGGGTGCGACGCCGTACCGGATCAGGCCGAAGGGGGCGGGCATCCGCTCGAAGAGGTCGACGGACACGCCGGGGTCGGCGGCCGCCTCGGACTTGAGCAGGGCGTCGGCGGCGTAGATCCCGGCGGGGCCGGTTCCGACGATGGCTACCCGCAGGGGGCGCGGCATGATCAGGTTCCCTTCGAGAGAAAAGGACGGCTCGAACGGGAAGCTTAAACTAAGGTAGACCTAAGTCAGTACGCGGGTCTGTTCTATGACCCCATAAGGCGATCTTATGGGGTCTCCCACCCGGACTGTGGGGCACTCACACGGGGCGTACGACCCGGTGGATCGCGGACTCGCCCGCGCCGTAGATCGACTCCTCGCGGATCAGCGACCCCGGGCCGGGGGCGTGGACCATCATGCCGTTGCCGGTGCAGAGGCCGACGTGGCTGTCGTTGTCGAAGAAGAACACCAGGTCACCCTCGCGGAGGTCGGCGAGCGTCACCGGGGTGCCGGCGACGGCCTGCTCCCGCGCGGACCGCGGCAGCGCGACGCCCGCGGCGCGCCAGGCGGCCTGGGTGAGGCTCGCGTAGTCGTAGGAGTCGGGCCCGGTGGCCCCCCACAGACACGGCTTGCCCACCTGCTCCCGCGCGAAGGCGACGGCTTTCGCCGCCTTGTCGGACAAGGGTACGCCGGGAGCGTTCACGGCCACGGCGGGGGCGGCGGCGGGGGCCACCTCCGCGGGCATCGGTCCGGCGAGGGCGCCGGGAGCGGCGGCGTACCCGGCCATGTCCGGATACGGCACGGCGGCCGCGGGGGCGGGTGCGGCGGGCGCCACGAAGGCGGACGCGTCCGGCATCGGTACGGCGGCGAAGGCACCGGCGGCGGCCGGCGCGGGCGCGACAGGAGCCGCCTCGGCCATCGGCACGGCCTGCCCGAACGGCTGCCCGGCAGCCACGGGGTACGCCGGGTTCGGCGTCGGCATGGCCGCGAAGGGGTCCGCGGTGGCCAGGGCGGGTTGCGCAGGAGCCGCGAGATAGGCCGCGTCGGGCATGGGGGCGGTGGCGAAGCCCGCGGGGCCGGCCGGGGCCGGCGCGGGGACGCCGGGGACCATCGCCGCCACCGCGTTCGGCATGGCGGCGAAGGGGTCCGCGGCGGGCGGGGCGGGTTGCGCCGGAGCCGTGAGGTAGGCCGGGTCGGGCATGGGGGCGGTGGCGAAGCCCGCGGTGGCCGCCGGGGCCTGCTGGGCGGGGGTCGGGAAGGGGGTGGTGTCCGGGGTCGGCATGGCCGCGAACGGGGCGGCGGTGGCCGGGGCGGGCTGTGCCGGGGTCGTGAGGTAGGCCGCGTCGGGCATGGGGGCCGTGGCGAAGCCCGTGGGGGTGGCCGGGGTCGGGAAGGGGGCCGTGTCCGGTATCGGCATGGCCGCGAAGGGGTCCGTGGCGGGCGGGGCCTGCTGGGTCCCGAAGGGGGTCGTCTGCGCGGGTGGGAAGTCCGAGGTGGGCCAGGACTGGAAGTCCGCCGTGGGCCAGGTCCGGGGGGCCGGGGTCCGCAGGGGCGGGGCCGGTTCGCCGTCCGTGAGGGACGTGACCGAGAACGTGCCCGTGTCCGTGGCGGACACCGTGGCGAAGGAGCCCGTGTCCGTCAGGAAGTCCGTGCCGAGCGGCCCCGTCTGAGGCATCGGCACGCTCAGCTCCGCGGGGGGCCGTACGACGAGCCCCGGACCGTTCCCGGCGAAGCGCGCCAGCAGTTCCCGGGCCGCCGCGAGCTTGCGCTGGTTGCGTCCCTTGTACACCGCGGGCGCGGGCCGGCCCGGCGTACCGGACCCCGCGAGCGCCGCGGGTTCCCTTCGCGGTCCCGGCACGGCGGGAAGCGCGGCGACCGGTCGGCCGCCCGCCGCCGCGGAGGGCCCCGCGGTCAGCTCCGCGACGGGCCCGCCCGTCAGTTCCCCGGCGGCCCGCCCCGGCACCGCCGTGGACGTGCCCGCCGTCAGCTCCGGCAGCCCGAGCCCCGCGGGTTCCCGCCGCAGGGCCGCCGGCCGGCCGGGCGCGCGGTCCGCGGGCAGCGCCGCCGGGACCGTCGGCCCCTGCTTCGCCCGCGCCGAGTCGAACCACCGGCGGGTGATGTTCTCCAGGTCGGGATCGACGGGCGCCTCGGGCCGCTTGCGCAGCGGCACGCCCCGTCCCCGGCTCCCCGCCGCCATCGCGCGGGTCGCGTTGTAGTTACCGGTCGCGTTCTCCGCCCGGTCGTACAGGCTGTCGATCCGCTGCCGCACCTCGTCGCGGTCGTCCGCCATGAGGGCCTTACTCCTTCCGTACTCCGCCTACCGAGTTAGCTGTCGGGTTCGGGCGGTCGATTCCGGAAGGCGTGCCCTACGGCCCCTGCCCTCGCGGGCGGTCGGGCCGATTCACCCCAATGTCGGTTGGGTCCCCGGCTCCGGTCGTCGGTCGATGACGCCGGACTCGGCGGAGGCCACGCGGCCCGACGGGATTCGCCGGGGGGAGCCGTGCGGCCCGGGCGTCAACCTAGCCAACTTGTGTACCCCGCGTGAAGGTTGGAACGTCAAATGTCCGATACGCGTTTGTGACATTCGTCGTAGCGTTCGGTTCCGGAGCCCCATCAACCGGTCAATTGCCCGTGAATTCGCCAGTGTTGACGACCGGGCGGCGGTCACAGACGGAGCACGATCAGCGCGGTGTCGTCCGTCGCGCCCTGGGGCGGCAGGAGTTCGCGCAGCACGGTGTCCGCCAGCGTCTCCGGATCGGCCGCGCGGTGCCGTGTCAGCGAGGCGGCGAGCCGGCCGAGCCCGGTGTCGACGTCCTCGTCCCGGCGCTCGATCAGTCCGTCCGTGTAGAGGACGAGCGTCGCGCCGTCGCCGAACCCCGTCCGCGCCTCGGGCCGTGGCCGCGGCTCGGGGTGCGCGTCGAGCGGCGGGTCCGTGGCGCCGTCGAGGAACTCCACCCGCCCGTCGACGTGCACCAGGGCCGGCGGCGGATGGCCCGCGCTGCTGTAGGTGACGGTGCGCTCCTCGAAGTCGATGAACGTCGTCGCCGCCGTGGCCGACTCGGCGCCCTCGACGACGTGCGCGTACCGCCCCAGCACGTCGAGCGCCTGGGCCGGTCCCGCCGCGACCCGGGACGCGGCGCTCAGCGCGCTGCGCAACTGCCCCATCACACAGGCCGCTTCGAGGCCGTGCCCCACCACGTCGCCGACCGAGACGCCGACGCGGTCGCCGCCGACCAGGTCCACGAGGTCGTACCAGTCCCCGCACACGTTCAGCGCGCCGACCGCCGGCCGGTAGCGCACGGCGGCGCGGTGCCGGCCCACCGGCCGGGGCGCCGGGAGCATCGCGTTCTGCAGGGCGAGGGCCACCTCCCGCTCCCGCGCGTGCGCCCGCCGCAACCGCTCGTTGACCTCCTGGAGTTCCCGTGCGCGCCGGTACAGTTCGGCCTCCAGCACCTGGGCCCGGCCGTCGTCGGTGCTCTCCCGGGCCCGGATCAGCTCGGTGACCTCCTCGACCCGGTGCACCAGCAGGACCACTTCGCCGTCCGGACCGAGCACGGGCGCGTTGATCGGGCTCCAGTAGCGTTCCTCCCACTGGTCGGGCCGGCCAGGTACCTGCACGTCGTAGCGCTGGAGGGCCATGGTGTCCCGCTCGCCCGAGGCCAGCACCCGCCGCAGCGAGGACTCCAGGTTCTGCATGCCGTTCGCCTCGGGCGCGTCGGGGTTGTCCGGGAACATGTCGAACCAGTACCGGCCGACCATGTCCTCCCGCTTGCGCCCGGACATGCGCAGGAAGTCCTCGTTGGCGTCCGCGTACACGAGACCGGGGGTCAGCAGCGCCACCATGCCGGGCAGGGCCTGGAACACCGCCGCGTAGTCGATCTTCGGATCCGTCATCGCCTCGCCGCCCCGTCACCAGCCGGTTTCGGACCAGTTTCCCATGAAATATGCACGCGAGAGTCGATGTGTACGCCGGGTGTGACCGGTCATGACCGATCGTGACCGGGTGGCCGCGCAGGGCTCAGCCCCCGATGCTCCTCGTACGGCCCTGCTCCACGCGTTTCTTGTGAGGTGGGCATGAATCCGCGGGGCGTTTGAACATCCGGGCCCCCGGCTCCGTACGGGTGCGGGGGATTTCCATGCCGAGACGGCCTCAAGACGCAGGGGTACTTCCGTGGGACGCAACAGCCGCAGACGCCCGACAGGGGCACGACGCGCGACCTTCGCAGCGGTCGCACTGATGCTGGGCGGAGGTGGTCTGATCGCGGCGAACGTGTACGCCTCGGCCACCGAAGGCGGCCCGGGGCAGGAGCAGGGCCAGACCGCGCGGGTGCTGGCCGCGGGCGCGGCCACCGTCGACTGCCCCGACGTCGGCAGCAGGCTGACGAACGTGCCCGAGGGCGCCAAGCCGGACGTCGACCGTGAACTCGCCCTGCTGGACGAGCAGATCGCGGTGGCCTACAAGCAACTCCAGGACTCCACGCGGGCCCAGCAGCAGGACGCCGGGTTCGTCGACAACAGCATCATGAACCCGCTCAAGGACAAGCGCGCCGCGACCATCGAGCGCATCGCGGGCGCCGTCGACCGCGTCGGTGAACGCCCCGAGGGACTGGAGGAGTTGGCGCCCTGCGCGCTGCGCGCCTCCGGCAACCAGGGCGGGGCGCCCGCCGACGGCGGGCAGCAGCAGGGCGGCCAGGAACAGGGCGGCCAGACCCAGCCGGGCCAGGAGCCGAGCCAAGGACAGGGCCAGGACCAGGGCCAGGGGCAGACCCCGGGGCAGGGTCAGGGCGACGCGGGTCAGGGGCAGAACGGCGGGCAGGCCGGCAACGGCCCCGTCGCCTCGGACTACGCCGACATCACCAACGTCCAGCCCAACACCCAGAACCCGCCCCGCCAGGCCGACGCCTCCCGGGGCACCTTCTCGTCCAGCTGCGGCGTCAACGCGGGCGGCCTGTTCAACTCGGACAACATCATCGTCGCCCCGGGTGTCAGCAACGGCGCCCACCACTTCCACGACTACGTCGGCAACCAGTCCAACAACGCCTTCTCCAGCGACGACGACCTGGCGAACGCCGAGACCAGCTGCGCGGACCAGGGCGACAAGTCGACGTACTACTGGCCCGTGCTGCGCCTCCAGAACGGCACCCGTGAGCGGGACGCCGACGCGCCCGGCGGCGGCACCGAGGGCAACGCCGGCCAGATCGTCACGCCGAAGCAGGTCACGCTGACCTTCGAGGGCAGCCCGCGCGGCAAGGTGACCGCCATGCCGAGGCTGCTGCGCATCATCACCGGCGACGCCAAGGCGTTCGTCAACGGCCCCGCCAACGCCAACGCCTCCTGGAGCTGCACCGGTTTCGAGGACCGGCAGCTGAAGGACAAGTACCCGCTGTGCCCGGGCGGCAGCGACGTCGTGCGGACCTTCAAGTTCCAGAGCTGCTGGGACGGGCGCAACATCGACAGCGCCAACCACCGCACCCACGTGGCCTTCGCCGCCGCCGACGGGAGCTGCCCGCAGGGCTTCCAGGCGATCCCGCAGCTCGTCCAGCGGATCGTCTACGACGTCGACCGGCCCAGCGTGAACGACGGCGGCCGTACGGTGCCGCTGTTCGCGGTGGACTCCTTCCCCGAGCAGCTGCACAAGCCGGTCACCGACCACGGCGACTTCATCAACGTCTTCGACGAGAAGCTGATGACGGACATGGTCGACTGCATCAACTCCGGCCGCACGTGCGGCAAGGGCGCGGGCGACGAACCGGGTCAGCAGCCGAGCGAGCAGCCCAGCGAGCAGCCGGGTCAGCAGCCGAGCGAGCAGCCCGGCGAGGAGCCCGGCGGGCAGCAGACGCAGCAGCCCGAGCAGAACCCGAGCGAGCCCCCCGCCTCCGAGCCCGCGACCGGCGACGGCGACCAGACCGCTCCCGGCGACACCGCGACGCAGAACCCCTCCGAGCCCCCGGTCGGCGAACCGGTCGAGGAACCCGCGGACGCCCCCGCCGCAGGGGGCCCCGAGGTCCTCGCCTCGACCTCACCCGCCGCGGCCGGCCAGGGCGGCGGGAACGGTCAGGGAACTGGGAACCAGGGAACAGGGAACGGTCAGGGCGAGGCCGGCGGCAACGGCACGGGCGGCGACGCCCAGGCCGCCGTACCGGCGCAGCCGCCCGTCGCCGCGGGGGACGACCCGACCCTCGGCAACCAGACCCAGCCCCAGGGCGGACTCGCGGAGACCGGCGCCAGCCTCTGGCCCGCCGCGCTCGGCGCGGTCCTCGTGATCGCGGGCTTCGTGGTCCTGCGCCGCATGGGCCGCCGAACCGCCTGACGACGCACGACCCCACCAACGGCACCCGCCGGGCCACACACCCGCCGGGTGCCGTTCCCGTCCCGCCGACCACGGCCGACCACGGCCGACCGCCGGGCCCGGCATCGCCGGCCCGGCGGGTCTGGTGTCGCGGGTCTGGTGTCGCGGGTCTGGTGTCGCGGGTCTGGTGTCGCGGGTCTGGTGTCGCGGGTCTGGTGTCGCGGGTCTGGTGTCGCGGGTCTGGTGTA
>NZ_JBEZXS010000014.1:172926-198771 GCF_040638185.1 Streptomyces sp. NPDC026672
GTCGCGGTCACCCGGTGTCCGGCGGTGCGGGTCCCGGTGGTGCCGGGCTCGTGTTCGTGGGGTGGTTACGTCCAGCGCATGTCCAGGGCCGTGAGTTCGCGGGTCCGGTCCGGGGGCAGGGTCGCGGCGCGGGCGCGCTGGTTGCTGATCCAGGCCCCGAGCTTGATCTCCCGCCGCTCGCCCTCGCCCACCGTCAGCGTCTCGACGTGCTTGCGGGGCACGCTCAGATGCCCCTCCCGCTCCCTGAACTGCGCGGCGGCGGCCAGGTTGAGCGCCCACTTGTCGGCGTGCGACACCCGCGGCGCGGGCCGCTCCCGCTCGTCGGCCGGCCCGAACCCGAGGACGTGTTCGCACAGCCACCGCTGGCCGACGGTGAGCCGGTCCCAGCCGAGCCGCTGCGTCCGCACCCACCGCCCGAGGTCCTCGCCCTGCCGTACGGCGTCACCCGGCCCGGCGGGCAGCGCACCGCCCTCCGCCAGATGCAGCCGGGTCAGCTGGAAGCCGCGCTGCCACTCCACCGGCCAGGCCGGGCACCAGGCGGGGTCGATCTCCTCCAACTGCTCGCGCCGCTCCGCCGTCAGGGCGCCCGGCACCTCGTCCCCGCCCTCGTCCTCCGCGGAGCGACGGGCGGCGGCCCGCTGGTTCTTCAGCCAGATCCCCAGCCGGAACCCCTGGTGGACGGCGTCGTGCGGCGCCAGCAGATGCCCGTGCTCGGCGGCCCACCCGCGCGCCGCGGTCAGCCCCTCCTCCCACGCCACGTCGAAGTGCGACCACACCATGCCGAGCCCCTCCAGCCGGCGGGCCCGCTCCTCGTCGAGGGTGCCGCGCGACCGCAGGCGCCGGGCGTCCGCGATCCACTGCCCGAGCGGGAACCCCGCGAGCGCCCCCGGCCACCCCGCCTCCTCGGCCGCCTCCCCGCCCGGCACCCGGAACGTGAACGGCACCCGCAGATCGCCGTGCGCCCGCGCGTAGAGCCCGGACGCCTCGACGCCGCGCCGCCAGTGGGCCTGCTCGGGGTTGATCACCCGCAGTTCGATGAACGCGGCCAGCCGCGCCGGATCACGCGGCGTCGAGAACTTCAGCAGCGCCCGCGCGGGTGCGCTCACCCCGGGCAGCCGCTCGTCCTCCTCGCCGAGCACCCGGCCCTTGGGGGAGCGGCTGGGCGCCTGCGGTTCGGCGAGCCGCTCCACGATCCGCGCGTCATGGGCGCGCAGCGCCTCCAGGAGCCGGGCGAGCCCCGCGTAGGCCCGGCTGGTGAGCATGGAGTCCGGTGTCTCGCCCGGCCCCAGCAGCACCGGTACGACCAGCGACGCCGTCTTGCCCTCGCCGGGCCGCACCCGCAGCGCCCGCCCCACCGCCTGCACCAGGTCGGGCATCGAGCCGCGCACGTCGGCGAAGTACACCGAGTCGCAGTGCTTGGTGTCGACACCCTCGCCGAGCACCCTGACCGAGCTGAGGAATGCCTGCCGCGCCGTACCGCCGCCCGTACCGCCGCCGGGGGCGCCGACCCGCGCGAACTCCTCCAGGACCCGGCGCCGGTGCGCGGGCGCGTGGTCGCCGCACAGCCAGTCCGCCCAGACCGTTTTCGGACAGCGGCCCGGCTCGGCCGAGTGCAGCCGCGCCGCGACCTCCGGCAGCCCGGCCGCGAACGCCTCGGCCTCCTTGACGAGATGGTGGAACACCAGCGTCCGCCGCAATCCCTCCTCGGCCGACGCCTTCACCAGCGCCGCCTGGAGCGCCGCGAGCCGCGCCCCGCGCAGCTCGTCCGTCCGGCCCTCCGCGCCGAGCAACTGGGCTGCCTGGAGCCGGGTGTCGGTGACGTCCACGCACACCACCTGGTACGGCGCGCAGATGCCCCGGTCGATCGCCGCGGACAGCGTCAGCGTGTGACAGCGCGCCCCGAACGGCCCGTCGGGATCGTCGTCCATGGAGGCCACGAGACCGCCGGGCGCCTCCCCCTGCCCGTCCTCCTCCGGCTGCCACAGGCGCGGGGTGGCCGTCATGTACAGCCGGCGCAGCGCGGGGACGCGCGTGTTGTCGTGCACGACCGCCCACGGCTTGCCGATCCGGCCCGACGTGCGGTGCGCCTCGTCCACGACGATCAGGTCCCAGCCGGGGAGCCCGGCGGCGTGCGCGCGCTCCAGGGTGCCGAGGCCCAGGGAGGCGTACGTCGCGAAGACGGTGACCCGGTCGAAGGGCCGCACCCACGCGACCAGCTCGCCCACGTCCGTGGTGCTGGGGAACCCGGCCTGGTCCCCGCGCAGCGAGGACACCCCGATCATCGGCCCCGACCGGCCGCCCGCGCGCCAGGCCGCCTCGGTCTGGGCGAGCAGGTCGAGCGAGGGCACCAGCACCAGCACCCGGCCCGCGCGCAGCTCCTCGGCCGAGCGGACCGCGACCAGGGTCTTGCCCGAACCGGTCGCCATGACCACCTGGGTGCGCAGACCGCGCGGCGGCAGGGACGCTCCGGCCGGCAGTTGCAGTGCGCGGACCACCGCGTCCACGGCCTCGCGCTGGTGGGGGCGTAGTCTCACGCGAGCGACGATAGCCCAGCGCCACCGCGCCCGGCCGTCGCGAGCCCGGCGGGGACGCCGCCGCTCGGCGGACCGGCTGCCCGATGCCGATCATGTTGCCCTCGCCGTCCCGGAACCAGGCGGCACGGTCGGCCCGTCCGGCCGCTCCTCCACCGGTTCCCCGGAACGCGGGAGGGGGCCGGGCGGGGTGCACGGGTAACCCGGGTGGGCGGTCCGGATGGTGCGGGCGGAGGGGGTGCTTGACGGTGGTTCATGTCGGGTCCGGGTGATCCCAGCTGATGGAGTGTCGGCTGCCCGGACCGCGGCGGAAGGACTTCCCGATGCGTTCTGCCCGCATTTTCCTGGCCACGGCCGTCGCCGGAGCCGCCCTCGCGCTCTCCGCCCCCGGGGCCCACGCCACAGGTGACGGCGCCCTCGCCCTGGTGACCGTCGACGACGGGAGCTCGGACAGCGGAGACAACAGCAAGTACGACCCGGAGACCTACAAGGACAAGGAGAGCGACAGCGGCGGCGGCAAGGAGTCCGGCGGCGGCAAGGAGTCCGAGGGCGGCGGCGGCAAGGACTCGTGGAGCGAGCCCAGCGGCGGCGTGCACACCGGCGGCGGCGGGCTCGCCCCGTCGTCCGGCGGTGTCACCGCGGGCGGTCTCGCCGTGGTGGCGTTCCTCGGCACCGGCGTCTACGCGCTGCGCCGCCGCACCGGTGCCGCACGGGCCTCCTGACCGGCGGCCGACGTTCGAGACAGGGGACGGGGCCGCCGCCGCGCACACCGTGCCGGCGGCCGCCTTCCCCGCAGGCCGCGACCGAGTGAGGTGATTCGTCATGGCAGCTCCCGCGCCGTCCTCCGGCTCCGGGGCCGGCCCGCGTTCCGGCGGACGCATGGTGATGTGGGGCGTCGCCCTGCTGCTCCTGGCCGTCGGCATGATCGGCGGCAGGTCGTCCGGCGGCGCCGACCAGGCCCGCGCCGGGGACTCCGCGGCCACCGCGCATCCGGCGGGCAAGCACCTGCCCCGCTCCGGCCCGACCCGGCTGCTCATCCCGAAGATCGACGTGGACGCCCCGTTCACCACCCTCTCCCTGGACCCGTCGGGCCGGCTCCGGCCGCCGCCCGCGGACGATCCGAACCTCGTCGGCTGGTACGGCAGGGGCGCCTCACCGGGTGAGGCGGGCACCGCGATCATCGCCGGGCACGTGGACACGACGACGGCGGCGGCCGTGTTCGCCGGGCTCGACGCGCTGGGGCCGGGCGACCGCTTCTCCGTGCGGCGGGCCGACGGCAGGACCGCGACCTTCGTGGTGGACAGCGCCGAGACCTTCGAGAAGGACGACTTCCCGAGCCGCCGGGTGTACGCCGACACCCCGCGCGCCGAGGCCCGGCTGATCACCTGTGCCGGGGACTACGACCACGCGGCGAAGGACTACACCGAGAACCTGGTCGTGTTCGCCCATCTGGTCTAGGGCGGGCGTTTCCCGGTCGGCGGGGAAACGGGATCGAGCCGGTGGCCCGGCCGAAATTCGGCGCAACCATTTCCTTCTTTCTGGTGCGGGTAAATTCCGAGAATGCGGTGCAACCAGTGTCCGGAGAAGGCGGTCTTCAGTTGTGCCGAACACCGGGAATGGCCCGGTGGAAATGAAACGGGGAATTACTCGTCATGAGCATTCGTGTGCGCAGCCGGAAGTCCGTTCTCGCCGCCGTCGCTTTCGCCGCGGCGCTTTCCCTCGCCGCCGTCACCCCCGCGCTCGCCGGTACCGGCGCGACCCGTGCGGCGCACTCGGCGTCCACGGCGCACACGGTGTCCACGGCGCACACGGCGCCCACCGCCCGGACCGCCGCGGTCTCCGGCGTTCAGGGCGACCCGCGGGACATCACCCAGCGCGTGGCCGACTTCTACGGCGCCTACATCGACTCCGTCTGGGACAACGAGGACCCGGCGGCCGGGGCGAACGCCACGGCGCTGCGGTCCTTCTACCTCTCCGCCGACGCGCAGCGGAAGGTCGCCGCGTACGAGGCGCAGCAGCACGCGGACGGCATCCTGTTCGCGCAGAACGTGCCGGTGAAGTGGGCGGTCTCCTACACCGGTTCGGGCGCGGGCCACGCCACCGACCGGGTCACCCTCACCTGGAGCGACGGCGCCGACGCCCAGGTCACCACGATCGACGTCCTGTCCGACCTGCGGACCCGCAAGATCATCGACCTGAAGCAGGCGGGCTGACCGGGCGCCCGGTGTGCCTCCCCTTCGCCGAAGGGGAGGCACACCGGGCGCGGGGACGTCAGGCGTTGGGGTCGAAGGGGATTCCCGACGGCATGGAGTGGGCCAGGTGCCACTGGAAGTCGCCGTCCTTGATCTTGATGGTCGCCTCGCCGAAGTTGGCGCTCAGCAACTTGTCGCGGTAGCCGGCCGGGTAACCGTCCCAGCCCACGAGGCGCGGGTAGAACCAGTTCCCGGTGGCGTTCTCGGCCGGTTCGTCGTTGTTGTTGGCGAAGCGGAAGCAGTGCGTCGAGACGCCGTCCTTGTGGTACACGACCTTCGGGTGCGTGCCGTCGAAGCGGATCGACGAGCGCCCGGCCACCTGGTAGCCGGAGTGCTGCGACACCGAGACGTACTGCACCTCGTTGTTGTTGATCCACACCACGACGTGCTCCCAGTCGTGGGTGTGCCCGATCGCGGCCGGTCCCAGGGTGGCCTGGTCCTTCTCGAAGTAGCTGGCGTACATCACCGCGCACCAGCCGTTGTTGCACTTCTCGCGCGAGTAGGTGTTGGCGTTGGCGAGCTGCGCGGGGTCGTGGCAGTGGCCGTTGACGTCGCCGCCGAGCTTGAGGCCCGGGTTGATGGTGCCGTCGGCGCCGATCGCGGCCGTCGCGTAGCAGCCGTCGCCGTCGTAGTCGTAGGCCGGGGAGAAGCTCTGCTCCAGGCCGTCGGCGTTCTGCGGGAGCAGTTGCAGGACGTTGGCGCTCGCGGTGTTGGGCACCGCCAGCACCAGGGCGAGCGCGCCGAGCGCCGCGGCCAGAGCCGAGCGTCGCGTCCGGCGTGAACGGGCCGGCGCGGCCGGCGGGTTCGGGGAGTCGGAGGTGGGGGGTACGGATTCGCGCACGGGAAGTCCTCACTCGTGAGCGGGGAGGCGTGGGTTGTCGCCTCGGCCCGGTGGGGAGGGGGGTGAAGGAGAGCTTGCGGCGGCCTTCTGGTGCTACGGGTCCAGACCATGACAGGAGAGGAATGCCAACGTCAACTCCCCTGTGCCCGCCCGTACTTCGTCATGCGGTGGTCGCCGACGCTTCCACCGGAATCCGTGCGTCCGCCCCGTGGTGTTGTGGTTCCTCCGGATACGGGTGACGCCGCCGGCCCGTGCGGGGCCGACGGCGTCGGAGAGATGCGGGGTGGGGAGGGCGGCGGTGTCAGACCGCCGGGGACGGGAAGGTCGGGTACTCGACCCCGGAGACGTGCTGGACGACCCGGACCACCTGGCAGGAGTAGCCGAACTCGTTGTCGTACCAGAGGTAGAGGATCGCGTTGTCGCCGTCGACCTGGGTGGCGCCCGCGTCCACGATCGAGGCGTGGCGCGAGCCGACGAAGTCGCTGGAGACCGCGTCGGGGGCGTTGATGAAGTCGATCTGACGGCGCAGCGGCGAGGTCAGGGACACCTCGCGCAGATGGTCGAGGACCTCCTCGCGGGTGGTCTCGCGGGCGAGCCGCAGATGGAGGATCGCGATGGAGACGTCCGGCACCGGCACCCGGATCGAGCTGCCCGTGATGCGCGCCCCGAGGTCGGGCAGGGCCTTGGCGACGGCGGAGGCGGCGCCGGTCTCGGTGAGGACCATGTTGAGCGGCGCCGAACGTCCGCGCCGGTCGGACTTGTGGTAATTGTCCAGCAGGTTCTGGTCGTTGGTGAACGAGTGCACGGTCTCCACGTGGCCGCGCAGCACGCCGTACTCGTCGTCCATCGCCTTGAGCGGCGGGACGATGGCGTTGGTCGTGCAGGACGCGCACGACAGGATCCGCTCGTCCGGCTTCAGCCGGTCGTGGTTCACGCCGTGCACGATGTTGGGGACGTCGCCCTTGCCCGGCGCGGTCAGCACGACCTTGTCGATCCCGGGGCGCAGATGGCGCGACAGGCCCTCGCGGTCGCGCCACTTGCCGGTGTTGTCGATGAGGACGGCGTCCCTGATGCCGTACGCCGTGTAGTCGATCTCCGTCGGGTCGTCGGCGTGGATCACCTTGATCTCGTTGCCGTTGGCGGTGATCGTGCCGGCCGCCTCGTCCACGGTGATCGTGCCCTGGAAGGGGCCGTGGACGGAGTCGCGGCGCAGCAGCGAGGCGCGCTTCACGAGGTCCTGCCCGCCGCCCCCGCGCACGACGACCGCGCGCAGCCGCAGGCCGTTGCCGGAGCCGGACTTCTCGATGAGCAGCCGGGCGATCAGCCGCCCGATGCGGCCGAAGCCGTAGAGGACGACGTCGCGCCCCCCGTCGCACTCGATCTTGTTCGCGCCGGTGGCGCCGGCCACCGCCCCGGCGGTGAACTCCTCGACGGACAGGCCGCGTCCGTCGGCCTGGTGGGCCGCGGCGAGCAGACCGAGGTCGATCTGGGACGGACCGAGGTCCAGCCCGGCCAGTGCGGTCAGGAAGGGCATCGTCTCGGTGACGGACAGCTCGGCGCCGGCGATCTGCCGGGCGAAGCGGTGGGTCTTGAGGATGCCGATCACCGACTTGTTCACCAGGGAGCGGCTGTGCAGCAGGACGGTCACGTCCCGCTCGCGGTGCAGCTTCCCGATGAGCGGGATCATCGCCTCCGCGATCTCCTCGCGGTGCTTCCAGGTGGTGAACGAGTCCTCGTTGACAGTCACAGATCTACTCTTTCGAGCTAGGCGGCGCTCATATGCTAACCCGCCCGTCGTCCCCGTCCTCGGGCAGGGTCTGCTCCGTCCAGATCGTCTTGCCCTCCGGCGAGTACCGCGTGCCCCACGCCCGTGCGAGCTGCGCCGCGATGAACAGGCCCCGGCCACCCTCGTCGGCCGTACGGGCATGGCGCAGCCGGGGCGCGGCGGCACTGCCGTCGAGGACCTCGCAGGTCAGCGTGCGGTCGTTGATGAGGCGCAGCTGAACGGGCGGAGTGCCGTGGCGGATCGCGTTGGTCACCAGCTCGCTGACGATCAGTTCGGTGTTGAACGCCGTCTCCTCGTCCACCTTCCAGGCGACGAGCCGGTCGTGGGCGCGGCGCCGGGCCTCGGCCACCGCGTCCGCCTCGGACGGCAGCTGCCAGGTCGCGCACCGGTCGGCGGGGAACGAGTGCACGCGGGCCACGATCATCGCCGCGTCCCCCGCCGCGAGACCGGGCGGCAGCGCGTACACGACGGCGTCGCACAGGTCCTGGAGCGAGCGGTCGTGGAACTCCGGCGCCATGCGCAGCGGTCCGGGGTGCTCGGCGAGGTGCGCGGTCAGCCGCGGGTCGCTGGTGAACACCAGCACGCTGCCGCTCGGCACCTCGAACGCGACCGAGCCGAACGGGGTGTCGCCGACCGTGCCCAGGCGCGGCCCGGACGGGGCGTCGGGGACACCCACGGTGCGGTCGGGCCGCACCACCAGCGGCGACAGCCGCCCCGCGCAGGCCATCACACAACTGCCGCTGAGCGGATCGTGGATGGCGTACACGCAGTCCGCGCAGAGCATCTCGCGGCGCAGCGGGCCCCCGTAGGGCCGGCACGCGCGCTCGTGGGCCAGCTCCGCGGTGGTGTCGTGCAGCCGGGCGAGCAGCTCGTCGGGCGGCAGGTCGAAGGCGGACAGGGAGCGGATGACCGTGCGCAACTGCCCCATGGTGGTCGCCGCGTTGAGGCCCCGCCCGGCCACGCTGCCCACGACCAGCGCCGTCCGGGCGCCGGACAGCGCGATCGTGTCGTACCACGACCCCGGGTCCACCCCGGTCAGCGACAGATAGGCGGTCTCCAGGGAGGTGTGGCTCTCGGGCTCGCGCGGCAGCAGCTGGCGCTGGACCGTCGCCGCGACCGTGTGCTCCCGGGTGAAACGGCGGGCGTTGTCGACGCACAGCGCGGTGTGCGCGGCCAGCTCGACCGCGAGCCTCCGGTCGCCCTCGTCGAACGGCGGGGTGTCCCCGGTCCGGTAGAGGCTGAGCAGGCCGAGGACGGTGCCGCGCAGGGTGAGCGGCGCCGCGAGCAGGGTGTGGGCCCGCGTCGAGCGGATGGCGTCCGCGCGCGGCGCGTCGACGTCGTACCACGGGGCGTCGGGCGCCAGCCGCACCACCCGGGGACGCAGATCGGCGAGGGCCCGGGTGAAGGGCGTCGGCCCCGGCAGCCGGCGCACGTCGCCCACCGGGTGCGCCGCGGGCGGCCGGTCGTGCCGGCTGCGGAACGCGGTGCGCATCAGCGGGGTGTCCCCCGGCAGCGGCGCGAGCGGCGGCTCGTCGCCGCGCAGCACCGCGTCCACCACCTCGACGACGGCGATGTCGGCGAACGCGGGCACCACGGCCTCGACCAGTTCCTCACCGGTCACCGCCGCGTCCAGGCTCCGCCCGACCGTCCGCCGGACCGTGTCCAGGACCCGGCCCCGGCACCGGCCGCGCTCGCGCTCCGTCACGTCGATCCCGGTGACGGCCAGCCCCAGCGCCTCGCCGCGCGGATTGTCCAGGCGCAGCGCGGTGACCTCGACGTGGCGCACCTCGACCGGGGAGTTGCGCACCCGCGCGCGCAGGACGCGGCCGCGCAGCGGGACCCCGGTGTCCAGCACGTCGCGCACGAGGGCGGCGACGTCGTCGCCCACGACGTCGTACACGTCCTGGAGGCGGCGCCCCACCACGTCCTTCGAGGTCAGGCCGCGCAGCGCCGGGGTGGCGGTGTTGACCCGGACGATCCGCAGGTCCGTGTCGAGCAGGTGCAGGCCCACCGGGGACCGGGAGAACAGCGCCTCCAGCATCGAGACCGACATCTCCTCCGAGGGCGGCCCGGGCTCGCTGTGCACCACTGGGAGCACCTCCGGGACGTGTCGGCCGGCCAGGGGCCGGCCCTCGTGCGCGTGAGTCGACTCCCAGCCTGCCCCTGCCGCCCGGCCACCGCATGCGGGAGGCCCGCACCCCCGCCCTTTCGGCGCGCAGACGACCGGCCGGGCTGCGACACTGAGCGGGACAGCGCCAGTCATGATCCGACGGACGGTGGCGATGACCGCCATGGCCAATCAACCCGGGGCCGGCGCGCACGGGGACGCCTCTGTCGACCCCCGTGGAGAGCCGTTCCTCGGCACCCGGTTCGCCCCACCCGAACGACCCCCCACGTTCCTGCGCCGGGAGCGGCTGGTCCGCCGCCTCGACGAGGGACTGACGACCCCGCTGACCCTCGTCGACGGGCCGGCCGGCGCGGGCAAGACCCTCCTCGTCGCCGACTGGGCCGAACGCCCCGGCCACCCGGTCGCCTGGCTCACCGCCGAGGCCGCCGACCAGGCCCCCGGCGTCTTCTGGGCCTATCTCCTCCAGGCCCTGCACGCCGCCGGCGTCCCGCTCTCCCGGGGCATCGGCAGCCCCGCCCACGCCGGCAGCGTCGACCAGGGCCTGCTCGCCCGCCTCGCCGCCGACCTCGGCGCCCGCACCGCGCCCGCGATCGTCGTCCTCGACGAGTTCGAACGCGTCCCCTCGCCCGAGATCGCCGACCAGCTGGAGTACGTCCTCCACCACGCAGGACCCGGCATGCGGCTCGTCCTCGTCACCCGCAGCGAACCCCTCCTGCCCCTGCACCGCCACCGCGCCGCCGGCACCGTCACCGAGATCCGCGGCGCCGAACTCGCCTTCACCCCCGCCGAGGCCGCCGGACTGCTCACCGCCCACGGCATGCGGCTGAGCGACGACACCGTGTGCGCCCTCGTGCGCCGCACCCAGGGCTGGGCCGCCGGACTGCGGCTGTGCGCCCTCGCCGCCCAGCGCAGCGCGGACCCCGAACGCTGCCTCGCCGAGTTCGAGGCCGGCCACAGCACCGTCGCCGACTACCTGCTCGCCGAGGTCCTCAAGCGCCAGCCCGCCGGGACCCAGGACCTGCTGCTGCGCGTCAGCGTCGTCGAACGGTTCCGGCCCGGCCTCGCCGACGCGCTCACCGGACGCACCGACGCCGAGGCCGTCCTCGCCCGGCTGCACCACGAGAACGCCTTCGTCGAACCCCTCGGCCACGCCTGGTACCGGCTGCACCCGCTGTTCGCCGAGATCCTCCGCGCCCATCTGCGCGTACGCCACCCCGGCCTGGAGACCGAACTCCACCGCCGCGCCGCGCGCTGGCTCGCGGACGGCGGCTCGCTCGCCGAGACCCTCGCCCACGGCGCCGCCGCCGGGGACTGGGAGTTCACCTCCCGCGCCCTCGTCGACGACCTGGCCGTCGGCCGGCTGTTCACCGGGCCGCGCCCCGACGGCCTCGGCGAACTCTTCACCGGGATGCCGCCCGAGGCGGACGGCCTCGCCACCGGCCTCGTCCTCGCCGCCCGCGCCCTCGCCGACCGGGACCTGGAGCACGGCACCGCCGGGCTCAGCCGGGCCGAACGCACCCTCACCGAGGACGGCGCCGACCCCGCGGCCCGGCTCACCTGCGCCTTCCTCGAAGCACTGGTCGCGCGGTTCACCGGCTCCCCGGACCGTGCCGAACGCGCCGCCCGCGCCGCCCGGGACCTGCGGGAGTCCGTCGACCCCGAACGCCTCGACCGGCACCCCGAACTCCTCGCGCTGCTGCTCACCCACCTCGGCTCGACCCGGCTGTGGACCGGACACCTCGACGCCGCGCGCGCCGCCCTCACCGAGGCCGCCGGACCCGCAGGCAGCGTCGCCACCGCCGTACCCCGCCAGGAGTCCCTCGGCCACCTGGCCCTGCTCGACTACCTCGACGGCAGACCCGGCCGGGCCGAACGCACCGCCCTCGCCGCGCTGCGCGAGGCCGACCGCTACGGACTGCCCGCCACCGCCCGCTCCCGCACCGGCCGCCTCGTCCTGGCCGCCGTGGCCGTCGACCGCGACGAACTCGACACCGCCCAGGCCCTGATCGACCGCACCGGCACCGCCCGCCACCTCGCCGAGGACCCGGTCACCGCCGCCGCCCGCGCCCTCGCCGTCTCCCGGCTGCTGCTCGCCCGGGGCAGCAGCCGGGACGCCGCCGAGGCAGCCGTGCCCCCCGTCACCACCGTCGCCGCCTCCCCCTGGGCCGAGGACCACACCCTGCTGCTCACCGCCGCCGCCCACCAGGCCGACGGCGACCCCGAGACCGCCGTGAAACTGCTGGAGCCCGCGCTCGACCACCGGCCCGCCGTGGCCGTCGCCGCCGCCCGCGCCCGGCTCGCGGCCGGCGACCTGGCGGAGGCCCGCGACATCCTCGACACCCTCCCGGCCGTCCTGCCCGGCGGGCCCGCCCTCGCCGTGGCCGCCACCCTCGCCCGTGCCCAGGCCGCCGACCGCGCCGGGGACACCGCCACCGCCCGGCGCCTCGTCGGCCGTGCCCTGGCCGACGCCCGCCGCGACCGGCTGCGCCGCCCCTTCCTCGACGCGGGCCCCTGGCTGCGCCGGCTGCTCGACCGCACCCCCGCCTACGGCCCCGCCCGCGCCTGGCTCGACACCGGGCCCCGCACCGCCGCGCCCGCCGACCGTCCCGGGGAGCGGCCGGCGCCCGTCGTCGAGGAGATCAGCCCCCGCGAACGCGACGTGCTGCGACGCCTCGCCCTCCTGATGTCCACCGAGGAGATCGCCGCCGACCTCCACGTCTCCGTCAACACCGTGAAGACCCACCTCAAGAGCGCCTACCGCAAGCTCTCCGTCAACCGCCGCGCCGACGCCGTACGCCGGGCCCGCGACCTGCGGCTGCTGTGAGACGACCCGGACCGTCCGCGCCGCGCCCCCGTATCACCTGCGCCGGGTGAGGCCGGCCGCCCCCGCGCGGTGGAGGATCACGAGGAAGGGCACAGTGCTCCTGCGCCCACGCCACCCGCGGGGAGAGCAGCTCATGCGGTACGAGATCCGCATCGCCGGACATCTGTCCGAGACGCTCGCCGAGGCCTTTCCCGAACTCGAGCACGTCGTCGTGTCCGACCAGACCCTGCTGTACGGGCCGGTCGTGGACGACGCGCACCTGTACGGACTGCTGGCCAGGTTCCAGTCCCTCGGCCTGCGCCTGCTGGAGATGCGCAGGCTGCCCGAATGACCGGGAGACGCGCTCACAGGGACGCCGCCCGCACCCGGCCCGCGCGGACCGCCTCCCCGAGCGCCGCGTGGTCCCGCTCGTTGCGGTCGGCGTACGTCTGCGCGAAGGTCGTCAGCGCCCGGTCGAAACGGTCGCTGCCGCCCAGGTAGGCGCCGATCGCCACCGCGTCCCCGGAACGCGCGTGCGCCCGCGCCAGGCTCGCCCCGCACAGCTGGGCGAAGAGCGCGAGCAGTTCGGGCCCCATGGTCTCGGGGCGCGCGATCCCCTTCCAGTCGCGCAGCTGGCGCACGTAGAAGTCCCGGCCCCGCCCGTCGATGCCCCGCAGATGCGTCCACCCCAGGAAGATGTCGCTCGCGCTCTGGATCAGCCGCTGCCCCGACACCACCCGGCGCCCCTGGTTGTCGTACCGCTCGCCGCGCGTGAACGGCGCGAGCACCGACTCCTGCGCCTCCTTCGCCTGGAGGACCAGCGGATCGTCGTCGTCCCTGCCGAGCAGCAGCACGATCCAGCAGCGGGTGCCGACGCTGCCCACGCCCACCACCTTGCGGGCCATGTCCACCAGCCGGTACCGGTGCAGCAGGTGCCTGCGCTCGGAGGGCAGACTGCGGGCGTAGTTCTCCAGGATCGCGTGCAGCTCCCGCTCCGGCATGTCCTCGGCCATGTCGTCCACGAGGTCCCGCAGCGGGGTGATCAGCGGCGGGTCCGGGGTGAAGCGCCGGCCCTCGGCGGTGACCCGGGTCAGCTTCTCGAACGCCTGGAGCTGCGTCCGGGTCAGCGCCTTCGCCCGCGCCTCGGCCACCCTGCGCAGGGCCTTGTGGCCGGGCGGAGTGTCCAGCAGGGTCTGGATGCGGTCGGCGTCGTCACGGGCGTACCAGACGTCCAGGGTGCGCATCCCCGCGAACTCCCGGATGCGCTCCCGGTAGGCCCGTACGCACTCGCGCACCATCGTGTCCTGCTCCCGCGCCGGGAAGCCGTTGGCGCGGCCCGCGATGACGAAGCTCGCCGCCAGCCGCTTCACGTCCCACTCGAAGGGCCCGGCCAGCGTCTCGTCGAAGTCGTTGATGTCGAACACGAGGTGCCGCTCCGGCGAGGCCAGCAGCCGGAAGTTCAGCAGATGGGCGTCGCCGCACAGCTGCACCGTCAGACCCGTGTCCGGCTGCGCGCCCAGGTCCGTCGCCATGATCGACGCGGCGCCCCGGTAGAAGCGGAACGGGGACTCCAGCATCCGGCCGTAGCGGATCGGCACCAGCTCGGGCACGCGCAGCGCCGACTGCCGCTCGATCACGTCCACCGGATCGGGCCGGCCCGCGTCCGGCTCGAACACGGCGTGCGCCGAGCGTGGCAGACGGATCCGGACGGACCTGCCGTCGTCCGCCCGCGCCGCGGGTGACGGCGTGCCCTGGACCTCGGTGAGCGTGGTCATGGTCCAGCCTCCTCGAAGCGGGGCTCCGGACGCGGAGGTCGCGCCGGGGCCGTTCCCCCACGCCCACACCACCCCCGCGGCGACCGCGGCGGCTCACCCGCCGCGGGTGATCCACGCCCGTGCCCGGCGCGCGACGCTGTGGGGGGCGTGGACAGCCGCCCCGGGTGTCCACCGGCACGGAGGAGGAGAAAGTGGCCGATCACCCGTACCTCGCGTACGACTATCCGCTGCTGAGCGCGTTCTGGACGATGCTGGTCCTCTTCCTGTGGATCCTGTGGTTCGTCCTGCTCTTCCGCGTCGTCCTCGACATCTTCCGCGACGACTCGCTCAGCGGCTGGGCCAAGGCGGGCTGGCTCGTCCTCGTCATCGTGCTGCCCTTCCTCGGCGTCCTCGTGTACGTCGTCGCGCGCGGCAGGTCGATGGGCAGCCGCGAGGCCGCGCAGGCGCGGGCCCGGCGCGAGGAGTTCGACAGCTACATCCGGGAGACCGCGGGCCGGACGTCCGCGCCGAGCAGCGTGGACCAGCTCGCCAGGCTGTCCGAGATCCGCGCCCGGGGCGACATGACCGACGAGGAGTTCCGGCGGGCCAAGGAGAGGGTCCTCGGCTGAGCCGGCCGAGCACGGCCGTACGACAGGAAACGAGGCAGACCCATGACCGTGTCACACCACCCGTACACCGGGACGAGGCCCGACTGGGCCGAGGGCGTCGTGGTCTTCGGCGCCGTCATGCTGATGATCGCCGGACTGCTCGGCATCTTCCGGGGCATCATGGCGATCGCCCAGGACGACGTCTTCGTCTCCACACCCCAGTACGTGTTCAGGTTCGACCTGACCGGCTGGGGCTGGATCCACCTCGTGCTCGGCGTGATCGCCGTCGTGGTGAGCTTCGGCCTGTTCCGGACGGCGACCTGGTCGCGCGTCGCCGGGGTGGCCATCGCCGCGCTGGTGATCATCGCGAACTTCCTGTCGCTGCCGTACTACCCGGTGTGGTCCATCGTGATGATCGCCTTCTCCAGCTTCGTGATCTGGGCGCTGTGCGTGGTCAAGCGGGAGGACCTGAGCGACGAGCACCTGCGGGCCGGGTGAGGCCCCGTCAGGCCGGCGCGTCGTCCTCCGCCTCCCGCTTCCGCAGCGCCGTGGCGATCAGTTCGTCCAGGAGCGCGATCAGCACGTCGCGGCTCGACTCGCGCTCCCGGGCGTCGCACAGCAGCACCGGCGTGCCCTCGGGCAGCGCCAGCGCGTCCCGGATCTCCTCGGGGGAGTAGGGGTGCCGGCCGTGGAAGCCGTTGACGCCGATGACGAACGGGATGCGCCGGCGCTCGAAGAAGTCGATGGCCGCGAAACTCGTCCGGGGCCGGCGGACGTCGATCAGCACCACCGCCCCCAGCGCGCCGAGCGCCAGGTCGTTCCACATGAACCAGAACCGCTGCTGACCGGGTGTGCCGAACAGGTACAGCACCAGGTCCTGGCCGATGCTGATGCGCCCGAAGTCCAGCGCCACGGTGGTGGCCCGCTTCTCCTCGATGCCGTCGAGGTCGTCGACGCCGAGACCGGCCGCGGTCAGCGGCTCCTCGGTGCGCAACGGCGCGATCTCGCTGACCGAGCCGACCATCGTGGTCTTGCCGACCCCGAAGCCCCCGGCGATCAGGATCTTGACCGTGTCGGGAGCGGTGGCCGCCCCGGCGAAGGAGCCGGTCGGTGTCCGGCCCAGCTTGCTGGCCATGTGGCGAGGTGCCCTTTCGTATCGGAGAGATCGTCTCGAAGAAGAGCTTCCGGGGAGCGGTCCTAGAGCCGGCCGAGCCCTTCCCGGACCTTGCGCAGCAGGTCCAGGTCAGGTTCGGTGCGCGAGACCGGGTGCGGCGGGCGGACCCTGATGCGGCCCTCCTCCAGCAGGTCGCACAGCAGGATCACGACCACGCTCATCGGCAGGTCGAGATGGGCCGCGAGCTCCGCGACGGCGATCGGCCGGTCGCACAGCTTCAGGATGCGGGTGTGCTCCGGCTGCGGCCGGCCCGTCCACGCGGGCGGCGGGTCGACCGCGGTCACCGTCGTGATCAGGGTGAAGTCGGCGCGGCTGGGCCGGGTGCGACCGCCGGTCAGCGTGAACGGTCGTACCAGACGGCCCGCCGCGTCGCCTCCGCTCACCTCACTCGCCGCGATCGGACGCGACGGCGACACCCGCGCGCGGTGCCGCGCTCAGATGCTCGCCGATCTTCTTCACCAGCATGTTCATCTGGTACGCCACCACGCCCACGTCGGCTCCCTGGCTGGTGAGCACGACCAGGTGGGCACCGGGTCCGGCGGAGGTGAGGATCAGATAGCTGTTGGCCATCTCGATGAGGGCCTGGCGCACCGGGCCGCCCCGGAAGTCCATGCTGACGCCCTTGCTCAGGCTCATCAGCCCGGACGCGGTCGCTGCGAGACGTTCGGCGTCGTCGCGCAGGAAACCGGTGGACTTGCTGACGACGAGTCCGTCCTCCGACAGGACGACGGCGTGGTTCACCTCGGCGACCCGGTCGACGAGTCCGGTGAGCAGCTGGTCGAGCTGGGTGTGGGTGGCGGGCGTGGGGCGGGTCATGTCAGCGTCCTTCGTGAGCGGTCGGCGGTCGGAGTCGGCTTCGGGGGGTCCCTCTCCTCGGGTGGTTCCTCGGGTTCGGGTGCGGACGGTTCGGCGTCGGGGACCCGTGCGGCGGGTTCCTCCGGAGCTTTCTCCTCCTGCTCGTACTGCGGCTCGGCGTCCTCGTCACGCGCCTTGAACGTGCCGCGCTGGAATCCGGCCAGGGAGGACGCGGCGCGTTCCGCGGTGAAGTCGTCGCCGGGGCAGTCGTCCTCGTCCGCCGTGAGCCGCGCCTCGTCGCGCAGTTCGAGCACCAGGCTCGTCTGCGGCACCCGGCGCGGCAGCGGGGGGATCCCGCCCCGCCCGTCCGCGGAACGCGGCCCGTCGGCGCGGGCCGGCCTGGCGTGCCGGGGGCGGGGCACGGCGGGGAGCTCCTGGCCGGGCGCGGGGCTCCGCGCGCCGTCCTCGTGCCCCTCCTCCGCCGACTCCCACACCTCGGCCCTCTCCTGCTCCGCCGCCGGCCGGGCGCCGCCCACTGCGGCCGCCGGGGCGGTGCCGGTCACCACGATCTCGTGCGGGACCAGCACGATCGCGGTGGTCCCGCCGTACGGCGACGAGCGCAGCGTGACCGTGATGCGGTGCCGGTTGGCGAGCCGGGCCACGACGAACATGCCGAGCCGCAGGTCGTCCGCGAGCCCGACCACGTCGAACTGCGGCGCCTTTGTCAACTGGGCGTTGAGCGCGGCGTAGTCCTCGTCGGCCATGCCGAGCCCGCGGTCCTCGACCTCGATCGCCAGCCCCTTGGCGACCAGCGCGGCCCGCACCCCGACCGGACTCGGCGCGGGGGAGTACACGGTGGCGTTGTCGATCAGCTCGGCCAGCAGGTGGATGACGTCGGCGACGGCGGGCGGGGCGAGACTGATCTCCTCCTCGGTGTGCACCTCCACCCGTTGGTACTCGGCGACCTCGCCGACGGCGCTGCGCAGGATGTCGATGAGCGCGACCGGATCGGTCCAGGTGCGGCCGGGCCGCTCCCCGCTGATGATGACCAGATTCTCCTCGTAGCGGCGCAACTGGCTCGCCGTGGAGTCCAGTTCGTACAGGCCCTTGAGGATGTCCGGGTCGTTGTGCTGGCGCTCCAGCGCGTCGAGCTTGCTCAGCTGGAGGTTGACCAGGTTCTGGCTCTCCCGGGCGATGCCGAGGATGACCTTCTGGAAACCCCGCCGGGTGTCGGCGAGTTCGACGGCGGTGTGCACGGCCGTGCGCTGCGCGGTGTTGAACGCCTGCGCCACCTGGCCGAGTTCGTCGCGGCCGTAGTCGAGCGGCGGGGTCGCCCGCTCCACGTCCACCCGCTCGCCCCGGTCGAGGCGGGCCACGACGTCGGGCAGCCGCTCCTCGGCGAGGCTCAGCGTGGCGATGCGCAGACCGCGCAGCCGGCGGGACAGGGAGCGGGTGATGCGCCAGGACATGCCCACGCACAGCAGCAGCGCGACGAGTCCGCCGATGCTCAGGAACCCGGCGGTCAGCAGCAGTCCGCGGGCGTTGTCGGCGCTGCGGTCCAGCAGGGCGGACGTCTGCTGCTGGATCAGGGCGGTGTACTGGTCGGCGACGTCGGTGAAGGCGGTGTTCCACTCCTCGCGGGCGTCGGGCAGCGGGATGGTGCCGGCCTTGCCCTCGGCGGACGCCCGGCCGGCCAGGACCCGGTCCTCGACGCTCTCCAGGGACTTCCAGCCCGGGCCCTGGAGGATGTGCTCGGCCTGCGACTTGGCGCTGCCGCGCAGCGAGGGCACGATCTGGTCGGAGACGAGCCAGCGGCGGGCGTCGACCAGCTGCCCGAACGTGGTCCACCGGTCCTGGTCGAGGTGCCCGTCCGACCAGGACAGGGTGAGCAGCGCGTCCTCCTGGGACGCCTGTTCGGCCGCGTGCTCCAGGGCGACGAGCGGACCGGCCTGGGAAGTGAGGTCGCCGTCGTCGACCTGAGACAGCTCCTGGAAGGCGTGGATCTGGTCGTCGATGATCGACGTGTACTGGTCGAGCACCTGCCGGGCGGTGATGTCGGTCGGGTCGTCGACCTGGCCGCGGTAGTACTCCAGGCTGCTCACGGACGCGACGACCGAGTACATGCGGTCCTTGATGCGGGCGGGCGCGCTCTGGATGTCCGAGGTCCGCCCGACCAGCTTGGCGACCGCGGCGTCCGTCTCCCGCCGCTGGGTTTCCAGGGCGGCGCGGGAGCCGTGCGGCGAGGCCAGCCAGGCCGCCGAGAGGCTGCGCTCGCGCTGGAGCGCGAGGGTGGCCTCGGTGCCCATGGCGCCGGTGGAGCGGCTCAACTCCGTCTGCCAGCGCAGCCGCAGGCCCTCCGAGAACATCTGGGTCGTCGTCACACCCCACATGGCGGCGAGCGTGACGCTCGGAACGAGGGCCAGCAGGATGAGGGAAAGACGTATGGAGCCGAGACGGCGGCGGGCACCGGTCCGTGGAGACATCGTCGTCCTTGTGGCGGTCAACGGGGGCGGCAGGGTACGGGGGACGAGCGCGGCGGGTGACTGCGTGTCCGATACGGCTGAGGGGGTGCGCAGGATGTTATCCGCCCACGTGACCGTGTGTACCGCGTGTGGTCGAATCGTTGGCTACGGTGTTGCGCGAAGTGTCCGGTCACCGTGTGCCGTCGGCGGCGAACCGGGCCACCGCGGCCACGTTCGCCTTGGTCACGAAGGCCGGTCCGGTGAGCACCGGGGCCACACCGCCGCCGCTGGTGTTGCCGTTGGTCCGGTACAGCCACAGCCCGTCCACGGCGAGGTAGCCCTGGAGGTAGGGCTGCTGGTCCACGGCGAACTGGACGTCGCCGGACTGCACGGCCTTCACCAGGTCCTTGTTGAGGTCGAACGTCGCCACGTGGGCCTTCACCTTCGCGGACTTCACCGACTTGACCGCGGCGAGCGCGAACTGGGCGCCGTTGGTGACCACTTCGTCGATGGTGGGGTCCTGCCGCAGCTGGGCCGTGAGGGAGTCGGACACGGCGTCCATGTCGGTGCCGTCCACGTAGAGCATGTCGGTCCGGCCGGCGAACGTCTTCTTCACCCCGGCGCAGCGCGCCTCCAGGGCGACGTTGCCGCGCTCGTGGATCACACAGAGGGCGTGCTTGGCCCGCAGGTCCTCCAGCTTGTCGCCGACGGCCCGGCCCGCGACGCTCTCGTCCTGCCCGAAGTACTCCAGCGCGCCCTCCGACTGCCAGGCGTCGATGCCGGAGTTGAGGGCCACCACCGGTATCCCCGCGGCCCGTGCCTGGGCGACGGGGCCGCGCATCGCCTCCGGCTTGGCCAGCGTCACGGCGATGCCGTCAGCCTTGTTCTTGATGGCGTCCCGCACCAGTTGCGCCTGCGCGTTCGCGTCCGGGTCGCTCGCGTACGTGAGGTCGATGCCGTCCTTGGCCGCGGCGGCCTCGGCACCCTTGCGCACCAGGTCCCAGAAGGCGTCGTCGTCGCTGCCGTGGCTGACCAGGGTGATCCGCAGCCCGCCGGCGGCGCCGTCGGAGGACGGGTCGGCCTTGTCCTGGCCGAAGCCGGAGCAGCCGCTCACGAGCAGACAGCCCGCGGCCGCCGCGGCGGTGAGCGCCGTGCTGCGCCCCGCTCTCGGGGAGACGGAACGTGGGTGAGTGTTCATGGGGGTGCGGCACCTCGCTGTGCGGCCGAGCAAGAGCGGTCGGGAGCCCAGCCCGACGCCGATTGCGTCAACCGAGTGACTCTCCCGGCGGGAGCCAATCGTGTGTGACGGCGGGTAGTCAAGTGTGCAATCCGGGTTAGTGACGTGTCGCCGCCGCATCGTGATGATCCGCGACTGTACCCGGCCCGGCGCCAACACGCTCCCACGGGCCAGGAGTTCCCCTGCGGCGACGGCATCCGTGCCACTAGATTTGCCGTCATGACCGCCATCACCCCACGCGCCGCGACAGCCCCGGGCGCCCCGGACGCGACACCGAGTGACATCCGCGTCCCGATCCCGTCGCCCCGCGCGACAGACCGGTGACCCTCCGCAAGGGCGACGTCTGGGACGTCGATACCGGCAAGGGGGTCCGCACGGTCCTCGTGGTGAGCCTCGACGGACTCGCCGAGGCGTACGGCGCCGTCCTCGCCCTCGCGCTGCACGCGCCGGCCCGGCATCCGGACACCGCGATGAGCGTGCGCCTGACCTCGCCGGTGGACGCCTCGGCCGTCGCGGTCAACGTCCTGCAACTGGCGGCGGGCCGCTTCGAGGCGGGGGTGCTCCACGGGAACATCGGGCCCGAGCAGCTGGAACTCGTGGACAACGCGCTGCGTGCCGTGCTGGACCTGTAGTCGGAGGGGCCGGGGTGAAGCGCGGGGGAGGGCCCCGGTCAGGGGCCGGGGCGGGTTTCCCCGAGGGCCCCACCGCCGCCCGCGTCGGGCTGACAGGTGGGGCACAGTTCGTGCAGTCCGTCGAGGGTGACGACGGTTCCCCAGCCGAGGCAGTGCTCGCAGTCGCGGGCCGGTGCCAGGTCGGGGCGGGGCGGCAGGATCGGGCTGTGGTGGGCTCCGTGTGCCATGGCGGGGTGCGGCTCCTTGAAGACGCTGGCTTCGATAGCTCCAGTTTTGTCCGATTTTTCATGGTTGTCAGTGACGAGTGTCACTCAGTGCCAACCGGGATCGCCCTGTCCGCCCCGTGGACGGCTCAGCGCAGGTTGCCGAGCCGGGCCTCGCGCCACAGGTCGACGCCGCCGTCCGTGGCGTGCTTGTCGATCTCGGCCAGTTCCTCGTCGGTGAAGTCCGGGTTCTCCAGCGCGGCGACGTTCTGCTCCAGCTGCTCGACCCGGGAGGCGCCGATCACCAGCGAGGTGACCCGCTCGTCGCGCAGCGCCCACGCCAGCGCCATCTGGGCGAGCGTCTGTCCGCGCCGGGCCGCGACGGCGTTGAGGGCGCGCAGCCGCTCGGTCATGTCGTCCGTCAGCCACGCGGCGTCGAGGCTGGTGCCCTTGGCGCCCCGGGAGTCCGCCGGGATCCCGTCCAGGTACCGGTCGGTGAGCATGCCCTGGGCGAGCGCGGTGAACCCGATGACGCCGAAGCCCTCCTCCTGGGCGACGTCGAGCAGGCCCTCGGTCTCGATCCAGCGGTTGAGCATGCTGTACGACGGCTGGTGGATGAGCAGCGGGGTGCCCAGGTCGCGCAGGATGGCCACGGCCTCCCGGCTGCGCTCGGCGTCGTACGACGAGATGCCGACGTAGAGCGCCTTGCCCTGGCGGACGGCGGTGTCGAGCGCGCCCATCGTCTCCTCCAGCGGCGTGCTGCCGTCGAGCCGGTGGGAGTAGAAGATGTCGACGTGGTCGAGGCCCATGCGGGTCAGCGACTGGTCCAGGGACGCGAGCAGGTACTTCCGGGAACCGCCGCCCTGACCGTAGGGGCCGGGCCACATGTCCCAGCCGGCCTTGGTCGAGATCACCATCTCGTCGCGGTACGGCGCCAGGTCCCGCTTCATCAGCCGGCCGAAGTTGACCTCGGCGGAGCCGTAGGGCGGCCCGTAGTTGTTCGCCAGGTCGTGGTGGGTGATCCCCAGGTCGAAGGCGCGCAGCGCGATCTCCCGCTGCGTCTCGAACGGGCGGTCGTCGCCGAAGTTGTGCCAGTAGCCCAGGGACAGGACGGGCAGGTCCAGTCCCGAGCGGCCGGTACGCCGGTAACGCATGACGCCGTCGTAGCGCGCGGGGTCCGCGACGTGGTTCATCGGGTGTACTCCGGGTGGTGCAGGGAGGGCGGGGAGGGGGCTCGCCCGAGCGGGCAATCCCGTCCACCCTGCTCCTCGGCGATCCCGAAGTCCAACCGATCCTTTCCATGGGATTCAGCGGCGCTGCTTCTGAATGGGGTTATGTGGCGGCGAACGGCGCGTGTGACGGCCGGGGGCGGTCCGGCTCTGCTCCCGGGGCCGTACGCACGGCTACTCCCCGGGGCAGACGCCGCCGGGGCCCGCGGACGGCACCGTGGTGCGGGTGACACTCCGCCGCCCCGCACGCCGGGCCCTCCTCGTCGTCCACGTCGTCGCCTCCGCGTGCTGGCTCGGGCTCTCGCTCGGCCTGCTCGCCCTCGGGACCACCGCGGCCACCACCGGCTCGCCGCCGGCGGTGGAGGCGTCCGTCCGGGCCATGAAGCTCTTCGCCGACTGGCTGGTGCTCCCCGTCGCCCTCCTGACCCTGCTGAGCGGGCTCGGGCTCTCCCTGGGCACCCCGTGGGGGCTCGCCCGGCACCGCTGGGTCGTCGTCAAGTTCTGGCTGACCCTGGCCACGACCGCGGCGACGGCCTTCGTGCTCCGTCCGGCGGTGAACTCCGCGTCCGCCGCCGTCGTCGCGGGCGGCCCGCTGCCCGAGCCGCGCGACGTCCTCATGGGCCCCGTCGTGTCCCTGTCCGCCTACGTCTTCATGACGGTGATCTCGGTCCTCAAGCCCTGGGGCCCCACCCGCCGCGGCCGACGCCTGCGCACGGCGTCCCGCCCCGCCCGTCCGGCGTCCGCGCGCGTCCGCACACCCGCCGGGTGAGGGGGCGCGGTCGGCCCCCCCCGGGTCAGGGGGCGGGCGGTGCGGGCCAGTGGCGCAGGAGCGCGTCGAGGGCGTCGACCACACGGGCCCAGGTCTCCTCGCTGTCGGGGGCGCTGTGGCTGAACCCGCCGTCCAGCTCCAGGCCGACGTAGCCGTTGAAGACGCTGCCCAGCAGCCGGACCGCGTGGGTCTCGTCGGGCTCGGTGAGGTCGTAGCCCCGCAGGATCGCCCGGGCCATCCGCGCGTGCCGTGCGCCGGCGCTCGCCGCGGCCGCCTGCGGGTCGAGCCTGAACCGGGCCGCGGCGTAGCGGCCGGGGTGCTCGCGGGCGTAGTCCCGGTACACGCCGCCCAGGGCGCCGAGCGCGTCCTTGCCCGCGCGTCCGGCCAGCGCCTCGGCGGCCCGGTCGGCCATCTCCTCCAGGGCGAGCAGGGCGATCCGGGTTTTCAGGTCGTGCGAGCCCTTCACGTGCGAGTACAGGCTCGCGACCTTGACGTCGAAGCGCCGGGCGAGCGCCGACACGGTCACCTGCTCGAAGCCGACCTCGTCGGCCAGCTCCGCCCCCGCCCGCGCCAGGCGCTCCGGCGTCAGTCCCGCACGTGCCACGACTCTCCCCCCATCAGGCGTAGGTCACAACCGATGTCTTTTATCTATTTGCCTAAAGCCTATAGGCAACTTTAGCCTGCCGGGCATGAAGCCGCTGACCGAACAAGAGATCCGGGCCGCGTTCCTGAACTGCACCAAGGGCGAGGCGAAGCGCCTGTCGGTCCCGCGCGACCTGGCCGACCGGCCCTGGGACGACCTCGACTTCCTGGGGTGGCGCGACCCCCAGGCCCCCGACCGCGCCTACCTGGTGACCGAGGGTGCCGAGAGTGCCGACGGGCCGGAGGGGCGGGCGCGGGGGATCGTGCTGCGCGCCTCCGCCGTGTCCTCGTGGCAGACACGGCGCAGCATGTGCTCGATGTGTCTGACCACGCACACCGGCGGGGTCACCCTGATGGTCGCGCCGAAGGCGGGCCGGGCCGGACAGCAGGGCAACTCGGTGGGCGCCTACATCTGCGCCGACCTCGCCTGCTCGCTGTACGTGCGCGGCAAGAGGGACGCAGGCGCGGGCTCCCGGCTCCCCGAGTCGCTGACCCTGGAGGAGAAGATCGGGCGGACCGTGGCGAACGTCGCGGCGTTCCTCGCCAAGGTGACGGCCTGAGCCGGCGTCCTGACCCCTGCCCCGGCCCCGCCCCGGTTGGCCGGCCGGTCGGACGGGCTCCTAAGGTGTACGGGGGCCGTCCGGGGAAGTACTCCGTGTCGTCCCTCCCGAGGGGAGGAGCCGTGGTCGAGCGGCGGCAGGTGGCGGGACGCGCGGACGCGGTGAAGAACCGCGAGCACCTCCTGCGGGTGGCGCACGACGCCTTCGCCGAGGACGGCGCGACCTCGCTCAACGTCATCGCCAAGCGGGCGGGCGTCGGCGCCGGCACGCTCTACCGGCACTTCCCGACCCGTGAGGACCTGATCCTCGCCGTGTACCGGAACGACGTGGAACGGCTCGTCGGCGAGGTCGGCCAGGTGCTCGCGGAACACGCCCCGCTGGAGGCGTTCCGCGTCTGGTTCGACCGGCTCGCCACGTACGTGCGGCTCAAGCACGGGCTCGGCGAGGCGCTGAACACGGCCGCCGCGCAGAAGGTCATCAACGAGACCTACGCCCCCGTCACCGCCGCCGTCGCCGAGCTCCTGGCCGCCTGCGAGCGCGACGGCAGCGTGCGCCCCGGGCTCGAACCGGGCGACGTCCTGCTCCTGATGGGCTTCCTGTGGCGCGTCGGGCCGGGTGAGGCGGGCCTCGCCCAGGCCCGCCGGATCATGGACCTCGCCATCACGGGCTTCCGCCCCTGAGACCCGCGACGGCCTTCCCGCGCGCGGCGGACGAAAGGCCGCGAGGTCACTCCCACAGCGGGTACGTCATGACCCGGGTGAACCCCTCGGGCCTCTCCGACGCGTAGGTCAGGCTCATCCGCGTGTAGTGGTCCATCTGCGGGTTCTTCGCCCAGGACCGCGGCCGGTCGAGCCGGACCGTCACGTCGTACGAGCGGAACGTCCCGGCCGCGCAGTACGGCTTGCAGTCGTTCACCATGTTCACACCCGAGGCCGTCGCGGAGCCGGTGCCCCACTCCGACCAACGCAGTTGCGTCAGACGGCTGTTGCCGTCGCCGCAGGCCAGGATGAAGTCGTCGGGGCGCACGGTCGAGCGCCACGTGCAGTCGACCAGCACGGGCGCGGTCGACACCCGCACCGCCCGGTCGGCCGAGGCCGGCGCCGAGCCGGTGGGCGTCGCCGCCGCCGAGGTCGTCACTCCCGCGAGCAGCACGCCCGTCCACATCATGATTGCCGTACACCGCACTGGTCTGCGCATGTTCCGCTCCCGCCCGCCGGTTGCACGTGGGGCGGCCCCGCGCCGGTGGACGCGGCGGCCTCTTCAACGACGCTACGACCGTCCCGGAGGAACCACCACTCGCACGGAGCAACGTGGGGGAACGGGACGGCCGCCCGTCCTGTGGTGGGGGGGGGGGGCCCCCCCCGGCCGGGGCCCCCCCCCCCCCCCGGGCCCGGGGGGCGGCGCCCCGGCCGGGCACAAAACCCCCCGCCCGCGGGGCC
>NZ_JBEZXS010000015.1:0-194529 GCF_040638185.1 Streptomyces sp. NPDC026672
CGTACTGGATGTACTTGGGCGTTCCGACAACGCAGCGAGTGTGCGTGCCAGGCGTCGCGGGCCAGGCGGGACTTTCGAAACACGCCCTAGCGCAGACGGGCCATGAGGGCGTGCTCGACCAGGGTGATCAGGGCCGACTTCGCGTCCGCGCGGTGGCGGGCGTCCGTCGTGATGATCGGGGTGTCGGGGCCGATCTGGAGAGCCTCGCGGACCTCGTCCGGGTTGTACGGCTGACTGCCGTCGAAGCCGTTGAGGGCGATGACGAACGGCAGGCCGCTGTTCTCGAAGTAGTCGACCGCGGGGAAGCAGTCGGCGAGGCGCCGGGTGTCCACGAGGACGATCGCGCCGATGGCGCCGCGGACCAGGTCGTCCCACATGAACCAGAAGCGGTCCTGGCCCGGGGTACCGAAGAGGTACAGGATCAGGTCCTGGTCGAGAGTGATACGGCCGAAGTCCATGGCCACCGTGGTGGTGGTCTTGTCCCCGGTGTGGGTGAGGTCGTCGATGCCGGCCGAAGCGGAGGTCATCACGGCCTCTGTGCGCAGAGGGTTGATCTCCGAGACCGCGCCGACGAACGTGGTCTTGCCCACGCCGAAGCCGCCCGCCACCACGATCTTGGCGGAGGTGGTGGAGCGGGAAGGACCGCCGCTAGAGCTTGCGAAGTCCACTGAGCACCCTTTCGAGCAATGTCACGTCTGGCTGGCCACCGGCGTTCTCGTCGCCGCCGGGCTGATGGATGGCGACCAGGCCCGCCTCCGCCAGGTCGGCGACGAGGATCCTGGCCACGCCGAGAGGGATCGTGAGGAGAGCCGAGATCTCGGCCACCGACTTGATCTCACGGCAGAGGTTGCAGATCCGCTGATGCTCGGGCAACTGGCCCTGCATCTGGTGCGGCTGCGCGGTGGTGTGCACCAGCGCCTCTATGGCGAGCTGGTACCGCGGGCGCGTCCGGCCGCCGGTCATGGCGTACGGACGGACCAAGGGGTTGTTCGACGACCCTGCGGGCGCCGGCTCGGGACGACGCTGCGGCTGCACCGGCTGGATGCGCGGCGCGGGAGGCTGGTCGTACGGCGACGGGCCGGGGCCCTGTGGCGCGTACGGCTGCCGGTGGCTGGGGGTGGAGGGGAAGTTGTACCGGTTCGCCGAACCGTCGCCCTGACCCTGGGCAGGGCCGTACGACCAGTTACCTGAAGACGAACCGCTGGGGGGTGTTGCCACTTTCTCTCCTCCTCCGACCGTGCCGGGCACCCATCCCTGGGGAGCCGCGTCCCGAAACCTTACGGCCCCGGGACGCGTAAACGCACTGTCTGATTGTCAGTTGAGAAGACTTCCCTGGAGTTCCGCACGCAGATCCGGGGTAAGGACCGTGCCCGCGCGATCCACCAAAAGGGCCATCTCGTACCCAACGAGACCGATGTCGGCCTCGGGGTGTGCCAGGACTGCGAGCGAGGAACCGTCCGAGATGGACATGATGAAGAGGAATCCCCTCTCCATCTCCACAACCGTCTGGTTCACGCTGCCCCCCTCGAAGATCCGGGAGGCGCCTGCCGTCAGCGACGTCAGACCGGAGGCGACGGCCGCGAGCTGGTCGGCGCGGTCGCGGGGAAAGCCTTCGGACATCGCCAGAAGGAGTCCATCGGCGGAGACCACCACCGTGTGGGACACCCCCGGGGTGTTGTCCACGAAGTTGGTGATCAACCAGTTCAGGTTCTGTGCCGCCTGGCTCATCGGGCTCACACTAACGCTCCTGGTTGTAGGTGCTGTCAGGACCACTGTGCTGGTTCCTAGTGGCCTGGCCGTTCGTTTCACTGCCTGCGTTGCGTCCCCGCTGGACGCCCCGACGCAGGTTGCTCAGCCTGCCCCGGACGTCCTCCGGAGCGCGGGAGACCTGTGGGCCTCCCTGGGGGGTGGACTCCGCGGCGCCCTCGACCAGGTTGGCCTTGGGTACCCGCCGCGGCAGACCGGAGGACGTGACCCCGCCCGCCTTGGGCTTGCGGAGCTGTGAAGCCTGCTGCCAGCGCTGGTCGTTCGCCGACTGCCAGTCGGTGCCGCCGTTGCCGTTCGTCGCGGGGAGCGGCGCCTCCTGGTGCACGCGTCCCACGCCGCCCGGGGCGTTTCCGTTCGTGCCGCCTCCCAGGGAGCCGCGCCGGGGAAGCCCGGCGTCGGTCATCTGGTGGGAGCCCGAGGGGGTCGGTCCCGGACGTTCGAAGCCTACGCGGTTTCCGTCACCCGCGTCAGCGACCTGGGAGGATTCCGCTTCCGGAGCGTACTGGGCCGGGTAACCATTGCGGTAACCGCTCTGTTGCGGCCAGTCGTCCTGGTAGGACTGCTCCTCGTAACCCTGGAAGGCTTCTGCGGCCGGGGCCGGGGCGACGGGCTGCTCGTTCTGGACGGGCTCCGCATACGAGGGGTCCGGGTAGCCGCCGTTCGGCGCGAAACCATTGTTCTGCGGCAGTCCGCCGTCCTGCGCGAAGTACTGCTCGTCGTACGCCGGGCGCTGGGTCTCCTCGTACGCCTGCGGCGCCTCGTACGCGGCCGGCTGCGCCGGGAAGCCCGCGGTGGTGTCGCCGTAGCCCTGAGGGGCGTCGAACTCGTTGGTGTAGGAGGGGACTTGGGGAGTCTCCTGCGGGGCCTGGGGGGCCTCCTGAGGCTCCTGCGTCCGGCCTTCGAGGGCGGCGCGGCGCTCCTCGCGCATCAGCGAGCGGCCGACGGGGTCGAGCTCCCGGATGTCGTCGGGGACCTCGATGTAGCGGCTGTCGTCGAAGCCGAGCTCGGCCGCGGTGCGCATCGGCTCGACCCGGTTGAAGCTCTCACCCTGGAACTGCTGCTCCGGGATGATCTGCGAGACCGTGAACTCGTCGCGGTCCAGGGGCTGTTCGCCGCCACCGCCGTGGGTGATCGCGTCGGGCAGCATGACCAGCGAGGTCGTTCCCGCCTGTTCGCCCGAGGGGCGCAGCTGGACGCGGATGCCGTGCCGGTCGGAGAGCCGGCCGACCACGAACAGGCCCATGCGCTGGGAGATCGCGGCGTCCACGGTCGGCGGGTTGGCCAGCTTGTGGTTGATGTCCGCGAAGTCCTCGGCGGTGAGGCCGATGCCCTTGTCGTGGATCTCGATCATGACGCGGCCGTCGGGCAGCCTGGTCGCGGTGACGCGGACCTTGGTCTGCGGCGAGGAGAACGTGGTGGCGTTCTCCAGCAGCTCGGCGAGCAGGTGCACGAGGTCGGTCACGGCGCGGCCGTGGATCTCGGCCTCCGGGACACCCGACAGCTCGATGCGCTCGTACTGCTCCACCTCGGAGGAGGCGGCGCGCAGCACGTCGACCAGCGGGACCGGCTGGTCCCAGCGGCGGCCGGGCTCCTCGCCGGCGAGGACCAGGAGGTTCTCGCCGTTGCGGCGCATACGGGTCGCGAGGTGGTCCAGCCGGAAGAGGTTCTCCAGCTGGTCCGGGTCGGCCTCGTTGTTCTCCAGCTCGGTGATCAGGGTCAGCTGGCCCTCGATCAGCGACTGGTTGCGGCGCGACAGGTTGGTGAAGATCGCGTTGATGTTGCCCCGCAGCAGGGCCTGCTCGGCGGCGAGCCGGACGGCCTCGCGGTGGACCTGGTCGAAGGCGCGGGCGACCTCGCCGATCTCGTCGGTCGAGGTGATCGGGATGGGCGCGACCCGGGTGTCGACACGGCCCGGGTCGGTGCGCGAGAGCTGGTCGACCAGCATGGGCAGCCGCTGCTCGGCGATGCCGAACGCGGCGTTGCGCAGCCGGCGCATCGAGCGGCTCATCTGGCGGGCCACCAGACCGGCCAGGATGAACGCGGCCAGCAGGGCGACGACGACCACGGCGCCGGTGATGAGGGCGGAGGTCTTGGCGTCGTCGGCGATGGCGGACGCCTCGCTCACGGCCTTGTTGGCCATGTCCGACTCGATCTGGCGGTACGCGTTGTACTTGAGCGTGTTCACCGCCCACCAGTTGTCCTGCGTGATGCCCTTCTGGGCGAGCGCCTGACGGGTGAGCGGGTCGGTGTCCGGCAGCGTGGCCAGCGCCGAGATCATGGTGGTGGTGTTGGCCGGCGGCGGGATGTAGCTCGGGTTCTGGGCCTTGGCCTTCTGGGCGAGCGCCGCGCCGTCCGCCTTGATCTTCTCTTCGAGCTGGCTGAGCTTGGCCGCGTCCTGCTCGGTGCCACCGCCGATGTACTCCTCGACGGCGATGCGCTCGAGGTAGGCGTAGGAGGAGAGGGAGACGCGCTGCGTGGCCAGGTTGGGGTCGTCGGGACCCGGCTTGACCAGCAGGTGCATACCGATCGACCGCTCCAGCGACAGGGCCGCCTTGGTGAGCGAGATGGCGTAGACGGTACGGCCGTAGGAGGTGATGTTGCCCGTGCCCAGGCCGAGTTCGTTGGCGAACTCCATCAGGGGGTGGGCGATGCCGACGTATCCCTCTTCGGTGCCCACGCCCTGGAGTTTGGTGGTGTAGGCCTGCGCCCGCAGGCCCTGGAGCTTGGGCTCCTCGGCGCGGAACAGCTTGAGCCGGCGTTCCAGACCGGGCTTCCGCGGCATGTTCTGCGCGGCCCGGTCGAACGCGTCGGCGGCCTGGTCGGTGGCCTTGCGGGCCTGGTCGACCACGCCCTTGTTCTTGTTGAGCAGCAGCGGTGCCGCGGAGACGTCACGCTCGTTGTAGAGGGCGTCCCCGTAGGTGAGGGAGGCGCGCACGAGCACGGCGGTGTTCTCCGCGTCGCGGGCTTCCTGCCAGGTGTCGATCGAGCTCTTCACCTGGAAGCCGCCCATGACGAGGCCGACCAGCGCGGGTATGAGCAGGATCGCGTTCAGTCTGGTCGGCACGCGCCAGTTGCGCGGGGAGAAGGCCCGGCCGCTCGGGGCGGGTGGGGGGGCCGTCTGCTCCGAGCGTGGTACGGGGGTGGGCGCCGCAGCGCGCGGCGGCGGGGTGAAGTTGCCCCGCGCCGACGGCTCGGGACCGTTCTTGCTTCGCCTCACTCGACCAACAACCTCTCGGCGGCGGGCACCTACGTCGTGCCGCAGTCTCTCAGAGCCCGGTGTGCCATCGACCACTAGTACGTCTTTGACTATTTGGCAGTTCAGGCATTCCAGCACGAGGGCCAGCGCAGTTCCAAACAGTGGAAACGGCTGATTCCGAGGGAAGTAAGCGTGAGATAAAACGGTCATAAAGAGCGAGCCCCGCCAAAAGGCGGGGCGTTCGTGAGCGCAGCGGCACCGCTCGACCGCGACGAGTGGCGGTTTCCCTCGATTCCTCTGCCGAAACGTTATGAACACCGGAGCCGACCGTGTCAAAGGCCACAGCCGGCTCCGGTGTACATACGACAACTGCCGTACGGAACTCCCGACTTGAGCGTCAGCGCAGACGCGCCATGAGGGCGTGCTCGACGAGAGTGATCAACGCCGACTTCGCGTCCGCGCGGTGGCGGGCGTCCGTCGTGATGATGGGCGCGTCGGGCCCGATCTGCAGTGCCTCGCGCACCTCGTCGGGCGTGTAGGGCTGATGTCCGTCGAAGCCGTTGAGGGCGATGACGAACGGCAGACCGCTGTTCTCGAAGTAGTCGACCGCGGGGAAGCAGTCGGCCAGACGACGGGTGTCAACGAGCACCACCGCGCCGATGGCGCCGCGGACCAGGTCGTCCCACATGAACCAGAAGCGGTCCTGGCCCGGGGTACCGAAGAGGTACAGGATCAGGTCCTGGTCGAGAGTGATACGGCCGAAGTCCATGGCCACCGTGGTGGTGGTCTTGTCCCCGGTGTGGGTGAGGTCGTCGATGCCCGCGCTCGCGGACGTCATCACGGCCTCCGTGCGCAGCGGGTTGATCTCGGAAACGGCACCCACGAACGTGGTCTTGCCGACACCGAAGCCACCCGCCACCACGATCTTCGCGGAGGTGGTGGCACGGCCTCCGTCAGAGCTTGCGAAGTCCACTGAGCACCCTTTCGAGCAGTGTCACGTCAGGTGCACCGCCGTTGTTCTCGTCGCCACCAGGCTGGTGAATGGCGACCAGGCCGGCCTCGGCGAGGTCGGCGACCAGGATCCGGGCCACGCCGAGCGGCATGGACAGGAGCGCGGAGACCTCCGCCACGGACTTCACTTCGCGGCAGAGGTGGCAGATGCGCTGGTGCTCCGGGAGCAGCCCCATGAGCGCTGCCGGGTCGGCCGTCGTGCTGATCAGCGCCTCGATGGCGAGCTGATAGCGCGGCCGGGTCCGGCCACCGGTCATCGCATAGGGACGTACCAGCGGCTGGTCGCCCTCGTCCCCGTACGGTTCCGCGTACGGATCATGAGAAGCGGTGGGCGGGGTCATGAATCCTCCGGGCGGGACAGCAAGTCGGTAAGTCGTGCCGTCTGAAGGGGCCGGTGGGGGGATTGTGGCGGCCGGACGGTGATTTGGTGAGCTGGGTGGATCCGAGGCCGGTCAGTGCAGCAGACTGCCTTGTAGTTCGGCGCGGAGGTCCGGGGTGAGGACCGCACCCGCCCGGTCGACGAGCAGCGCCATCTCGTAGCCGACGAGACCGATGTCGCACTCGGGGTGCGCCAGGACGGCCAGGGACGACCCGTCGGAGACGGACATGAGGAAGAGGAACCCGCGTTCCATCTCGACGACGGTCTGCGCGACGGTGCCGCCCTCGAAGATCCGGGAGGCCCCGGCCGTCAGTGAGGTGAGCCCGGACGCGACCGCCGCGAGCTGATCGGCGCGGTCCCGCGGGAAGCCTTCCGACATCGCCAGAAGGAGACCGTCGGCGGATACGACGACGGTGTGGGACACCCCGGGGGTGTTGTCCACGAAGTTGGTGATCAACCAGTTGAGGTTCTGTGCCGCCTGGCTCATCTGGCTCAACTAACGCTCCTGCTGGTGAGTGGGGCTGGGGAAGCTTCCGGTCTGGCCGTTGGCCTGCCGACCCTGTGCGATGCCCCGACGGAGATTGGTCAGCCGGCCGCGTACGTCATCGGGCGCACGCGAGACCTGCGGACCGGTTTGTTGCTGTTGCTGCTGCTGAGCCGTGCCCGGGACGAGGTTCGCTCGGGGCACCCGACGCGGCAGACCGGAGGTGGTGACACCGCCCGCCGCCGGCTGCCGTGTGCGCTCAGCCTGCCGGACGAGTTCGTCGTTCGGCGAGCTGCGCCAGGCCGCCGGAGCGGGACGCTGAGGGGCCGCCTGAGCGGCGGGCGCGGGAGCCTGCGGCTGCTGCTGCGGGGCCGCGACGGAGCCGCCACCCTGCTGCTGGCCGCCGTGGAACCAGTTGGTCTCCAGCGTGTCGTACAACGGCGTGCGTCCGTCGCCCGGAGTGCTCGCCGGCGGCAGCGCCTCGGGCTCCTGACGGGCCGCGCGGCGCTGCGGGACGGGCCTGCGCGGCGCACCGAAGTCGGCGCCGGGGCCGCCCTGCTGGGGCCGCTCGAACTGGCCGGTGTCCTGCGGGGCGCCGTACTGGCCGTTGTTCTGGCCGTTGTTGTGCCGTCCGGGCAGGGAGTGCTGCCCGGTGGAGCCGCTGTCGAAGCCCTGCGGCGCGTACTGGCCGTTGGAACCCGTGTCGTAGCCCTGCGGGGCGGCGAACTGACCCGTCGAGGCGGGGTCCTGCGGTCGGCCGGCCGGGGCGCCGAACACGTCGGAGCGGACGAACGAGCCGCCCTGCGGAGCGTTCGAGACGCCCGGGGCACCCGGACCGCGCTGGCCGTACTGGCCGCCGTGCTGCGGGGCGTGGGTGTCCAGGCCCGGACGCGCGAACTGCCCGGTGTTCTGGGCGCCGTTGACGCCGTTGGCGAAGTCCGGACGCGGGAACTCACCCGTCGAACCGGGCCCCTGGGCGGGGTTGAACTGCGGGAACTCGGAGGTCGAGCCCGGGCCCTGCCGGTCGTCGATCCGCGGCATGCGCGCGGTCTGCGACGGGTCCTGCTCGTCGTGGCCGCGCGGGGTGTCCAGCGAGGTGTGGGAGATCTGCGGCTGGGCGTTCTCGTCGCCCCAGCTCGGCGTGCGCGGCTGCGGGTTGCCGCCCGGCAGCTCGGCGCGCGGACCACCGCGCGGCGGCAGCTGAGGCTGGCGCCCGCGGTCGTCGCCACCGCGCTGCGGTGCCGCCGGACCACGTCCGCCGAACATGTCCTGCTGACCGCCGAAGCCGTCCTGCTGACCGCCGCCGAACATGTCCTGCTGGCTCTGCCGGCCGGTCGCGTAGGCGTCCTGCTGGCCGCCGAACATGTCCGGGCCGTTCGCGCCGGGCGACTGGAAGCCCTGCGCACCGCCCGGTGCCTGGCCGCCGAAGCCGGCGCCCGCACCGGCCGTCGGCCGGCCCTGCGGTCCGCGCGCACCGCCCGGGGCACCGCCGGGACGGCCGCCCTGTTCCGTGCCGGGCAGCGCGGCCCGGGGACCCTGACCCGCACCGACCTGGCCGCGCTGGCCCTGGCCGGCGGCAAGCCGGCCCGCGCCCGCGGGTGCTCCCGCGCCGAGGGCACCGCCGCCGGGGGCACCGCCACCGAGCTGTCCGCCGCCCTGGGCCGCGCCCCGCCGGGCCGCCGCGGCGCCCGCGGCCGCCTGCGCGGCGGCCGGGCCGCCCGAGACGGGCGCGCCGGGCTTGCCGGGAGCGGGCTTCTTGCCGCCCTGGGCGACGTCGACGGGCAGCATGACCAGCGCGGTCGTACCACCGGAGTCGGAGGGGCGCAGCTGGATGCGGATGCCGTGCCGCTGCGACAGACGACCGACCACGAAGAGGCCCATGCGGCGGGAGACGGAAACGTCCACCGTGGGCGGCGAGGCGAGCCGCTCGTTGATCGCCGCGAGGTCCTCGGGCGAGAGGCCGATGCCGGTGTCGTGGATCTCGATGAGCACACGGCCGTCGGGCAGCGCGTGACCGGTGACCTTGACCTTGGTCTGCGGCGAGGAGAAGGAGGTGGCGTTCTCCAGCAGCTCGGCGAGCAGGTGCACGAGGTCGTTGACCACGCGGCCGGCCACCTCGGTGGTCGGCACGGCGGCCAGTTCGATGCGCTCGTACTGCTCCACCTCGGACGCGGCGGCGCGGAGCACGTCGACCAGCGGGACCGGACGGGTCCACCGGCGGCCGGGCTCCTCACCCGCGAGGACGAGGAGGTTCTCACCGTTACGGCGCATGCGCGTCGCGAGGTGGTCGAGCTTGAACAGCGAGGACAGCTGGTCCGGGTCGGCCTCGCGGGACTCCAGTTCGGAGATGAGCGACAGCTGACGCTGGATCAGGCCCTGGGAGCGGCGCGAGAGGTTGGTGAACATCGCGTTGACGTTGCCCCGCAGCAGGGCCTGCTCGGCGGCGAGGCGGACCGCCTCGCGGTGCACGTCGTCGAAGGCCGCGGCCACCTGGCCGATCTCGTCCCGGGAGTGCACACCGACCGACTCCACGGACGTGTCGACGTCCTGCGGGTCGGACTCGGACAGCTGCTTGACCAGCTCGGGCAGCCGGTCCTGGGCGACCTTGTTGGCGGTCTCCTGGAGGCGGCGCAGCGAGCGGATCATGGACCGGGCGATGACGAAGGCGCCGACGAGCGACACACCGAGGACGATGAGGATCAGCGCACCGGAGACGATGGCGTCGCGCTCGGTGGCGCTGCGCAGCTCGCGGGCCTTCTGTTCCATCTCCTCGAGCAGCGTGTGCTCGATCTTCTTCATCTGCTCGATCTTGGTCGAGCTGTCGTCCACCCAGTCGCGGTACGAGCGCTTGCTGAGCTGGTCGATGCCGCGCTGGCGCTCCAGCACACGCTTGGCGTAGGTGTCCGCCGACTCGATGGTCGGGTTGCCCTCGTCGATGGGCTTCAGAAGCTCCTCGGCACCCTGGTCCGAGTAGATCTTCCGGAAGATGTTCAGCTCGGAGGACTCGCTCTCCAGCGCCGACTCGCCGTAGAGGCGGTCGTTCTCGGAGAGGTCACCGGTCTTCTTGTTGCTGTCGGGGAGGGCCGCGGCGATGACCGCCCGCTGCACCGAGGCGTACTCCTTGGCCGTGGAGAACGCGGCCAGGGCGCGGGTGCGCTGGATCATCTCCGGGTTGCTGGACGCCTCGGCCATGTCCTGGGAGAGGTCGATCAGCTGGGTGATCAGACGGTGGTACGACTCGACCGTCTGGGTGGAGTTCTCGTTCGAGCTGTAGGCGGACCGGCGGATCTGCGCCAGGCCCTCCAGCTGTCCGGCGAGACCGACGAGGCTGTCGCGGACGCCCTGGAGCTGACCGTTCTTGCTCGCGGTGTCGATTTCCTCGGACGCGTTGAGGAAGTTGTCGCGGGCCCGGTCCGTCTTCTCCTGGTAGCCCTTGACCGCGAAGTCGTTGGCCTTCAGCCCGTGGGCCAGCGGGCCGGCCGACTGGTCGCGCTCCTCCTGGAGCGCCGCGGCCAGCTCGGTCGCCTGCTTGGTCATGTCCGTCAGCAGCTTCATGTTGTCGAGCTGCTGGATGTCGTCGAGCGACTGGCTGATGCGCAGCGCGCCCAGCGATGTCGCCGCGACGACGGGGAGCGCGAGCAGCGACACCAGACGCGTGGAGATGCGCCAGTTGCGGAGTGCTATTCGCGATCCGGGGCCGGACGGGCCCGTGGCCGGTTTGACCGTCGGGGGCGGGGCCGCTGCCGCGGACGGCGCGGCGCCGCGTCCGGGGCGCTCACCGCCGTCGCCGAGCTGGGCCTGGCCCGGGTTCTGGGCGTGCTGGGGCGAGGAACTGCCGACATTGGGGCCAGTCCCGCCGTGCGGCTCCGGCTCTGCCGGAGCACTGCCATCCCTCTTGAAACGTCCCTGCACTAGCGTCGCAACCTCTGGACCAGGCGCCCCTCCGCGTGAACGGAAGGACACGGTGTCGGCGTTGTCGGGGAGCGTCCTGAAAACGCCCCCCTGTGTGGTCTGAGTGACCGGCGCTGGCTCCCCCCATCCAGCCGCCGCGCGGCGCTGCGTCGCGCCCCCTGTGCGCCGGCTCGATACCTGCGGCGGTCCGTGGAATTCCAGCACAGTGCCGGATCTCCAACAAGGCCCGTGGGCCAGCCCGTGACGTCCGTGACGCCATGTGAGTGAGGGGTTACGAGGTGTGGAAAGTGATCTCGTACATAACGGACTAACTCCTGCGAGTCGCCCGGACACGGAGGGTGTCCCAGTCGCCATGATCAGGAGCGGAATGTTGGCTTCGGTGGCTCAATGTCCCTTTCGCGGGGGCGAGTTGAGGGCCGGAAATGACCGGTTTGAACGCGACCCCGTGAGCAAACTCACACGCCAAACGGGGCCACGACGCGGCAGTGGCCCGGAATCCGATGTTTAGCCTGACGCTTTACAAGAGGGATACTCCTGTAGTGAAGACCACGATGATGTTCCACAAGATCGCAAACCCCCGTCGTACGACTCTGGCGCACCTGGGGGACGCCGGCGAACTCCAGTCCGCCGAGCTGCCCGAGCACTCCCTCGACCTCCCGGCCCAGACGGCCAACCCCCGACGCACCATTCTCACCGAGGTCCCCGTCGCCGCCTCCGCCGAGTAGTACGCACCGCGGCGGCCGCGCGCTCAACACGCCCCGCACGCACGCCGAGGGCGCCCCTCCCACCGGAGCGGCGCCCTTCGTCGTCCCCGCACGGAGTGCGGAGGCAGTACGGACGCAGTACGGAAGCAGTACGGAGCAAGGGGTGCGGGGCACGGCATATTGCGCGAGGCCGCGGGCCCCCGCCGCGTTAGCCTGGAGCGTCAGACTCCAGACGGCTCGGACTCACTCAGTTAAGGGGCGCGAGAATCCCGTGCGCATCGCCAGGTTCTCCATCGACGGGAACGTCGCCTTCGGCGCGGTCGAGGGCGACAAGCAGGACGAACTCGTCCTCGACATCATCAAGGGCATCCCGTTCACGGACTTCGAGCTCTCCGGCACCAAGGTGCCGCTGAGCAAGGTCAGGCTGCTCCCGCCGGTGCTCCCCAACAAGGTCGTGGCCTTCGGCCGCAACTACGCGGAACACGCCGAGGAACTGGGCAACGAGGTGCCCGACGCCCCGTTCGCCTTCTTCAAGCCCTCGACCTCGGTGATCGGCCCCGGCGACGAGATCCAGTACCCGCCCTTCTCCCAGGACCTGCACCACGAGGCCGAACTCGCCGTCGTCATCGGCCGGCTGTGCCGCGAGGTGCCCCGCGAGCGCGTCCAGGACGTGATCTTCGGCTACACCTGCGCCAACGACGTCACCGCCCGCGACGTCCAGCGGCGCGAGAAGCAGTGGGCGCGCGCCAAGGGCTTCGACACCTCCTGCCCGCTCGGCCCCTGGGTGGAGACGGACCTCGACCTCGCCACCGCGAGCGACCTCACCGTCCAGCTCACGGTCAACGGCGCACAGCGCCAGCTCGGCCGGACGAGCGAGATGATCCACTCCATCGCGGACCTGATCGTCAACATCACCGAGGCCATGACGCTGCTCCCCGGCGACGTGATCCTCACCGGCACCCCGGCAGGGGTCGGCCCCCTCAACGTCGGCGACGAGGTCGCCGTCACCATCGAAGGCATCGGCACTCTCACCAACAAGGTTGTCAAGCGTGGCTAGCGCACCAGACTCCCCCGTACGCGTCCGTTTCTGTCCGTCCCCGACCGGCAACCCCCATGTGGGCCTGGTCCGCACCGCCCTGTTCAACTGGGCGTTCGCCCGCCACCACCAGGGCACCCTGGTCTTCCGCATCGAGGACACCGACGCGGCCCGCGACTCCGAGGAGTCGTACGGCCAGCTGCTCGACGCGATGCGCTGGCTGGGCTTCGACTGGGACGAGGGCCCCGAGGTGGGCGGCCCGCACGCGCCGTACCGCCAGTCGCAGCGCATGGACCTCTACCAGGACGTCGCCCGGAAGCTGCTCGACGCCGGCCACGCCTACCACTGCTACTGCTCCCAGGAGGAGCTCGACGGCCGACGCGAGGCCGCCCGCGCCGCGGGCAGGCCCTCCGGTTACGACGGGCACTGCCGCGACCTGTCCGCCGAGCAGGTCGAGGAGTACCGCGCCCAGGGCCGCGCCCCGATCGTCCGCTTCCGCATGCCCGACGAGACGATCACCTTCACCGACCTGGTCCGCGGCGAGCTGACCTTCACCGCGGAGAACGTGCCGGACTACGGCATCGTCCGTGCCAACGGCGCCCCGCTCTACACGCTGGTCAACCCGGTCGACGACGCCCTCATGGAGATCACCCACGTCCTGCGCGGCGAGGACCTGCTCTCCTCCACCCCCCGGCAGATCGCCCTCTACAAGGCGCTGATCGAGCTGGGCGTCGCCAAGACCACCCCCGCTTTCGGCCATCTGCCGTACGTGATGGGCGAGGGCAACAAGAAGCTGTCCAAGCGTGATCCGGAGTCCTCGCTCAACCTCTACCGCGAGCGCGGCTTCCTGCCCGAGGGCCTGCTCAACTACCTCTCCCTGCTGGGCTGGTCGTTCTCCGCCGACCAGGACGTCTTCTCGATCGACGAGATGATCGCGGCCTTCGACATCGCCGACGTCAACCCCAACCCGGCGCGCTTCGACCTGAAGAAGGCCGAGGCGATCAACGCCGACCACATCCGCCTGCTCGACGTGAAGGACTTCACGGAGCGCTGCCGCCCCTGGCTCCAGGCCCCGTTCGCGCCCTGGGCCCCCGAGGAGTTCGACGAGGCCAAGTGGCAGGCGGTCGCCCCGCACGCCCAGACCCGCCTCAAGGTGCTCTCCGAGATCACCGACAACGTCGACTTCCTGTTCCTGGCCCACCCGGTCGAGGACGAGGCCAGCTGGCAGAAGGCCATGAAGGAGGGCTCCGACGCCCTGCTGCGCACGGCCCGCGAGAAGCTGGAGGGCGCCGACTGGACCTCCGCCGAGGCCCTGAAGGAGGCCGTCCTCGCCGCCGGCGAGACCCACGGCCTCAAGCTCGGCAAGGCGCAGGCCCCGGTCCGCGTCGCCGTCACCGGCCGTACGGTCGGCCTGCCGCTCTTCGAGTCCCTGGAGATCCTCGGCAAGGAGCGCACGCTGGCCCGCATCGACGCGGCGCTCGCCAGGCTGGCGGCGTAGCACCGACGGGTGAAGGGCGGTACCGGACCACCGGTACCGCCCTTCGGCGTCAGCGCTCCGGGGACGCCCGGACGGACCCCCGCGTACACCGTTCCGTCACCCGGAGTTTCCTCCCCTGGCCAACTCCCGCTCGTGGAGAGACAGTTGCATGGGCCCCTACAGGTGATGCACAGGTTCATCACCGGGAAATGGGGGAGCGAACACCATGATCCGCTCACGAAGACTCGCCGTGCCCGCCGCCGTCGGGGCCCTGGCCCTGTCCTGCGCGGTGTGGGGGACGCCCGCACAGGCCGCGCCGAACGCCGACACACCCGTCGCGACCGTGCCGTTGAGCAGGACCGTGCCGACCGAGGTGCAGTACACGTGGTCCGGGGCGTCCGGGTTCCGCTACCAGCTGCCCGAGGGGATCATCAGCGGCTCGACGGCCGTCGACTACCCGGACGTCACCCCGCCGCAGCACGCCGGACCCGACGATCTGGCCTCCGGCGACGACGTCGTCAACACCCGTGCCGGCAGCCCCACGGGGGACACGGTCGCGCAGAGGCACCACTCCACCGGGGCCACCGCGACCGTACGGATCCCGGACGGCCGGACCTACAGGGCGGCCGCGGGCTGGAGCGTGCTCGCCGCGGACGCCGACGGGACCCCGCACGTCCTGCGCGCCGCCGCCGACGGCAGCACCACCGACCTCCCGGTCACCGGTCTGCCCGCCGACGCCGGGTCCACCCGGTGGGTCACCGGCGGCTCGGTGCGCCGCGCCGCCGTCGTGTACACCGTGGACGGCACGACCGGCGTGGGCCTCGTCGACCTCGCGGACGGCTCCCTGCGCCCCTACGTGACCGGTCTGGCCACGGCGCCCAGGAAGGTCCTCTTCAACGACCGCTGGCTGGTCGCCGACAAGCGGGCGATCCGGGTGGACTCGGCGCCCGGCACCGCTCCCGGCACGATCACCGGCCAGTACCACGGCACCCCGCAGGCCGTCGTCGGCGACCACCTGCTCGCCGGCATCAACAGGGACGAGGGCGATCCCGTCTTCCTGCCCGCGGGCGTCGGCCCGGCCCTGTGGGACGTCTCCCTCACCGACAACAGCTCCCGCACGCTCCTCCCCGGCGCGAACGGCGACTTCGGCATCACCCCGGACGGCGGCCTCCTCGTCACCGCGGGCCCGTCCAGCGTCGACTGGCACGTCCACCGGGTCACACCCACCGCCGACGGCGACGTCACCGTCGAGAGCGTCCTCGACGTGCCGGCCTGGAAGGCGCAGCCGAACGGGATCGCGCTCGCGGGCGGTGAACTGCTGATGTACGGCAACACCACCGGCGTCGGCGGCCTCTACGGCTTCCACGCCGTACCGCTGGACGCCACCGGCCGCCCGACCGGCCTCCAGGCCCGCCGCGGGCCCGGCCTGAACGGTGGGACCACCTGCCTGAGCGGTGACGCCGCCTGCCCCCAGATGGAGGGACTCGGCGACGGACGGGTGGCCTACCTGTGGACCGGCTCCGACGGCAAGGAGTACGTGAACGTCCTCGGCGAGGACACCAGCACCGGCCGCTACGCGGCCACCGGCGACGCGGGCGGCCGTCTCCTCACCGGCACCGGCCGCTACACCCTCTACAACGGCGGCACCGCGGGCGTCCAGAAGGTCGCCGACTTCCCGAACGCCGCCGCCGGGACCATCACCCTGAACCGCACCCGCACCGCCGCCGCCCTCTGGGGCCAGCGCCTGTGGACCCCGGGCGGCACCCAGGGCGAGGTCGTCGCCCACGACCTCAAGGCGAAGAAGGACGTCGCCACCGTCTCCACCGGCGCCCCCTGCACCCCGAACGAGCTCCAGGCCGTCGACACCTGGCTGTACTGGACCTGCGGCACCGCCGGTCCCGCGGGCGTCTACGACCGCGCGACGGGCCGCGCGATCACCGTGCCCGCCGGCCAGGCCCGCCTCGCCGACGGCTATCTGATCCGCGAGAACCGCACCACCCACGAGCTGCTGCTCACCGACTTCCACACCGGCACCGCGACCACGCGCACGGTGACCGTGCTGCCCGCGGCGGACCGGAACACGGGCGGCAGCAACGGCCGCTGGGCCGTGGACCGGTTCGGCGGCAACATCGCCTACCTCACCGACAAGGACCAGGTGGCGCTCGTCACCGCCGGCGTCCCCACCTCACCGCTCGCACAGATGGAGGCGCAGACGGACCCCGCGGCGTCCGGCCCGAGCACCGCCGCCCCGTGGAAGCCGGTCTGGCAGCTCAGCAAGCCGTCGACCTGGACCCTGACCCTGAAGTCCGCCACCGGCGCGACCGTGCGCACGCTCACCGGGAACTCGACCGCCGCCGCCGTCCGGCCCTCCTGGGACGGCTACCGGCAGGACGGCACCCGGTCCGCCGGCACCTACACCTGGACCCTCACGGCCGAGCCCCGCGACGGCCAGGGCCCCGACCTGACCCTGACCGGGACGACCACGGTCGGCTGAGCGACGCGCGGTCCGCCCGACGGGTTACCGTCGGCTCATGACCTTCCGCGCCGGCGACACCCCAGTCCGCGCCATCGTCTGGGACGTGGACGACACCCTGTTCGACTACACCACCGCGGACCGCGCCGGAATGCGCGCACACCTGGCGGCCGAGGGCCTGCTCCACGCGTACGACACCGTGGAGCAGGCCCTCCTGCACTGGCGCGCGGTCACCGACGCCCAGTGGGCGCGCTTCTCGGCGGGCGAGGTCTCCTTCGAGGGCCAGCGCCGGGACCGGGTACGGGTCTTCCTCGGCGAGGAGCTGAGCGACACGCAGGCCGACGCGTGGTTCGAGCGGTACATCGCGCACTACGAGACCGCCTGGTCCCTCTTCCCGGACGTGCTGCCCGTCCTCGACGCGCTCGCCGCCAGCCACCGCCACGCGGTGCTGTCCAACTCCAGCCTCGTCGTCCAGGAGCACAAACTGCGCACGCTCGGCGTCCTCGACCGCTTCGAGACCGTGCTGTGCGCCGCCGAGCTCGGCGTCTCCAAGCCCGAGGCCGGCGCCTTCCTGGCGGCCTGCGAGGCGTTGGAACTCCTCCCGCACCAGGTCGCGTACGTCGGCGACCATCCGGAGATCGACGGACGCGGTGCCGACGGGGCCGGACTGCTGTCGGTCTGGATCGACCGCTCCGGTGCGCACACCGGCACGGACGCCCCCGCGGGCCTGCGCCGGATCGCCTCCCTCGCCGAACTCCCCGCGCTCCTCGGCGCCGATACCCGTTTTGGAGCCCCGTCCACCTTCAGGTAATGTTCTTCCTGCGCCGCCGGGGAGCGGGCCGAAAGGCCGGGAACCGGAGGAGCGAACTAGAACAAGATCCCCGCAGGGGTTTGCGTTCCAGTGGCCTATGGTGTAATTGGCAGCACGACTGATTCTGGTTCAGTTAGTCTTGGTTCGAGTCCAGGTAGGCCAGCTCGCAGAGCTCATCTGCAGGTGCGGATCTCATCCGCGAAGCCCCCGTTGTGTAGCGGCCTAGCACGCTGCCCTCTCAAGGCAGTAGCGCCGGTTCGAATCCGGTCGGGGGTACGGATCCTTCGGGATCAGGGCCCCCGTTGTGTAGCGGCCTAGCACGCCGCCCTCTCAAGGCGGTAGCGCCGGTTCGAATCCGGTCGGGGGTACTGACTGGTCTAAACCACATTGGTCTATGGTGTAATTGGCAGCACGACTGATTCTGGTTCAGTTAGTCTTGGTTCGAGTCCAGGTAGACCAGCTCGGACCTGCGGAAACGCAGGCTCCACGCCCCCGTTGTGTAGCGGCCTAGCACGCCGCCCTCTCAAGGCGGTAGCGCCGGTTCGAATCCGGTCGGGGGTACGGGACGATGGCTCTTCGCCTCAGCCGATGCGCTGAGGTGGGGGGCCATTCGTGTTGTTCGGCTGGTGCGGGTCGTGCGTGGTTGCTCGCGCAGTTCCTCGCGCCCCTTCGGGGCGCGTCCCTGGGGCCGTCGGGGTCGGCCTGCCGCGGCGTTGGGGCCGGCCTTTCCCGACGGGTGTTGTTTCGCCGGTTCTCAGCCCGAACGGCGTAGGGCTTCCGAGAGGCGGGCCGCCGCGTCGATGACCGCCTGGGCGTGCATCCGGCCGGGGTGACGGGTCAGGCGCTCGATCGGGCCGGAGACGGACACCGCGGCGACCACCCGGTTGGACGGGCCGCGCACCGGTGCCGAGACCGAGGCGACACCCGGCTCGCGCTCACCGATGGACTGGGCCCAGCCGCGCCGCCGCACCCCCGACAGGGCGGTCGCCGTGAAGCGGGCGCCCTGGAGACCGCGGTGCAGCCGCTCCGGCTCCTCCCACGCCATGAGGATCTGTGCGGACGAGCCCGCCTTCATCGTGAGCGTCGAGCCGACCGGGACCGTGTCCCGCAGTCCGGACAGCCGCTCCGCCGCGGCCACGCAGATGCGCATGTCACCCTGGCGCCGGTAGAGCTGCGCGCTCTCACCGGTGACGTCCCGGAGGTGGGTGAGCACCGGGCCGGCCGTCGCGAGCAGCCGGTCCTCGCCCGCCGCCGCGGCCAGTTCGGCCAGCCGGGGGCCGAGGATGAACCGGCCCTGCATGTCGCGTGCCACCATGCGGTGGTGTTCCAGGGCCACGGCCAGCCGGTGGGCCGTGGGCCGTGCCAGTCCGGTGGCGCCGACCAGACCCGCGAGGGTGGCCGGACCGGACTCCAGGGCGCTCAGGACAAGGGCCGCCTTGTCCAGAACGCCGACGCCGCTACTGTTGTCCATGCAACGATACTCCCGTCTCACTCTGTGAAACGCAAGTTCAATTTTCCGGGGAACGCGCCACCCTGGAAGACACAGCGGCCCGCGGACGGCGGGCCCGGCATCGGACGCCCGGACCATGCGGCGGCGTGCGGGCCGAAGGGGGCGCCTCCCGGAGGGGACGCGCCGTCTCCTCACAGATCTCTAGTTGGGCCGGCGCGTGATGGCCGGCCGGAGGGAAAGCGATGGGTAGGACACTCGCGGAGAAGGTCTGGGACGACCACGTCGTCCGGCGCGCCGAGGGCGAGCCCGACCTCCTCTTCATCGATCTGCACCTGCTGCACGAGGTGACCAGCCCGCAGGCGTTCGACGGTCTCAGGCAGAACGGCCGCCAGGTGCGCCGCCTCGACCTCACCATCGCGACCGAGGACCACAACACCCCGACCCTCGACATCGACAAGCCCATCGCGGACCCGGTCTCCCGCGCCCAGCTGGAGACCCTGCGCAAGAACTGCGCCGAGTTCGGGGTGCGCCTACACCCGCTGGGCGACGTCGAGCAGGGCGTCGTGCACGTCGTCGGCCCTCAGCTGGGCCTGACCCAGCCCGGTACGACGGTGGTCTGCGGCGACTCCCACACCTCCACGCACGGTGCCTTCGGCGCCCTGGCGTTCGGCATCGGCACCTCCCAGGTCGAGCACGTGCTCGCCACCCAGACGCTGCCCCTGGCCCGTCCGAAGACCATGGCGATCACCGTCGAGGGCGAACTGCCCGAGGGCGTCACCGCCAAGGACCTGATCCTGGCGATCATCGCGAAGATCGGCACCGGCGGCGGCCAGGGCTACGTCCTGGAGTACCGCGGCTCCGCCATCGAGAAGCTCTCGATGGAAGCGCGCATGACCATCTGCAACATGTCCATCGAGGCCGGCGCCCGCGCGGGCATGATCGCCCCCGACGAGACCACCTTCGCCTACCTCCAGGGCCGTCCGCACGCCCCCGAGGGCGCCGACTGGGACGCCGCGGTCGCGTACTGGAAGACCCTGCGCACCGACGACGACGCGGTCTTCGACGCCGAGGTCGTCATCGACGCCGCCGCGCTCTCCCCGTTCGTCACCTGGGGCACCAACCCGGGCCAGGGCGCACCGCTTTCGGCGGCGGTCCCCGACCCGGCTTCGTACGAAGACGCTTCGGAGCGGCTCTCCGCCGAAAAGGCCCTGGAATACATGGGGTTGACCGCCGGGCAGGCGCTGCGCGACATCCGCGTGGACACCGTCTTCGTAGGCTCGTGCACCAACGGCCGCATCGAGGACCTGCGGGCCGCCGCCGGCGTCCTCAAGGACCGCAAAGTCGCCGACGGCGTACGGATGCTGGTCGTCCCCGGTTCCGCGCGCGTGGGTCTCCAGGCCGTCTCCGAGGGTCTGGACGTGGTCTTCAAGGAGGCCGGCGCCGAATGGCGGCACGCGGGCTGTTCGATGTGCCTCGGCATGAACCCCGACCAGCTGGCCCCCGGCGAGCGCTCCGCGTCCACCTCCAACCGCAACTTCGAGGGCCGGCAGGGCAAGGGCGGCCGTACGCACCTGGTGTCGCCGCAGGTCGCGGCCGCCACGGCGGTACTGGGCCACCTGGCCTCCCCGGCCGACCTGTCCGACGCCGACACCCGTACGCCCGCTGGAGTCTGAGAGCCATGGAAGCATTCACCACGCACACCGGCCGGGCCGTCCCGCTGCGCCGCAGCAACGTCGACACCGACCAGATCATCCCCGCCCACTGGCTCAAGAAGGTGACCAGGGACGGATTCGAGGACGGGCTGTTCGAGGCCTGGCGCAAGGACCCGGAGTTCATTCTCAACCGGCCCGAGCGCCAGGGTGCCACCGTGCTGGTCGCCGGCCCCGACTTCGGCACCGGCTCCTCCCGCGAGCACGCCGTCTGGGCGCTCCAGAACTACGGCTTCAAGGCCGTGATCTCCTCCCGCTTCGCCGACATCTTCCGCGGTAACTCGCTGAAGAACGGCCTGCTCACGGTGGTCCTGGAGCAGAAGATCGTGGACGCGCTGTGGGAGCTCGCAGAGAAGGACCCGCAGGCGGAGATCACGGTCGACCTCGAAGCCCGCGAGGTGCGCGCCGAGGGCGTCACCGCCTCCTTCGAGCTGGACGAGAACTCCCGCTGGCGGCTGCTGAACGGGCTGGACGACATCTCCCTCACCCTCCGGAACGAGGACGACATCGCCGCGTACGAGGCCAAGCGGCCCTCTTACAAGCCGCGGACGCTGACGGTCTGATCCAGGGGCCCCGGCCCGTCGAGTTTCGGCCACCCCAACACCCCCTCTGTACCCCCGATCGCCACGATTGGGGGTACAGCCATGTCCGGGGTCGGATGATCTCGTCCGACCCCGGCTTTCTCATCAACTTCCCACGTTATCGGGGTCGTTGACGGGGTAGGCGGTCCTCAGGAAGGCAGTCGGGGGCGGGCTCGGAAGGCCCGTCGGAGGCGGCAGTTGCCCCCTGCGCAGGCGACAACTCGCCCCAGATGGCACAATCTGTGCATGGAACACGACGGCCAACTCGAGCTCTATACGGCGGTCGCGGACCTGCTGAAGGAAGCGCACGCAAGAGTGCGCGCACTGCAAGTCCCGGAGGGCGTACGGATGGCGCTGACCCGGAAGCTGCTGGTCATTACGGCCGCGGCCAAGCACGATCTCGCCGACGCGGCAAGGCGTCTCGAGCGGTTCAACAGTGACCTCGACGAGGGCCGAATCCCCGAAGAGGAAGGCTGAACAGCCCGAGCGGGCCGAGTCCGCTGCGGCACAAGGGTGATTAGCCCGTTTCGTGTTTGATTTGCGGTATATATCTGCCTAACGTGCGAAAAAGCTTGAACACTTTCGTTCTGGCGATGTCTCCGAAGGGGAAGACGTGAACAAGGCGCAGCTCGTAGAAGCGATTGCCGACAAGCTGGGCGGCCGCCAGCAGGCCGCCGACGCTGTCGACGCGGTCCTGGACGCCATTGTCCGCGCGACCGTCGCGGGGGACCGGGTGTCGGTCACCGGTTTCGGTTCGTTCGAGAAGGTGGACCGTCCCGCCCGCTACGCCCGCAACCCCCAGACGGGCGAGCGGGTTCGGGTCAAGAAGACCTCCGTCCCGCGCTTCCGCGCAGGTCAGGGCTTCAAGGACCTGGTCAGCGGCACGAAGAAGCTCCCGCGCGGTGGCGAGGTCGCCGTCAAGAAGGCGCCCAAGGGCAGCCTGACCGGCGGCGCTTCCGCGGCGGTCAAGAAGGCCGCCGCGAAGAAGGTTACCGCCAAGAAGGCGACCGCCGCGGCGAAGAAGGTCACGGCGAAGAAGGTGGCGGCCAAGAAGACGACGGCCGCGGCCAAGAAGACCACCGCCAAGAAGGCGACGGCCAAGGGCGCCGCCGCCAAGAAGACCACGGCGGCGGCGAAGAAGACCACCGCCAAGAAGGCCCCGGCGAAGAAGGTCACCGCCAAGAAGGCGCCGGCCAAGAAGTCGACGGCACGCAAGACCACCGCCAAGAAGGCCACCGCGCGCTAGGCGCACACGCCCAGGGGCACTCACACGCCGGGCCGGACTCCCTCGGGAGCCCGGCCCGCGGCGTGTGCACGGTGTGTGGGGAGGGTCCGGGGCGCGGGCCGGATCAGAGGGTCTGGAGGGTCACCAGCGTGATCCGCAGGCCCTTTTCGTCGTCGCCGGACGGTTCCGTCTCGATGTGCACCCGCTGTCCGGGCCGCAGCAGTCGGAGGCCGCCCGCCTCGAACGCCTGCGCGTCGAACGGCACCGGGGTGCCGTCGTCCAGCAGCACCTGTCCGCTGCGGGTTTCGGGATCGTACGTGTATGCGGTCGCCTGCATGGCGGCAGCCTACTGCCCCGGGATCAACAGCCGCGCGGCCGCCGCCGCGGTGCGCGGTCCCACCCCGAGCGCGAGCGCGGCCCGCAGGTCCTCCCCGGTGTCCACGTCCTGCCGTACGGAATCCACTCCGGTGAGCCTCAGTTCCACCGCGCCGGAGGCATGGTGCAGGGCCCGGGAATCGATGCCGAAAGCGGGGCGCAATTCATGACCGGGGGCCGCCGCGAGGAACGTCGTGCCGATTGCGGCCGCATCGGCGAGAAAAGCCCGCGGGAATTGCGCCGCCGCGTCGAGCACCCGGGACAATTCCAGCGGGCGCAGCGCGGGGAGATCGGCGTTCAGGGCGGCGACCGCGGCCCCGGGACGCACCGCGCGGACCTGCGCCGCTCCGTGCGCCAGCGCGGCGTTCAGACCCCCGCCGGGCTCGTCCGGGACCACCCGGGCGCCCAGCGCGGCCAGTTCCCGGCCGGCCAGCGGATCGTCCGTGACAACCGCCACACCCCCGACCGCCGTACAGGCCAGCGCCGCGGCGACCGTGTCCTGCGCGAACGCGAGGGCGAGGCCCGGGCGCAGTCCGTCGCCTGCGGTGTCCGCGAGCCTGCTCTTGGCCCGCGCCAAGGGCTTCACGGGGATGACCAAGGTCCACTGCACCGACGTACCGTCCCTCTCTTGTTGCGGACATTGTCACCTGGACCATCTGGTGGTCCGGGTGTCGGGGCGTACGGTGTTCTCGACAGACAGGCGGTCTGGGGCGACACTTGTGCGTCTCCCAGGTCCTAGAGGAAGGTGTCCGCGTGCCCCGCCGCAGAATCGGCTTCTGGTACCGCTTCGCCGCGGTGATCTGCAAACCGCCCCTGGTGGTTCTGATCAAGCGGGACTGGCGTGGAATGGAGCACATTCCGGCCGAGGGCGGTTTTATCACCGCGGTGAACCACAATTCACACGTGGACCCCTTCGCGTACGCGCACTATCAGTACAACACCGGGCGTGTTCCGCGATTCCTCGCCAAGAGCGGTCTTTTCAAGAAGGGCCTCGTCGGCGCCGCCATGCGCGGCACCGGGCAGATCCCCGTCTACCGCGAGAGCACCGACGCGCTCAGCGCGTTCCGGGCCGCGATCGACGCCGTGGAGCGCGGCGAGTGCGTCGCCTTCTACCCCGAGGGCACCATCACCCGCGACCCCGCCGGCTGGCCCATGACCGCCAAGACCGGTGCCGCGCGCGTCGCCCTGCAGACCAAGTGCCCGGTGGTCCCGGTCGCCCAGTGGGGCGCCAACGAGCTGCTGCCGCCGTACAGCAAGAAGCCGCAGATCCTGCCGCGCAAGACCCACCATGTGCTCGCGGGTCCGCCCGTGGACCTGTCACGCTTCTACGGCAAGGAGATGACGGCGGAGGTCCTCAAGGAGGCCACCGAGGTCATCATGGCCGCGGTCACGGCCCTGCTGGAGGAGATCCGCGGCGAGAAGGCGCCCGAGACGCCGTACGACCCGCGCAGTGAGCGGATCGAGCAGCGGCGCAGGACACGGGCGCAGACCGGGCAGGAAACGGAAGGGGCCGGCGGCAAGTGAGCGAGCCTGTCAAGGCGGCGGTGTACAGCGCCGGTTCGTGGGGCACGGCGTTCGGGATGGTGCTCGCCGACGCGGGCTGCGAGGTCACCCTGTGGGCCCGCCGGGCGGAGGTCGCCGAGGCGATCAACTCCGGCCGCACCAACCCCGACTACCTGCCCGGCGTCGAACTCCCGCGCAACCTGCGCGCCACCACCGACCCCGCCGAGGCCGCGGCGGGCGCCGACTTCACGGTGCTGTCGGTGCCCTCCCAGACGCTGCGCGCCAACCTCGCCGAATGGGGCCCGCTGTTCGCCCCGGACACCGTGGTCGTCTCCCTGATGAAGGGGGTCGAACTCGGTTCCGCCATGCGGATGAGCGAGGTCATCGAGGACGTCGTGAAGGTCGACCCCGACCGGGTCGCCGTGATCACCGGCCCCAACCTGGCCCGGGAGATCGCCGCCCGGATGCCGGCCGCGGGCGTGGTGGCCTGCACGGACGAGGCGGTCGCCCGGCGGCTCCAGGCCCACTGCCACACCCCGTACTTCCGCCCGTACACCAACACCGACGTCGTGGGCTGCGAACTCGGCGGCGCGGTCAAGAACGTGATCGGGCTCGCGGTCGGCATCGCCGACGGCATGGGGCTCGGTGACAACGCCAAGGGGTCGCTCATCACGCGCGGCCTCGCCGAGACCACCCGGCTCGGCATGGCGCTCGGCGCCGACCCGCTGACCTTCTCCGGGCTCGCGGGCCTCGGCGACCTGGTCGCCACCTGCTCCTCGCCGCTGTCGCGCAACCACACCTTCGGCACCAACCTCGGCAAGGGCATGACCCTGGAGGAGACCATCGCGGTCACCAGGCAGACCGCCGAGGGCGTCAAGTCCTGCGAGTCCGTGCTGGATCTGGCCCGCAGGCACGGGGTGGACATGCCCCTGACGGAGACGGTCGTGGGCATCGTCCACGAGGGCAAGCCGCCGGTCGTCGCCCTCAAGGAGCTGATGTCGCGCAGCGCGAAGCCGGAACGGCGCTGACCGGTGCCGACGCGACGCTGAGCGACCGTCCGTGCGACGCTCGGCGACGGCGGCGGAGTGGGCACTGACTCCGCCGATACCAACCGGTACTCTCATCGCGATATGAGCACCGAGAACCTCCCCCAGAGCCCTGAGCAGCCGTCTCGCAAGCCGCGTGTGGCCGTCGTGTTCGGCGGCCGCAGCTCCGAACACGGGATCTCCGTGGTCACCGCGGGCGCCGTACTGCGGGCCATCGACCGGGCCAAGTACGACGTCCTGCCCATCGGCATCACCCGGGACGGCCGGTGGGCCCTCACCGCGGACGAGCCCGACCGCATGGCCATCGCCGACCGGCGCACGCCCACCGTCGAGGACCTCGCCGAGTCGGACGAGGGCGGCGTGGTGCTCCCCGTCGACCCCGCCAACCGCGAGGTCGTCTACACCGAGCCGGGCTCCGTGCCCAAGGCGCTCGGCGAGGTCGACGTCGTCTTCCCCGTGCTGCACGGCCCGTACGGCGAGGACGGCACCCTCCAGGGGCTCCTGGAGCTGTCCGGTGTGCCGTACGTGGGCGCGGGTGTGCTCGCCTCGGCCGTCGGCCAGGACAAGGAGTACATGAAGCGGGTGTTCACCTCCTTCGGGCTCAAGGTCGGCCCGTACGTGGTGGTCAGGCCCCGCGAGTGGCGGCAGGACGAGTCCGCCGCCCGCAGGCGGATCGTGGACTTCGCCGCCGAGCACGGCTGGCCCCTGTTCGTGAAGCCCGCGCGCGCGGGATCGTCCATCGGCATCACCAAGGTCGACGACCTCTCCGGGCTCGACGAGGCCATCGCCGAGGCGCAGCGCCACGACCCGAAGATCCTGGTCGAGGCGGCGCTCAGGGGCCGCGAGATCGAGTGCGGCGTGCTGGAGTTCGAGGACGGGCCGCGCGCCTCCGTGCCGGCCGAGATCCCGCCGCCGGACGCGCACGCGTACTACGACTTCGAGGCCAAGTACATCGACTCCACGCCCGGCATCGTGCCGGCGCCGCTCACCGAGGAGGAGACCGCCGAGGTGCGGCGGCTCGCGGTGGACGCGTTCGAGGCGGCCTCCTGCGAGGGGCTGGTGCGCGCGGACTTCTTCCTCACCGAGGACGGCGAGTTCGTGATCAACGAGATCAACACGATGCCCGGCTTCACACCGATCTCCATGTACCCGCAGATGTGGCAGGCGAGCGGGATCGGCTACCCGGAGCTGGTGGACCGCCTGGTGCAGGCGGCCCTGCGGAGGCCGACCGGCCTGCGGTGACGGCGAGGGGGCACGGGCCCCGGGCACATCAGTCGGCGATCCCCTCGGGGATCGCCTTCTTGATGGCCGGGGCCAGCTGCACGAGCACGGCGGAGCTGTCGCCGGCGCGGTCCTCGGTCACGGACACCTGGACGTAGGCACGGCGGTTGGCCGTGGTGAAGCGGTACGACCCGTCGTCCCGCCGTTCCATCAGCCAGTCCACCCCGTTCACCCCGCCCGCGACGGCGTCGCGGTCCCCGCCCTCGGCGACCTTCGGATCGGTCATCTTGGACGGGCGGTCGACACCGCAGCGCAGTATGATCGCCGAGCCTCCCCAGGCCGCCGTGAGGGCGGACCGGGGCTCGGGATCGGCCCGGCCGGCGCCGTCCACCTCGGCGGGCAGCGCCTCGTCCAGGTTCCGACACAGTCCGGCGGTCCCCGGACCGGGGCTGGGAACCGCGACGGCGGAGCCGCCGTCCGCCGAGGAACAGCCCGCGAAGGGCATCAGCAGGACCAGCGCGGGCAGGCCGAGGAGCCGACGGCGGTAGAAGGTCACCGGCCAAGGGTAGACGGGGGCTACAGATGCACGACCGGGCAGGTCAGGGTGCGGGTGATGCCGTCCACTTGCTGGATCTTGGCGACCACCATGCGGCCGAGGTCGTCCACGGTGTCGGCCTGTGCGCGCACGATCACGTCATAGGGTCCCGTCACGTCCTCGGCCTGGACGACGCCAGGGAGCTTGCTGATCGTCTCGGCGACGGTCGACGCCTTGCCGACCTCCGTCTGGATCAGGATGTACGCCTGTACCACGGAACCTCCAGGGCGGCCACGAGGATCATGTGGGGAAAAGGAACGCCACGGTATCGCGTCGCCGCTCGTCGCGGGGAGACCTGCGGGAACCGGGGTCACCGCGCCGGGGCGCGGGCCCGGCGGAACGTGACGGTCATCTCGACCGTAACCAGGACGACCACCCTGCGCGAGCGGGCACGGACAGGGACAGAAGGGGCGTAAGGGCAATGAAGGGCACGGTTGGTGAGCTCGGGGAGTTCGGGCTCATCAGGGAGCTCACCTCCCGTCTGACGACCACCCCGGCCGTCCGGGTCGGCCCGGGTGACGACGCCGCGGTGGTCGCCGCGCCCGACCGGCGGGTGGTGGCGAGCACCGACATCCTGCTGGAGGGGCGGCACTTCCGCCGCGACTGGTCCACGGCCTACGACGTCGGGCGCAAGGCGGCGGCGCAGAACCTCGCGGACATCGCCGCCATGGGCGCCGTGCCGACCGCCCTGCTGCTCGGCCTGGTCGTGCCCGCCGAACTCCCGGTCACCTGGCCCAGCGAGCTGATGGACGGACTGCGCGACGAGTGCCAGGTCGCGGGCGCCTCCGTGGTCGGCGGGGACGTCGTGCGCGGCGACACGATCATGGTGTCGATCACCGCGCTCGGCGATCTGCGAAACCAGGAACCGGTGACCCGCGCGGGCGCCCAGCCCGGCGACCTCGTCGCCGTCACCGGCTGGCTGGGCTGGTCGGCCGCCGGATACGCGGTGCTCTCCCGGGGCTTCCGCTCGCCGCGCGCCTTCGTCGAGGCCCACCGGCGGCCCGAACCGCCGTACCACGCGGGTCCGGCGGCGGCCGGGCTCGGGGCGACCGCGATGTGCGACGTGAGCGACGGGCTGATCGCCGACCTCGGGCACATCGCCGAGGCCAGCAAGGTCCGCATAGACGTCCGCTCCGGCGCGATCGACATTCCGTCCCAGATGAACGACATCGGCCAGGCCGTCGGCGTCGACCCGCTCCAGTGGGTGCTGACCGGGGGAGAGGACCACGCGATCGTGGCGACCTTCCCGCCGGACGTGAAGCTGCCGGCCCGCTGGAAGGTCATCGGCGAGGTCCTCAACCCCTCGGCGCTGCCCCAGGTGACGGTCGACGGGGCGCCCTGGACCCGCAAGGGCGGCTGGGACCACTTCGGGGACGCGGAGTCGTGATCCCCACGGTGCTGACGGTGGCCGGCTCCGACTCCGGGGGCGGGGCCGGGGTGCAGGCCGACCTGAAGACGATGCTTGCGCTCGGTGTGCACGGCATGAGCGTGATCACGGCGGTGACCGCGCAGAACTCCCTCGGTGTACAGGGCGCCTGGGAGCTGCCGGTGGAGGCGGTGCGCGCCCAGTACCGCAGCGTGGTCGACGACATCGGCGTACGCGCCGTGAAGACCGGCATGCTGGCCTCGGCCGAACTGGTCGAGGCGGTCGCCGAGTTGCTGGACGGCACGGACGCGCCGGCGGTCGTGGACCCGGTGGGCGTCTCCAAGCACGGCGACCCGCTGCTGGCGGCCTCGGCGCTGGACTCGGTCCGCACGAAGCTGCTGCCGGTGGCGACCGTGGCCACCCCCAACCTCGACGAGGTGACCCAACTCACGGGTGTCCACGTCACATCGGAGGAGGGGATGCGGGAGGCGGCCGAGGCCGTCCTGGCGTACGGGCCGCGGTGGGCGCTGATCAAGGGCGGGCACCTGCCCGGGGACGAGCGGTCGACGGGCGGGAGCCAGGCGGTCGATCTGCTGACCGACGGCTCCGAGGAGCACTGGCTGCGGGCCCCGAGGTACGACAACCAGCACACGCACGGCACGGGCTGCACCCTCGCCTCCGCGATCGCGGTGGGCCTGGCGAAGGGGCTCTCCGTGCCCGACGCGGTCGCCGCGGCCAAGCGGTACGTCACCGGGGCGATCGCCGCCGGTTTCGCGCTGGGCGGGGGGATCGGGCCGGTCGATCACGCGTGGCGGTTCAGAACGCCCGAATGATCCCGCGGGCGCGGGGACACCCGGGCGCATTGCCTCGGCGGACACCCGGGCACGGCGGCCGCACGGGCACGGCAAAAAGCCGGTCCACCCGCGGGTGGACCGGCTCAGTGCAACGAACCAGCAGTGGCCGCGCTGTGCGTCAGCGCGACACCTTGCCGGCCTTGATGCACGAGGTGCAAGCGTTCACGCGCTTCGGCGTCCCGCCCACCACGGTACGCACACGCTGGATGTTCGGGTTCCAGCGGCGGGACGTACGGCGGTGCGAGTGCGAGATGTTGTTGCCGAAGCCCGGCCCCTTGCCGCAGACGTCGCAGTTGGCAGCCACGGGTCACTCCAAAGACTTCAGATGCACTTACGGTTGATCCCGGCATGCCGGGATCGGAGGATCCTTGGATCCGAGATCTGAGTGGCGTTGCCAGGGGAATGGCCCGATGTGGATCGGGCAACCGGAGCAGCATACAACGGCTGCGTCCGTAGGTCGAAACTACCACGGCGGCCCGGGGCCGGGCTCCCCGCCCTGTTCCGGCCGGGACCCTCCCGGGGTCTACGCTGCGTCCACGTCCAGCAGGTCCGAGGAGGCGCAGGTGGCGCAGGTGCCGCAGACATTCTTCGATGCTCTCGCGGTGCGCACCTGGTGCGGTCATGCGCTCCGGGCGCTGGGCGGGGCGCGCGAGGAGATCGACGCCATCAACGTCTACCCGGTCGCGGACGGGGACACCGGCACGAACCTGTACCTGACGCTGGAGTCCGCGGCGGGCGCCGTCGAGGCCGTGTTCTCCGGGTACGAGATCGGCGCGGGGGAAGGCGACGGGCCCTCGCTCGCCGAGGCGGTGCGCGCGATGGCGCACGGGGCGCTGATCGGGGCGCGCGGGAACTCCGGGACCATCCTGGCGCAGCTGCTGCGCGGTCTGGCGCAGGTGCTCGCCGACGGGGGCGGGACCCCGTACGCCGACGGGCCGGGGCTGCGGCTCGCCCTGCGCTGCGCCGCCGACGCCGCCCGCCGCGCGGTGGCCCACCCCGTCGAGGGCACCGTCCTGACCGTCGCCTCGGCCGCCGCCGACGCCGCCGAGGGGGCGGAGGGCGACTGCGGCACCGTGGCACGGGCCGCCTACGAGGGCGCGCGCGCGGCCCTCGCGGCCACGCCGGGCCAACTGGCCGTGCTGGAGAAGGCCGGGGTGGTGGACGCCGGCGGACGCGGACTGGTCGCGCTGCTCTCGGCGCTCGTGGAGACGTTCACCGGGGAGGAGCCGGGCACGGCCGTACCGGTGCACACGCGTGTGGCGGCCCACGCGCCCGGGGCCGCCGTCGCGGGGGAGGCGTGCGGCGACGGGAGCGGACCGGGCGGGCCCGCCTTCGAGGTGATCTATCTGCTGGACGCCGACGACAACGCCGTGGAGCGGCTGCGGACACGGCTCGACGCCCTCGGGGACTCCCTGGTGGTGGTCGGCGGCGACGGGCTGTGGAACGTCCACGTGCACGTGGACGACGCGGGCGCCGCCGTGGAGGCGGGCGTCGAGGCCGGACGGCCGCACCGCATCCGCATCACCCACTTCGGACTCGGCGACGTCCACACGCGGGGCGGCACGCCGCCGCCCCGGGAGCCGGTGCAGCGGGCCGTCGTCGCGGTCGTGCCCGGCGAGGGGCTGGCCGGGCTGTACGGCGAGGCCGGCGCCACCACCGTGCTCGCGCGCCCCGGGGAGCCGCCCGCCAGCGGGGAGCTGGTGGACGCCGTGCGCCGCGCCCACGCGCGCGAGGTCGTCCTGCTGCCCAACGACGCCGAGCTGCGCCACACCGCCGCCGCGGCGGCCGAGCAGGCCCGTGCGGAGGGAGTCCGCGTCGCCCTCATCCCGACGCGCTCGGCCGTCCAGGGCATCGCCGCGCTCGCCGTGCACGAGCCGGGGCGGCGCTTCGACGAGGACGTCGTGGCGATGACCTCGGCGGCCGGTGCCACCCGCTACGCCGAGGTCGCCGTGGCCGAGCGCCAGTCCTGGACCATGGCCGGCATCTGCCAGGCCGGCGACGTCCTCGGGCTGATCGACGGCGACGTCGCCGTCATCGGCGCGGACCTCGCCACCACCGCCGAGACCGTCCTGGACCGCATGCTCCAGGCCGGCGGCGAACTCGTCACCCTGGTCCTCGGCGACGACGCCCCCGACACCGTCGCCACCCACCTGGAGACCCGCGTACGCGAGTCCTACCTGGCAGTCGACACGATCACCTACCGGGGCGGCCACCAGGGAGCCCTGCTGCTGATCGGCGTGGAGTGACGGGGGGCTGCCGCCCGTAGGGGGAAGCGGACGGCCGGCTCCCGGGTCTTCGGGCCGTCGAGCTCCCGGGGTACCGGGCCGTCGGACCGCTGCCGGGCACCGTCGCGCGGACGGGGCCCCGGGCCGGCCCTCCCCGGGCGTTCGCGCGCTGCCCGCTTCCGGGGCGTCCGCCTGTCGGCGGTTCGCACCGCGCAGAGGCCGGAGTGTCCCGCCGGACGGGCCGTCCCCCTCTTCCCCCCCCACGGGCGCGGACCACGCCCCCCTCCACCCCGCCCCGGCCACCTCCGGTCCGCTGCTCCGGCTCTACTCCTCCGGCTCTACTCCTCCGGAAGGTTCAGCAGTTGGGTGGCCTCTGCCAGCCGGGCCTGGGTCGTTTCGTCCTCGCCCGTCGGGTCCGTCGTCCCGTAGGCCGCGAGTACCGTTCGGGCGCGGGACGCCGCGGCCGGGGTGCGCCCCAGGTCGGCCTCCAGCCAGCCCGCCGCCAGTTCCGCCGCCGTGCGCTCGTGCAGGGCGGCCTCGCCGAGGGACGCGAACGTGGCGGCTGCCCGGTCCATCTCGGCCAGCGCCTCCGTGAACACCGCCCGGATCGCCGTGTCCTCGGCCTCCTCCGGCACCGTACGGGCCAGCAGATCACCGAACTGCCGGTGCGTGTGGCCGAGTTCGTGGACGAGCCGGAACCGGGCGGACTCGTCGTCCGCCGACTCCAGCGCCCGCGAGCACACCCGCACCGCCTCGCCCATCAGCTCCCGCGCCCCGTCGAGCCCCGCACCGGTACGCGGCGCCAGCCAGGCCCGCGCCCGCAGCGCGCGCACCAGACCGTGGACGTCGCCGAGCGCGTCCCACAGCTCGCACGCCCGCGCGTACGAACGGTCCGCCTCCTCGGGCAGCCCCGCCTCGTCGAGCGACTCGGCCGCCAGGTGCGCGAGCGTCGCGTGGTCCTGCTGCTCCGGCCAGTGCCGGGCGATCTCGGCGGCCCGCAGTCGGTGCTCGGCGGCGGCCCGGTGCTCACCCAGCCGGCCCAGACAGTCGCCGAGCCACCACCGGGCCTGCACGATCGCGCCGTCCCCGTGCGTCTGCGCGCTCAGGTCGGGCAGCGCCGACTCCAGCACCTCCGCCGCCTCCGCGTACCGCCCCTGCCGCAGCAGGAAGCCGCCCAGCAGATGGCGGGCCCAGGAGCCCAGCGTGCCGCTCTCCCCGGCCTCGTCGGCCCAGTGCGCCGCCTCCAGCGCGTGCTCCGCGGCCTCGCGCACCTCGCCCCGGCCGCCGACGACCTCCGCGAGCTGAAGATGCAGCTGGGCCCTTCCGGTCGCCTCCACGTACGGCCCGCCGTGCTCCAGGGCCGCCCGCAGCGCCCGCTCGGCCCCGGCGGCGTCCCCGCGCGCGTGGGCGAGCGCGGCCACCCGCACGTCGTACTCCACCGCGAACCACGGCAGCCCCACCCCCGCGAACCGCTCCACGGCCCGCCCGAACAGCTCCTCCGCGCGCTCCGCGTCCCCGGCGCGCTCGGCCAGCTCCGCGAGCATGGCCCGCGCCTCGGCCTCCCGCGCCGCCAGCCGCACGTCCCCCTCGGTACGCCCCTCGACCAGCGCAAGCACCTCCCGCACGGCGCCCTCCGCGTCGACGGCCGCCTCCGCGGAGCCCATCGAGCTCGCCGCGTCCGCCGCGTCCGCCGCCTCCGCGTGCACCCGCCGCATCAGGATGCGCGCCCGGCACATCACCACCGACGCGGCCTGCCGCACCCCGGTGGCGTCCTCCGCGTACAGCGCGAGCACCTCGTCGTACGGCCCCGCGACCGCCGCGAGCGCCTCGTCCAGTTCGTCCGGCCCGCCCTCCAGCGCCCGGACGTACGCCGCCCGCGCGTGGGCCGCCAGCGCCTCGCCCGGGTCGCCCGCCTCCGCGTACAGCCCGGCCGCCCGGTGGAACAGCCCGACGCCCTCCGGACCGCGGCCCATCGCCTCGTGATCGGCGATCTCCGCCCGGTCGCGCGCTTCCAGCTCGACCCCCTCGGCGGCCCGCGCCACCGCCGCCCACGCCTCCGGGGCGTACGGCCGCAGCCCGTCCGACAGCCGCCGCGCCTCGGCGATCAGCTCCGGCAGATCCGGCGCCGCTGCTCCCGCCTCGGCCCCCGCGTCCGGCACGGCGACCGGAACGCCCGGCGCCACGGCGGACGTACGCACCGGGGCCGAACGCACCCCCAGCGGCAGCCGCTCCGCGAGCGGCAGCCGCGCCATGCGCTCCCGCACCCGCTCACCGACGTACGGCGTCCCGTTGCGCCGGTCGAACCGCTCCGCCAGCTCCAGCGCCTCGGCCCGCGCGTGGGCGGCCAGCTCCCGCGCCGTCCACGACCGCCCGGCCGGCCCCGGCACCTCCCGCTCGCCCAGCCCGAGCCCCGTCAGCCGCTCCGCCAGCAGCGCCACCACCGCCAGGAAGTCCAGCCGGCTGCGCGGCTGACCGGCGTCCGTGAGGTACGCGGGCCGCTCCGCCAGCAGTTCGAGACCCCGCGCCTCGTTTCCGGTCAGCGCGCAGAACTCCACGTGGTCCGCGTACGCGCTCCGCATGCTCTCCATGGGCCGCACCAGCCGGAAGCCCCGCAGATGGTTCGCGCGGGCCTCCTCCGCGCGGCCCAGCCTCAGCAGCGGCAGCAGCGACGAGGCGAGGACCGTGTGCGGCTCGTGCGCGCAGGTGTACTCGCCCTCCAGGACCGGCCGCCACAGCTCCAGCGCCTCGGCGTCCCGGCCCCGCTCCACCTGCCACGAGCCCTGCCCATGCAGCTCACAGGCGTGGCAGTCCGCCATCCGGTCCCGGTCCGCGGCCAGCCACGCCGTGTACGCCCGCTCGGCGCGCGCCCGGTCCCCGATGTGCGCGGCCACCCCGAACTCGGCGCTGCGCACCGCCCGTTCGGAGTGCCCGGCCAGCCGGTAGCGGTGCTCCATCTCACCGAGCCACTTCTCCACCGACGCCAGCGGGACGTGCGGCTGGTCCAGCATGCCCGCCGACATCCACTTGAAGACCCAGTGCAGCGAGTGCGCCTCGTACTCGTCGAAGTCCTCCGGGCGCTCGTCCCACATGCGCAGCAGCCGCGCGAACGGGACGAACATCCTGTCCTTCTCGGAGCTGTAGTTGTAGACCTTCAGCTGGTGTCCCAGCGCCTCGATCACGGCGAGCGGGACGTCCAGCCGCTCGGCCTCGGCGAGCAGCCGCTCCGCGCGCGCGTTGCGCGCCGGACCCTCCGGCTGCTCGGCGTTCTCCGCCATCGCGCGCCGCAGCGCGTCGAAGTCCTCGATCCCGGTCACCGACGACCGTCCTCCCCGTGAGTGGCCCACTCCAGGAGGCCGATGAACGCGCGGTTGAGCAGGGCCGAGTCGGCCGGCCGCAGCGGGCGCTGCGCCATGAGCAGCGCCTGTCCGTACAGCGACTCCGTGGCGGTGCCGATCAGCTCCGGGTCGCGCAGGGAACTGATCCGCCGGATCAGCGGGTTCAGATGGTTGAGCACCAGCCGCGCGCGGGGGGCGCTGCCGCGCAGCGAGCCCAGGATGCCCGCCCACAGATCGTCCGCCCGCTCCTCGGCGTCCGCGCGGGCCTGCTCGTGGCGGGCGGCCCGGTCGTCCAGGTGCAGAGCCGGCACCGACAGCGGATGGAAGGCGCGCAGCACGACGTCGCAGCCCAGCGGGTCGAGCTTCGCCCGCGCGGCCGCAAGGAACCCCGACAGGGCCAGCTCCTCCGCCGGGTCGACCGCGTCCAGATGGGCGGTCACGGTGTCCGCGTCCAGCTCGGCGACCACCGTCCCCGGCCGCACCGCGGGCAGCGCCTCGACCAGCTCGCTGTCGTACGTGTAACCGCCGTTGACCACACCGACGCCCTGCGCGGACGCGATCGGCGCGACCTGCCGGTACTCCTCGACCGTCCGCGTGAAGTGCACCACCGGGTGGCGCTGCGCGAACTCCTCCAGGGACAGCCGCCCGTCGCTCGTCTCGAAGGGCAGCCACGGCAGCATCGTGCGCAGCATCTCCCCGTCGTGCCGGGCCAGCGACTTCACACCCAGGTGGTGCACGGCGAGGAAGGCGGCCAGCCGCTCCGGGTCGCCCGCCGCGAGCCCGGTCAGCCAGGAGCGGATCCGTTCGCCGAGCGCGTCCCGCACCGCCGCCAGGGTCTCGTCCTCGTACAGCGACTCGCGCGACGCCGTGGGCCGCAGACTGTCCGTGTCCAGGACGCAGCGCACGAAGAACGCCCAGTCCGGCAGCAGCTGTTCGGCCCGCTCCGTCAGCAGCATGCCCTTGAGGTGCACCCGGTGCGTCGCACGCTGCGCCGGGCTGACCGAGGCCGGCAGCACGTACGCCACCCCGCGGACACCGGCCAGCGGCACGGACAGGTCGATCGAGTCCAGCGGCGTGAACCCGAACAGGTCGTGGCAGTGCCGGGCCAGCGCGACCCGGCGGGTGGCGGGGGAGGGGTACGCGCGGTCCCAGGGCGCCGGCAGGTCGGTGACCTCCTCGTCGCCCACGCGGACGTCGTACGGCAGCAGCGAACCGAACTCCCGGGCCAGCGCCAGCACCCGCTCGGGCGCGAGCCACTCGCCCGCGCCGGCCCGCGCCACCAGGTGCACGGTGGTGCCGGGCTCGGGCCGTGCCGCGTCGGGCAGCGTGCGCACGGTGTACGAGCCGTCGTCGCGCGCCGTCCACTCCACGGGCGGCGCCCCGGGCGCACGGGCGCTGCGGCTCACCACCCGGATCCGCTCGGCCACCACGAAGCAGGCGAGCAGACCGATGCCGAACTGGCCCAGGAAGTCCGAGCGGACCTCCTGGAGCCCCTCCGCCCGCTTGGAGCTGCGGCCGATGGTCGCCAGCAGGCCGTGCACGTCCGACTCGGTGAGCCCGACGCCGGTGTCCTCCACGCGCAGGGTGCCCCCGTCGGCGTACAGCCGCACCCGCGCCGGGGCGCCGGGCTCCTCGGCCCGCCGGGCGGTGACGGCGTCCACGGCGTTCTGCAGCAGCTCGCGCAGATAGACCTTGGGGCTGGAGTAGAGGTGATGGGAGAGCAGGTCCACCAGACCGCGCAGGTCGACCTGGAACGAGTGAGGTGACTGGGGTGCCTGGGATGACTGTGAGGTCTGGGAGTCCATCGTCGCTGCGCCGGTGGGGGGACAGTCGCGACGGCGCGGGGTCGGGCGGTCCCGAGTGAGGCGGTGACCGCGAAGGATGGCCGGAGCGCGTCATCCTAAAGCTCGAACAGCCCGCCTGACCAGGGGTTTCCCGGTATGCATACGGCAATGTCAGCGTGGTGGTGTGCAATGGATCTCGTGCCCGGACTGGACGAACCACTGAAGAACGCGCTCGGCGCCGCCACCGCGAAGGTGATGGCCGAGCACCTCGGCCTGCACACCACGGGCGACCTGCTGCACCACTACCCGCGCAGATACGAGGAGCGCGGCAGGCTCACCCACCTCGCCGACCTCCCCATGGACGAGCACGTCACGGTGGTCGCCCAGGTCGCCGACGCCCGGCTGCACACCTTCGCCTCCGCCAAGGCACCGCGCGGCAAGGGACAGCGCCTGGAGGTCACGATCACGGACGGCAGCGGGCGCCTCCAACTGGTCTTCTTCGGCAACGGCGTGCACAAGCCGCACAAGGAGCTCCTGCCGGGCACACGCGCGATGTTCGCGGGCAAGGTCTCCGCGTTCAACCGCCGGCTCCAACTGGCCCATCCCGCCTACGAACTGCTGCGGGCCACCGACGACGACGCCGCGGAGACGGCCGAGAGCTGGGCCGGCTCCCTCATCCCGATCTACCCGGCCACCGCCAAGATGGAGTCCTGGAAGATCGGCAAGGCGGTGCAGACGGTGCTCGACCGGGCCGACGAGGCGGTCGACCCGCTGCCGCCCGCCCTGCGCGAGGGCCGGGGCCTGCTCTCCCTGCCGGACGCCTTCCGCCGCATCCACCGCCCCGCGACCCAGGCCGACTACGTCGCCGCCCGCGCCCGTCTCAAGTGGGACGAGGCGTTCGTCCTCCAGGTCGCCCTGGCCCGCCGCCGGCACGCCGACGCCCTGCTCCCCGCCGTCCCCCGCCGCCCCGCCCCCGACGGCCTCCTCACGGCCTTCGACGCCCGCCTCCCCTTCACCCTCACGGACGGCCAGCGCAAGGTCTCCGCCGAGATCTTCACCGACCTGGCCACGCCCCACCCGATGCACCGCCTCCTCCAGGGCGAGGTGGGCTCGGGCAAGGCCCAGCCGCTCGACTCGCTCGTGCTGACGCCGACGGGTTTCCGCCGGATGGGCGACATGCGGGTGGGGGACGAGGTCGTCGTGCCGTCGGGAGAGGTCGCTCCGGTCGACGGGATCTTTCCCCAGGGGGAGCGGGACGTGTGGCGCATCGTCCTCTCGGACGGAAGTTCCGTGGAATGCGACGACGAGCACCTCTGGATCGTCGGTACCAGCTGCGACTGGCATCGGGGCCGACCGCCCGAGGTGATGACCACGCGGGAGATCCGCCACGACCTGTTCAAGGCCAACGGGTCGTCGAAGTGGTACATCCCGCCGGCGGTGCCCGTCGACCTGGGCGGTGACGCGGGTCCTCCACTGGATCCGTACCTGTTCGGCCTTCTGCTGGGGGACGGCTCGTTCCGCCACCATCTGCGGATGTCCACCGCCGATGCCGAGATCCATCAGGCCGTGGCGGCGGCCGTGGCACCCGACTGCCGTCTCGCTCCGGTGCCGGGCTCTCGATGCGACTACACGATTCAGCTGACGCGGCGCTCCGGCGGCACCCGCAACCCCGTCATCCAGACCTTGCGTGACCTGGGTCTCTGGGGCCTGACCTCGCACGACAAGTTCATCCCCGCGGAGTTCAGGAACACGTCGGTCAAGAACCGGCTCGCACTCCTGCAAGGACTCCTGGACACGGACGGGACCGTCGACCGGGACGGGCTGAGCATCTCGCTGTGCTCGGCCTCACGCCGACTGGCGGAGGACGTCGCCTGGCTCGTCCGGTCACTGGGCGGCCGGGCCCGTGTCCTTCCCGAGAAGTCCGCGTTCGACGTTTCGGTGGCTCTGCCCGACGAGTTCGCCCCCTTCAGGCTCACCCGCAAGGCGGATCGCGTCCGACCGCGCCCGAAGTACCACACCTTCCGGCGCGGCATCCGGGCGGTGGAACGCGTGGGGCGCAAGCCGGTCCAGTGCATCAGCGTCGCCCACCCCAGCCATGCGTATGTCACCGATCACTTCACCGTCACCCACAACACGATGGTGGCCCTGCGGGCCATGCTCGCCGTGGTTGATGCCGGGGGGCAGGCCGCCATGCTCGCGCCCACCGAGGTGCTGGCCCAGCAGCACCACCGGTCGGTCACCGAGATGATGGGCGAGCTCGCCGAGGGCGGCATGCTGGGCGGCGCCGACAAGGCCACCAAGGTGGTGCTGCTCACCGGCTCCATGGGCGCCGCCGCCCGCCGCCAGGCGCTGCTCGACCTCGTCACCGGCGAGGCCGGGCTGGTCATCGGCACCCACGCGCTGATCGAGGACAAGGTCCAGTTCCACGACCTCGGTCTGGTGGTCGTCGACGAGCAGCACCGCTTCGGCGTCGAACAGCGCGACGCCCTGCGCGGCAAGGGCAAACAGCCCCCGCACCTCCTGGTCATGACCGCCACGCCCATCCCGCGCACGGTCGCGATGACCGTCTTCGGCGACCTGGAGACCTCCGTCCTCGACCAGCTCCCCGCCGGCCGCTCGCCCATCGCCAGCCATGTCGTCCCGGCCGCCGACAAGCCCCACTTCCTGGCCCGCGCGTGGGAGAGGGTGCGCGAGGAGGTGGCCGGCGGCCACCAGGCGTACGTCGTCTGCCCCCGCATCGGCGACGAACCGGAGGACACGAAGAAGCGGAAGTCCCCCGAGGACGACGCCGAGAAGCGCCCCCCGCTCGCCGTCCTCGACGTGGCCGACCGGCTAGCGAAGGGCCCGCTCCAGGGCCTGTCGGTGGAGGTCCTGCACGGCCGGATGCAGCCCGACGACAAGGACGCCGTCATGCGCCGCTTCACGGCGGGGGAGACGGACGTCCTGGTCGCCACCACGGTCATCGAGGTCGGCGTCAACGTCCCCAACGCCACCGCCATGGTCATCATGGACGCGGACCGCTTCGGCGTCTCCCAGCTCCACCAGCTGCGCGGCCGCGTGGGCCGCGGCTCCGCCCCCGGCCTGTGCCTGCTGGTCACCGAGATGCCCGGGGCGAGCGCCGCCCGTGGCCGCCTCGACGCCGTGGCCGCCACCCTCGACGGCTTCGAACTCTCCCGCATCGACCTGGAACAGCGCCGCGAGGGCGACGTCCTCGGCCAGGCCCAGTCGGGCGCCCGCACCAGCCTGCGCGTCCTCGCGGTCATCGAGGACGAGGACATCATCGCGGAGGCGCGGCAGGAGGCGGTGGCCGTGGTCGAGGCAGACCCGGAGCTGGACCGGCTGCCCGGCCTGCGCACCGCCCTGGACGCCCTCCTGGACGAGGAGAGGGAGCAGTACCTGGAGAAGGGGTGAGAGGGAGCAGCGCCCCCGAGGGCCGCAGGGCCGTATCGACGTGCGGCTGCGCCGCGCGGGCGCGACCAGCCACACTGAACCTTGAAGTCGCTCACAGGCAAGGACCGAAGATGACCCGCGTGATCGCCGGCGCAGCAGGCGGACGACGTCTGTCCGTACCGCCAGGCACCGGAACCCGCCCCACCTCCGACCGCGCGAGAGAGGGCCTCTTCTCCACCTGGCAGTCGCTGGTGGGCGGCCCCCTCGACGGCGAACGCGTCCTGGACCTCTACGCCGGCTCGGGCGCCGTGGGCCTGGAGGCGCTGTCCCGCGGCGCCGGCCACACCCTCCTCGTCGAGGCCGACGCCCGTGCCGCCAAGGTCATCCGGGAGAACGTCAAGAACCTCGGCCTCCCCGGCGCCGAGGTGCGGGCGGGAAGGGCCGAACAGATCGTCCAGTCGCCGGCGCCGTCGGAGCCGTACGACCTCGTCTTCCTCGATCCCCCGTACGCCGTGTCGGACGGCGATCTTCGGGAGATCCTGCTCACACTCCGCACGGAGGGGTGGCTCGCGCCGGAAGCCCTCGTCACCGTGGAGCGCAGCACCAGGGGCGGCGCCTTCGTCTGGCCCGTCGGCTTCGAGCCGATCAGGGCCCGTCGTTACGGCGAGGGAACGTTTTGGTACGGTCGCGCCGCCTCTACGTGCGAAGACGCACGATGACCGGACCGGAGAGCGAGGGATCACAAGTGCGCCGCGCCGTCTGTCCCGGGTCGTTCGACCCGATCACCAACGGACATCTCGACATCATCTCCCGTGCTTCTCGCCTCTATGACGAGGTGTACGTCGCGGTGATGATCAACAAGTCCAAGAGGGGCCTGTTCGAGATCGACGAGCGGATCGACCTGATCCGCCAGGTCACCGCCGAGTACGCGAACGTCCGCGTCGAGGCGTTCCACGGCCTCCTCGTCGACTTCTGCAAGCAGCGCGACATCCCCGCCATCGTCAAGGGCCTGCGCGCCGTCAGCGACTTCGACTACGAGCTCCAGATGGCCCAGATGAACATGGGCCTCTCGGGCGTCGAGACGCTGTTCGTGCCGACCAACCCCACCTACAGCTTCCTCTCCTCCTCCCTGGTGAAGGAGGTCGCGACCTGGGGCGGCGACATCGCGCACCTGGTCCCGCCCGTCGTCCTGGAGGCGCTCAACAAGCGCCTGCGCAAGGACTGATGGAGCTACAGTCGTCCCGTCCGTCTCCAACACAGCGGTAGAGAGTGGCGAGCACAGGTGGACGTGCAGAAGAAGATCGACGAGATCGTGAGCGCGGTCTCCAGTGCCCGGGCCATGCCCATGTCGGCGTCGTGCGTGGTCAACCGCGCCGATCTGCTCGCGATGCTCGAAGAGGTGCGCCAGGCCCTGCCCGGCTCCCTCGCCCAGGCCGAGGAGCTGATCGGCGGCCGTGAGCAGGTGGTCGAGCAGGCCCGTCAGGAGGCCGAGCGGATCATCGAGAACGCCCACCAGGAGCGCGGTTCGCTGATCTCCGGCACCGAGGTCGCCCGCCGCTCCCAGGCCGAGGCCGACCGGATCCTCACCGAGGCCCGCCAGGAGGCCGAGGAGGTCCGCGCCGAGGCCGACGACTACGTCGACTCCAAGCTCGCCAACTTCGAGGTCGTCCTCACCAAGACGCTCGGCTCGGTGGGCCGCGGCCGGGAGAAGCTGCTCGGCACCGGCCCCGGTCTCGACGAGGACGGCTACGAGGACGAGGACGCCCCCGAGCGCAGCCACGACCCCGAGACCCTGCGCCGCAACGCCGACGAGTACGTCGACGTGAAGCTCGGCGCCTTCGAGGCGGTCCTCGCCAAGACCCTGGAGGCGGTGGGCCGCGGCCGCCAGAAGCTGCACGGCCGGATCGCCAGCGACGACCTCGGCGCCCTCGCCGACGACACCACGACGTTCCAGCACTCCAGCGACGCCGACTACCTCGCCGACCTCGCGGCCCTCGCCGACACCCCGGCCGAGCAGTCGGGCCGCCGGCACGAGCCCCGGCGGCCCGAGCAGCCCCCGCAGCCCGCCTACGAGCCGCAGCCCACGCAGGAGGCGTACGGCTACCAGCAGGCCGACGCCTACGGCTATCAGTACGCCCAGCAGCAGGACCCGTACGGCTACCAGCAGGCCGATCCGTACGCGTACCACCAGGGCTACGACCCGCAGCAGGGCGGCTACGACCCGAACACCGGCCAGCAGCAGCCCCAGCAGTCCCAGCAGCAGGCGGACCCGGGATACGCCCTCGACGAGACCAGCCTGTTCGACACCAGCATGATCAGCGCCGAGCAGTTGCGCGCCTACGAGCAGGGCCGGGGCCTGTAGCACGGGGCCCGGCGGTCCGTGGCGACCACCGGATTGGGCCGGGAGCGAAAGGTCCAGTATCCTGGCTGTTCGGTCGCGTCTACGTCCGCGATCAACGCTGCCCCGAAACACCGGGGGCGGCGCTCCCTCCTAGTTCGGAAGACCGAAAGCAGGAATGGCCTCCAACGCCCGCCTCGACCACCGCAACCCCCTCGTGTTCGACACGCACGAGCTGGGACGGCGTCCCGGTGCGCTCCAGAGGCTGTCCCGTACGGTCGACGCCCCCAGGGACCTCGGTATCCAGGGAGTCGTCGGAGTGCCGGAAGGCGCCCCGGTGGAACTCGGACTCCGGCTGGAGTCCGTCATGGAGGGGGTGCTCGTCACGGGTACCGCCCGTGCGCGGGCCGAGGGGGAGTGCGTAAGGTGTCTGGAGCCGCTGGAGTTCGATCTCGAAGCGGACTTCCAGGAGATGTTCTCGTACCCTGACGCCGACGACCGGGGCCGCGTGATCGCGGAGCCCGGCGACGACGCCGAGGACGACGAGGACAGGCTCTTCATCGAGGACGGCCTGTTCGACCTCGAAACGGTGCTGCGCGATGCGGTGGTGCTCGCACTGCCGATGCAGCCGGTGTGCCGGGACGACTGCCCGGGTCTGTGCTCCGAGTGCGGAGCACGGCTCGCGGACGACCCGGACCACCACCACGACGCCGTCGACATCCGTTGGGCGGCATTGCAGGGACTCGCCGGCACCATGCCGGACGAGAAGGACGAGATGAGCGGCGACGGGCCAGGGTCCGCGCGCGCCGCCGAGAAGCAGGAGAAGTAGCCGTGGCTGTTCCGAAGCGGAAGATGTCGCGCAGCAACACGCGCCACCGCCGGTCGCAGTGGAAGGCTGCGGTCCCCACCCTGGTTGCGTGCGAGCGCTGCCACGAGCCCAAGCAGCAGCACATCGCGTGCCCGTCTTGCGGCACCTACAACAAGCGCCAGGTCCTCGAGGTCTGAGCGGCTGGTGAGAGGCACAGTGTCCAGTCCCAGGAAGGCGGAATCACCCGCCAAGAAGAAGGCGGACAACACGGCCTCGTCCCACACGCTTCTGGAAGGGCGGCTCGGCTACCGGCTCGAGTCCGCCCTTCTGGTGCGTGCACTGACCCACCGTTCCTACGCGTACGAGAACGGCGGTCTGCCGACGAACGAGCGGCTGGAGTTCCTGGGGGACTCCGTGCTCGGCCTCGTCGTCACGGACACGCTGTACCGCACCCACCCCGACCTGCCCGAGGGCCAGCTGGCCAAGCTGCGGGCCGCGGTGGTGAACTCTCGTGCGCTCGCGGAAGTGGGCCGCGGACTCGACCTGGGCTCCTTCATCCGGCTCGGCCGCGGTGAAGAGGGAACGGGCGGCCGGGACAAGGCGTCCATCCTCGCCGACACCCTCGAAGCGGTGATCGGCGCGGTCTATCTCGACCAGGGCCTCGATTCGGCGTCCGAGCTGGTGCACCGGCTCTTCGACCCGCTGATCGAGAAGTCCTCGAACCTCGGAGCCGGCCTGGACTGGAAGACCAGTCTCCAGGAGCTCACCGCGACCGAAGGGCTCGGCGTTCCCGAGTACCTGGTCACGGAGACCGGCCCCGACCACGAGAAGACCTTCACTGCTGCCGCCCGCGTCGGAGGCGTCTCGTACGGCACCGGCACCGGCCGCAGCAAGAAGGAGGCGGAACAGCAGGCCGCCGAGTCCGCGTGGCGGTCCATCCGGGCCGCGGCGGACGAGCGGGCCAGGGCTGCCGCGGCAGCGATCGTCGCCGAGGACGACGGCGCGTCGTCCGCCTCCGCCTGACGCACGACACATCACGACGGCCCGAGCGCCCGCTCCCGCCCAGGGGGCGGGCGCTCGGCCCGTCCACCGTTCCCGTACGGGGGGTTCGATGCCCGAGTTGCCCGAGGTCGAGGTCGTACGGCGCGGCCTCGCGCGGTGGGTCGCCCATCGCACCGTCGCCGACACCGAGGTGCTGCACTCGCGCGCCGTGCGCCGTCACCTCGCAGGGCCGGACGACTTCGCGCAGCGGCTCAAGGGCCGGAGCATCGGAACGCCGAGCCGGCGCGGCAAGTACCTGTGGCTGCCCCTTGAGGACGGTGCCGAATCGATTCTGGCGCACCTCGGCATGAGCGGTCAGCTGCTGGTGCAGCCGCACGAGGCGCCCGACGAGAGGCATCTGCGGGTCCGTGTCCGGTTCGCCGACGCCCAGGGCACCGAGCTGCGGTTCGTGGACCAACGGACCTTCGGCGGGCTGTCGTTGCACGACAACACCCCCGACGGGCTGCCCGACGTCATCGCGCACATCGCCCGCGACCCCCTCGACCCGCTCTTCGACGACGAGGCGTTCCACCAGGCGCTGCGCCGCAAGCGCACCACCATCAAACGCGCCCTGCTCGACCAGTCGTTGATCAGCGGTGTCGGCAACATCTACGCGGACGAGACCCTCTGGCGGTCGCGTCTGCACTACGACCGTCCCACCGCGACGTTCACGCGCCCGCGCACGGCCGAACTCCTCGGTCACGCACGGGACGTGATGACGGCGGCGCTCGCCGTCGGCGGTACCAGCTTCGACAGCCTGTACGTCAACGTGAACGGTGAGTCGGGCTACTTCGACCGCTCGCTCGACGCGTACGGACGTGAGGGCCTGCCCTGCAAGAGGTGCGGTACGCCCATGCGCCGCCGCCCCTGGATGAACCGTTCCAGCTACTACTGCCCGACGTGCCAGCGCCCGCCGCGCCCGCCCGTCCTCTGAGAGGTACCGCCCGCCCGACGGCGGGACGGTGGTGAGAGGATCATGTTCATGTCGCTACCCCAGCCCGCGGACCTGACCACGCTCGTCCTGCGCACCGACTTCGCCGACGACGCCGCCTGGGCCGCCGTACGGACCGCGATAGAGGCCGCAGACGAGAAGCGCAGCGTCACCTTCGTCAGCGAGCCGCGGTTCGCGGGCGCGAGCGTCCAGGACATCGTGGACGCCGACGCCGCCGCGCCGGAGGAGGACAAGGTCTGCGAGGTGTTCCTCGTGGACGCCGGCACCCTGGCCGACGCCGCGCACCCGCTGCTGGCCGTCGACCTCTTCGACGATCCCGGACGGTCGTTCCGGGTGCCGGTGCGCTGGTTCCCGGAGATGTCCGCGAACCTGAGCATCGCGAACGTGGACTTCGCCGACTACGCGGACGCGGCCGAGGCCACGGGCACCTTCCGCGGTTTCGCCGACTGAGCGTCCGCGCCTTCCGTCACCCCGGGACCCGGTCGGCGTCGTACGCCCGCCGGGCCTCCAGCACGTCGTCCGTCGACCCCTCCACACAGCGGATGAGGGCCATGAGCCGGTCGGTGACCGCACGGCCGAGCGGGGTCAGTTCGTAGTCCACGCGCGGGGGATTGGTCGGCTGCGCCTCGCGGTGGACCAGCCCGTCGCGCTCCAGCGCGTGCAGCGTCTGGGACAGCATCTTCTCGCTCACGCCGTCGACTCGTCGGCGCAACTCGTTGAACCGGAACCGGCCCCCGTACAGCGCCCCCAGCGTGAGCGCGCCCCAGCGCCCGGTGACGTGCTCCAGCGTGCCGCGCGAGGGGCAGAACCTGGCGAACACGTTGTACGGCTCGGCCTCCGCCGCGGCCTCCTCGATGGCGTCCATACCCAAAGCGTACGCGCGCACAGCGCTGACCGACAGAAGGCGCTAACCAACGGTTAGCGCCTTCTGTCGTGGAACGGGGGAGGAGGGACGGCTGCGGAGGGACGGGCTCAGTAGCCGAAGTCCTGGGTCCACCACGGGCCGCCCTCGCCGAAGTGGACGCCGACGCCGAGGGTGGTGAAGTCGCAGTTCAGTATGTTGGCGCGGTGGCCGGGGCTGTTCATCCAGGCGTCCATGACCGCCGCGGCGTCGGCCTGGCCCCGGGCTATGTTCTCGCCCCCGAGGTCGGTGATGCCGGCCACGGCGGCGCGGTCCCACGGGCTCGCCCCGTCCGGGTCGGTGTGGTCGAAGAAGCCCCGCGCGGCCATGTCCTCGCTGAACGCAGCGGCCAGCGAGCCCAGGGAGCTGTTCGCCGAGACGGCGCTGCACCCCACCTTCGCGCGCTCCTCGTTGACCAGCCGCACCACCTCGGCCGCCGCGGCGGCCTCCGTGGAGACGGTCGCCGGGGCCGAGGTCTCCTCGGACCCCTTCGTGGGCGTGGGCTTCGGTTCGGCCTTCTGCCGTCCGGGCGGAGTCGTCGGCTTGGGCTTCTTCGGCTTCGGCGACGGGGTCTCCGTGGGCGCGGGCGCCGTGGAGGCCGCCGGGGCCGAGGGGGCCGGCGAGACCGAGCGCCCGCCGTCCCTGCTCGCGGTGCCGCCGCTCGTGCCGCGCTCGCCGGCGTCGGCGCTGCCGGACGTGCCGCCCTGCTCGGTGGCCGAGTTGGTGGGCACACCCGCGGCCTGCACGCTCTCGCCGCCGCTCGTGCCGGTGCCGCCGCCGAGCCGGTAGTTCTCCAGACCGGGCACCACACCCGTGGCCACCGCGACCGTGCCGATGGCGACCGCCGCCGAGACTCCGAGCAGACCCGTGCGCACGGGCGTCGCGGCCTTCTTCTTCCGCCGGTGCCCCCGGCCCCGGGCGCCGCCGTCCGGGCTGAAATCGTCCCCCGCGAAGCCGTCGTCCGCGAAGCCGTCCGTGGCGAACCGGCCCGGGGTGAATCCGTCGTCGAACCGCTCCCCGCCCGGCAGGTCCCTGGTGAACCGGTCGTCCGGGTACCCGTGGGAGACGACCCGGTCGGAGGCGTACGTGTCGGCGGGGAACCTGTCGGAGGCGAACCCTTGGGCCGGGAAGGCGACCGTCTCCGTGACCTGCCCGTACTCGTGGGCCGGTGCGTACGGGTCGTCGGCCGCGTAGAGGTACGCGGCGCTGCGCGTGTCCGCGTCGGCGTACGCGTCCGGGTTCAGATAGGGCGCGATGCCCAGAGTGGCGGGACCGTCCTGGGTGCCGGCGGCGGCGCGTCGGTGGCGTCCCATGTCCTTGCCTTCCTCGTCTCGCGGGCGACCGCTTCCGAATGGCCTCACGGATGCGCCCCAACTCACACGATCGAGTGAGTTTCATATGAGATTCACTGGGTCGGGACGGTACCGCATGGCGGGAGTTGACGAAGTGCCCCGAGCGACATTGGCCCGCTAGGTTGCAGCCATGAGCGAGGATGTACGGCTGGTCGCCTGGGTGCGCGGACACGTCCAAGGTGTGGGTTTCCGCTGGTTCACGCGGGCCAAGGCGCTGGAGATCGGCGGCCTGAGTGGTTTTGCTCTCAATCTCGGCGACGGACGGGTCCAGGTGGTTGCGGAAGGGGCGCGTGAGGGCTGCGAGGGACTGCTCGACTGGCTCCAGAGTGACGACACGCCCGGGCGCGTGGACGGTGTCACCGAGATCTGGGACACACCCCGCGGCGGTTACGACGGCTTCGGCGTCCGCTGACCGTCCCCCGGACGGTCCCCCGCGGGAGCCGTCCGGTACATGCCACAGGCAACCGGCAGGAGGAGAAAGAGCCTGGTGGTTGCCAAGAACGGCGTCCCGTGGCAGGCTCCGCAGTTACAGCTGACCGCCTCGCCCCGAGGGCCCCGCGCCAGTGGCCGCGCCGCCGTTCCCAGGCCGTGCCCGCCCGGGTTGCCCCCAATACGGGGTGTGATCGTGTTGACCGTCAAACTTTTTGGTGAGACGCTGAAAGCCCCGCGCACCTTAGCTGTTTGGCATGTGGCAACAACAGAGCAACACTTGAGTGTGTCAAGCACCACGGGTGCGAATCCCTCACGACCCACACCGATTCGGTCGGTCACTCAGTGTGGAGGACCATCCATCATGGCAAAGGCGCTTCTCGGTTACGTCGGCGGCTCCGACCCTCGACTCCTCGCCGAGATGCGACGGCTCCAGCAGCGCGTACAGGACCTGGAATCCGAGCTCGTACGGATCCAGGCCGAGAACGACGAGCTGACGGCTGCCGCTTCTCACGACAGGATCATGGAGAGCGTCGACGCACGCCAGGCGGAGCCTGCGCTCACCTGATCGCTGCATCGCTCCACAACAGCTCACGCAGTGGTTGGGCTGCCCGTATCAACCGCTTCAGTTGTCAGAGTTGCAAGGGACGCCTCGGCGTCCCTTCCTTCTTTCCCCGCGCATCCTTTCAGACTCTTTAACGTCTGGTGTGCCCTGCATGTTCATCGGCGAAACCGCGGGGTTGCGAGGGTTCATGGAGTGAGATAGCGCCGGAAGGTAGAGTCCGGCGGCGTGCACCTCAAGGCCCTGACCCTCCGTGGGTTCAAGTCGTTCGCCTCGGCGACCACGCTCCGGTTCGAGCCGGGGATCACGTGTGTCGTCGGTCCGAACGGCTCGGGCAAGTCCAATGTCGTGGACGCGCTCAGCTGGGTGATGGGCGAGCAGGGTGCCAAGTCGCTGCGCGGCGGCAAGATGGAGGACGTCATCTTCGCCGGCACCACCGGGCGCCCGCCGCTCGGCCGGGCCGAGGTGTCGCTGACCATCGACAACTCCGACGGGGCCCTGCCCATCGAGTACACCGAGGTCACCATCACGCGGATCATGTTCCGCAACGGTGGCAGCGAGTACCAGATCAACGGCGACACGTGCCGTCTGCTCGACATCCAGGAACTGCTCTCCGACTCCGGCATCGGCCGGGAGATGCACGTCATCGTCGGCCAGGGTCAGCTCGACTCCGTTCTGCACGCCGATCCCATGGGCCGCCGCGCCTTCATCGAGGAGGCGGCCGGTGTCCTCAAGCACCGCAAGCGCAAGGAGAAGGCGCTCAGGAAACTGGACGCGATGCAGGCCAACCTGGCGCGGGTGCAGGACCTGACGGACGAGCTGCGGCGGCAGCTGAAGCCGCTCGGCCGGCAGGCGGCGGTCGCCCGGCGGGCGGCGGTGATCCAGGCGGACCTGCGCGACGCACGGCTGCGGCTCCTCGCGGACGATCTCGTACGGCTGCGGGAGGCGCTGAGGACCGAGGTTGCCGACGAGGCCGCGCTGAAGGAGCGCAAGGAGGCCGCCGAACAGGAGCTGCGCAAGGCGCTCCAACGCGAGGCCCTGCTGGAGGACGAGGTAAGACAACTCACGCCCCGGCTCCAACGCGCCCAGCAGACCTGGTACGAACTGTCCCAGCTCGCCGAGCGGGTGCGCGGCACCGTCTCGCTGGCCGACGCCCGGGTCAAGAGCGCGACGTCGACGCCCCCGGAGGAGCGGCGCGGCCGTGACCCCGAGGACATGGAACGCGAGGCGGAGCGCATCCGCGAACAGGAAGCGGAACTGGAGGCCGCCCTGGAGGCGGCGCAGCACGCGCTTGAGGACACAGTAGCCCATCGGGCCGAGCTGGAGCGCCAACTGGCCGTCGAGGAGAGGCGGTTGAAGGACGTCGCGCGCGCCATCGCCGACCGGCGCGAGGGACTGGCCCGGCTGAACGGGCAGGTCAACGCCGCGCGTTCACGGGCCGCCGCCGCGCAGTCCGAGATCGACCGCCTCGCCGCGGCGCGCGACGAGGCGCAGGAACGGGCGGTCACGGCGCAGGAGGAGTACGAGGCGCTGAAGGCGGAGGTGGACGGCCTCGACGCCGGGGATGCGGAACTCGGCGAGCGGCACGAGGAGGCCAGGCGGCAGCTCACCGAGGCGGAGGCCGCGCTCGGCGCCGCGCGCGAGGCGGCCACGGCGGCCGAACGCCGGCGGGCGGCGACCAAGGCCCGCCACGAGGCGCTGGCGCTGGGCCTCAGGCGCAAGGACGGCACCGGAGCACTGCTGGGCGCACGGGACCGGCTCACCGGGGTCCTGGGCCCGGCGGCGGAACTCCTCACGGTGACCCCGGGCCGCGAGATCCCCCTGGCCGCGGCCTTCGGAGCGGCGGCCGGCGCGATCGCGATGACCACCCCCACATCAGCGGCGGAAGCAATCCGCCTACTCAAAAAACAGGACGCAGGCCGAGTCTCCCTCCTCCTGACAACAGCCCCCGAAGGGGGCGCGGGGAACGGCGCGACCGGCCACGACGAACCGGCAGCCGAGGAACGACCTCACCCGCCCGAGGCGACAACACCCCCGCACGACTCCACGCCGCCACCGTCATCGCCCCAAAGGGGCGCGGGGAACGGCGCGACCGGCCACGACGCACCCGCAGTCGAAGAACGACCCCTCCCCGTCCTTTCGGCGCACCCCGCGGAGCGCTTCGTGAGGGGACCGGTCGAGCTCATGCCCTCCGTGCGCCGCCTGCTGCGCGGCATCGTCGTGGTCGACACACTGGAGGACGCCGAGACACTGGTCCGCGCCCACCCCGAGCTGACCGCGGTGACCGCCGAGGGCGACCTCCTCGGGGCGCACTTCGCGCACGGCGGCTCCGCGGGGGCGCCCAGCCTGCTGGAGGTGCAGGCGTCCGTCGACGAGGCCGCCGCCGAGCTGGAGGAGCTGGCCGTACGGTGCGAGGACCTGGCCGCGGCGCAGCAGGAGGCGGCACAGCGGCGCAAGGAGTCCGCCGCGCTCGTCGAGGAACTGGGGGAGCGGCGCCGGGCCGCCGACCGCGAGAAGTCGGCCGTGGCCCAGCAGCTCGGCCGCCTCGCGGGCCAGGCCAGGGGCGCCGCGGGTGAGGCCGAGCGCTCCACCGCCGCCGCGTCCCGCGCACAGGACGCCCTGGACAAGGCCGTCACGGAGGCCGAGGAACTGGCGGAGCGGCTGGCCGTGGCCGAGGAGCTGCCCGTCGAGGAGGAACCGGACACCTCCGTGCGCGACCGGCTCGCCGCCGACGGCGCCAACGCCCGGCAGACCGAGATGGAGGCCCGCCTCCAGGCCCGTACCCACGAGGAACGCGTCAAGGGCCTCGCCGGCCGCGCCGACGCGCTCGACCGCGGCGCCCGCGCCGAACGCGAGGCACGCGCACGGGCCGAGCAGCGCCGCGCCCGGCTGCGCCACGAGGCGTCCGTCGCGGAGGCCGTCGGCTCCGGTGCCCGGCAACTGCTCGTCCACGTCGACGTCTCGCTCGTCCGGGCCGGGGAGGAACGTACCGCCGCCGAGGCCGCCAAGGCCCGCCGCGAGCAGGAGCTGTCCGCCGCCCGGACCGCCGGCCGCGACCTCAAGGCCGAGCTGGACAAGCTGACGGACTCGGTGCACCGCGGCGAGGTCCTGGGCGCCGAGAAGCGCATGCGCGTCGAGCAGCTGGAGTCGAAGGCGCTGGAGGAACTGGGCGTCGAACCGGCGGGACTCGTCTCGGAGTACGGCCCCCACCAGCTCGTACCGCCCTCCCCGCCCGCCGAGGGCGAGGTGCTGCCCGAGGACCCGGAGCACCCCCGCAACCAGCCGAAGAGGTTCGTGCGGGCGGAGCAGGAGAAGCGGCTCAAGGCGGCCGAACGGGCGTATCAGCAGCTCGGAAAGGTGAATCCGCTCGCCCTCGAGGAGTTCGCCGCGCTGGAGGAGCGGCACAAGTTCCTCAGTGAGCAGCTGGAGGACCTGAAGAAGACCCGCGCCGACCTGCTCCAGGTCGTCAAGGAGGTCGACGAGCGCGTGGAACAGGTCTTCACCGAGGCGTACCGCGACACCGCCCGCGAGTTCGAGGGCGTGTTCAGCAGGCTGTTCCCGGGCGGTGAGGGCCGGCTGATCCTGACGGACCCGGACAACATGCTCACCACCGGTGTCGACGTGGAGGCGCGTCCGCCGGGCAAGAAGGTGAAGCGGCTGTCCCTGCTCTCGGGCGGCGAGCGTTCGCTGACCGCCGTCGCGATGCTCGTGTCGATCTTCAAGGCCCGGCCGAGCCCGTTCTACGTGATGGACGAGGTCGAGGCCGCCCTCGACGACACCAACCTCCAGCGGCTCATCCGCATCATGCAGGAGCTCCAGGAGTCCTCGCAGCTCATCGTGATCACCCACCAGAAGCGCACGATGGAGGTCGCCGACGCGCTGTACGGCGTCTCCATGCAGGGCGACGGGGTGTCGAAGGTGATCTCGCAGCGCCTGCGGTGATGTGTCCGCGGCGCCTCCCCTTCAAGAGATGTACACAACTTCGGCACTTGGCATCCGACCGGCTATCTAAAAGGTCACATAGGTCCGGATCACCCTCATGTTGACTTCGAAACTTGAAGGCATAGTCTCTGTGATGTTGTTTTTACCTTCAGGCGTGAGTGAGTGGTGTGCGGGTATGCGCCACTGGAATCCCTGAAGGGCTCGCCCCACACCTCCGGCGATGTTGTCGGTGGCCCGAGGAGTTACACGTGACCAGCACAGCGCAGGCACCGCAGTCAGGAGCCGGGAGCACGGCTCACCCCGAACATCTCGGGCACGTCATCTTCATCGCGGCGGCGGCCGCCATGGGCGGCTTCCTCTTCGGCTACGACAGCTCCGTGATCAACGGCGCCGTCGAGGCCATCCGTGACCGCTACGACATCGGCTCCGCGGCCCTCGCCCAGGTCATCGCCATCGCGCTGATCGGCTGTGCCATCGGCGCCGCCACCGCCGGCCGGATCGCCGACCGGATCGGCCGCATCCGCTGCATGCAGATCGCCGCCGTGCTGTTCACGATCAGCGCCGTCGGCTCCGCCCTGCCGTTCGCGCTGTGGGACCTCGCCTTCTGGCGGATCATCGGCGGCTTCGCCATCGGCATGGCCTCGGTCATCGGCCCCGCCTACATCGCCGAGGTCGCCCCGCCCGCCTACCGCGGCCGGCTCGGCTCCTTCCAGCAGGCCGCGATCGTCGTCGGCATCGCCATCTCGCAGCTGGTCAACTGGGGCCTGCTCAACGCCGCGGGCGGCAACCAGCGCGGTCAGCTCATGGGCCTGGAAGCCTGGCAGGTCATGCTCGGCGTCATGGTGATCCCGGCCCTCCTCTACGGCCTGCTCTCCTTCGCCATCCCCGAGTCCCCCCGCTTCCTGCTCTCCGTCGGCCGGCGCGAGCGCGCCCGCGCGATCCTCGCCGAGGTCGAGGGCCGGGAGGCCGACCTGGACGCGCGGGTCACCGAGATCGAGCTGGCGATGAAGAGCGAGCACCGGTCGACCTTCAAGGACCTGCTCGGCGGCGGCTTCCTCTTCAAGCCGATCGTCTGGGTCGGCATCGGGCTGTCGGTCTTCCAGCAGTTCGTCGGCATCAACGTCGCGTTCTACTACTCCTCGACGCTGTGGCAGTCGGTCGGCGTGGACCCGACGGACTCCTTCTTCTACTCGTTCACCACGTCGATCATCAACATCGTCGGCACCGTGATCGCGATGATCTTCGTGGACCGCATCGGCCGCAAGCCGCTCGCGCTCATCGGCTCCGTCGGCATGGCGGTCGGCCTCGCGCTGGAGGCGTGGGCGTTCTCGTACGACCTGGTCGACGGCAAGCTGCCCGCCACGCAGGGCTGGATCGCCCTGGTCGCCGCCCACGTGTTCGTCCTCTTCTTCGCCCTGTCCTGGGGCGTGGTCGTCTGGGTCATGCTCGGCGAGATGTTCCCGAACCGGCTCCGCGCCGCCGCGCTGGGCGTGGCCGCAGCCGCGCAGTGGCTCGCCAACTGGGCCATCACCGCGAGCTTCCCGTCGCTGGCCGACTGGAACCTGTCCGGCACGTACGTGATCTACACGGTCTTCGCCGCGCTCTCCATCCCGTTCGTGCTCAGGTTCGTCAAGGAGACGAAGGGCAAGGCCCTGGAGGAGATGGGCTGACGCCCCCGCGAACCGAAATGGGCTGACGCCCACGCCGACCGAGGAGAGGGCCGAGCCCCCGCCGCTCCTCTCCTCACCCCCGCCCCGCCCCCGGCCCGGACCCGTCCGAGCCGGGGCGTCGGCTTTTTCGACCGGTCCGGTGCTCCCACGCCCGGCGCTTCCACGAGCCGCCCCCGGCACCGCCGCCCTCCGGGCCACCGGTCGCTCCCTGCGGGCGGAGACGCGTGGGCGGGGCTACGGAAAATCCACGTGCGCACAGCCGGGCCTGCGCGGGGGTGGGAGGGATACTGGTCGGGTTATGGAAACCGTCATCCTTGCTGTAGTCATCGCCGTGGTCGTGCTCGGTGTGCTCGGCGGGCTGGTCATCGGCAGTCGGCGCAAGAAGTCGCTGCCCCCGCCGCCCCCCGCCGCGCCCGACATCACCGCGCCCCCTGCCGAGCCGCACGTCGGCGACGAGGCCGAGACCCCGCGCGACGAACCGCGCCGCACGATCGAGGAGGTGGACCTCCCGGGCGGTGCCCCCGCCGCCGTCGAGGAACCCCCGGTCGTCGAGGCCCCCGCGATCGAGATCCCGGAGCCCACCGCCGGACGCCTGGTCCGGCTGCGCTCCCGCCTCTCGCGCTCCCAGAACGCCCTCGGCAAGGGGCTGCTCACGCTGCTGTCGCGCGAGCACCTCGACGACGAGACCTGGGAGGAGGTCGAGGACACGCTGCTCACCGCCGACGTCGGGGTGCAGCCCACCCAGGAGCTGGTCGAGGGGCTGCGCGAGCGCGTCAAGGTGCTCGGCACCCGCACCCCCCACGAACTGCGCGGCCTGCTGCGTGACGAGCTGCTCAAGCTGGTCGGCACCGACGTCGACCGCACCGTGAAGACCGAGCCGGAGGGCCGCAAGCCGGGCATCGTGATGGTCGTCGGCGTCAACGGCACCGGCAAGACCACCACCACCGGCAAGCTCGCCCGCGTCCTGGTGGCCGACGGACGCACCGTCGTCCTCGGCGCCGCCGACACCTTCCGCGCCGCCGCCGCCGACCAGCTCCAGACCTGGGGCGAGCGTGTCGGCGCCTACACCGTGCGCGGCCCCGAGGCGGGCGACCCCGCCTCCGTGGCCTTCGACGCGGTGAAGGAGGGCAAGGAGATGGGCGTGGACGTGGTGCTCATCGACACCGCCGGTCGGCTGCACACCAAGACCGGGCTCATGGACGAGCTCGGCAAGGTCAAGCGTGTCGTCGAGAAGCACGCGCCGCTCGACGAGGTGCTGCTCGTCCTCGACGCCACCACCGGGCAGAACGGCCTCGTCCAGGCCCGGGTCTTCGCCGAGGTCGTCGACATCACCGGCATCGTCCTGACCAAGCTCGACGGCACGGCCAAGGGCGGCATCGTGGTCGCCGTCCAGCGCGAACTGGGAGTCCCGGTCAAGCTGGTGGGTCTCGGCGAGGGCGCCGACGACCTGGCCCCCTTCGAGCCGGAGGCGTTCGTTGACGCCCTTATCGGGGAGTGAGCACCGCCACCCCCTCACCACGCACACGCGCGAGCGCCCGTCCCCGGAAACATCGGGGGACGGGCGCTCGCGCGTGGTGCGACGCTCTGAGCTCGCCGGTGCGCGGACGACACCTCGCGGCGCCCCCGGCGGAGCTCAGTCGCGGGAGCGGTGTGCCACGTAGGCCAGCGTGCCCAGCAGCAGCCGGGCCGCCGGGGGGCGCGTGACCGAGTCGAGCGCCGGCGGACGCAGCCAGCGCACCGGGCCCAGGCCGCCCCGGTCGGAGGGCGGCGCCGTGACGTACGCGCCCGCGCCGAGGCCGCGCAGGTCCAGCGAGGTCGGGTCGTCCCAGCCCATGCGGTAGAGCAGCGTGGGGAGCTCGGCCGCGGCGCCCGCCGCGACCAGGAACTGCGCCCGGCCGTCGGGGGTCGCGAGGACGGGACCGAGGGGGAGCCCCATGCGTTCAAGACGCACCAGCGCGCGCCGCCCGGCCGCCTCGGCGACCTCGATCACGTCGAACGCGCGGCCCACGGGCAGCATCACCGAGGCACCCGGGAACTCGCCCCACGCCTTGGTGACCTCGTCGAGGGTGGCGCCGGCACAGACCTGGGGGGCGAACTCCAGCGGATGCGCCCCCGGCGTACGGCAGTCCGCCCGTCCGCAGGAACACGCGCCCTGCGCGGCGCGGGCGCCCGGTACGACGTCCCAGCCCCACAGACCGGTGAACTCGGCGACGGCGGTGCACTCCGACGAACGGGTACGCCGACGCGTGCCGGAGCGGATCTCGCGAATGCCGCCGATCGTGAAGCCCATGCCCCCTCCAACGGGTCCAGCGCGCCGGTGGTTACGCCACGCAGCGATATGGAAGCGGAACGTGACCCTACGGCCCTGCCCTACCCCGTGGTCGCGAGGTACCGGGCGGCGCCCTGGAGTGCCGAGGGTGGTGTGCACGGCGCCGCGCGCCCCCTGGTGCACCGCTCCGCCCACTTCCGGTCGTCCGGTGTCAAGTCAATCGCGCCCGCGTATCCGTGAGTTCATTCGAAGGGGTGGCGAATGGTGGCGTTTCCAGGTTCGCCATGGCTGGGCGCGTGATCGTAGGATTACTTTGAGTGTGCACGTGGCCGGGAGGCACATGCCCTTGTGGGTATGCCGGAGGCAACGCGGGTTCCCGTTCGAAGGGTGAGAAGTCCCGGACGGACGGCCGTATTCACCGGCATTCTGATAGGGCTTGGCGCACTCGGCGACAAGTGGTCTCAGGGATGGGGGCGTTCCAGTGGGCGGCAACGGCGGTGGCGGAGCGAACGCTGACAAGCGCCCGAACGAGCTGCTCGGCTCGTGGTTCGTGCGCAGCGGCTGGTCCAAGGGCGAGCTGGCCCGCCAAGTCAACCGCCGCGCCCGCCAGTTGGGTGCCAACCACATCTCCACGGACACCTCGCGGGTGCGCCGCTGGCTGGACGGCGAGAACCCCCGCGAGCCCATCCCCCGGATCCTCTCCGACCTGTTCTCCGAGCGCTTCGGCTGTGTCGTCTCGGTCGAGGACCTCGGCCTGCGGGCCGCCCGCCAGTCACCCTCCGTGTCCGGCGTCGACCTGCCCTGGACGGGCCCGCAGACGGTGGCGCTGCTCAGCGAGTTCTCGCGCAGCGACCTGATGCTGGCGCGGCGCGGCTTCCTCGGGACCTCGCTGGCCCTGTCGGCGGGCCCGTCCCTCATCGAGCCGATGCAGCGCTGGCTCGTCCCCTCGCCGGCCGCCCCGCTCCCGGAGCCCGAGCCGGCCGAGCCCCGCCGCCCCGGCCGGCTGTCCAAGCCCGAGCTGGAGCTGCTGGAGACGACCACGGTGATGTTCCGCCAGTGGGACGCCCAGTGCGGCGGCGGCCTGCGCCGCAAGGCGGTCGTCGGCCAGCTCCACGAGGTCACCGACCTCCTCCAGGAGTCCCAGCCCGAGGCCACGGCGCTCAAGCTGTTCAAGGTCGCCGCCGAACTGGCCGAACTGGCGGGCTGGATGAGCTACGACGTGGGGCTCCAGCCCACCGCCCAGAAGTACTTCGTGCTCGCCCTGCACGCCGCCAAGGAGGCCGGTGACAAGCCCCTCGGCTCGTACGTCCTGTCCAGCCTGAGCCGCCAGATGATCCACCTCGGCCGGCCCGACGACGCCCTGGAACTGATCCACCTCGCGCAGTACGGCAGCCGCGACTGCGCGAGCCCCCGCACCCAGTCCATGCTGTATGCGATGGAGGCCCGCGCCTACGCCAACATGGGCCAGCCCGGCCGGTGCAAGCGGGCGGTGCGGATGGCCGAGGACACCTTCGCCGAGGCCGACGAGTGGGACGAGCCGGACCCCGACTGGATCCGCTTCTTCTCCGAGGCCGAACTGCACGGCGAGAACTCCCACTCCTTCCGCGACCTCGCCTACGTCGCCGGCCGCAGCCCCGCCTACGCCTCCATGGCCGAGCCCCTGATGCGCCGCGCCGTGGACCTGTTCGCCGACGACCCCGAGCACCAGCGGTCGTACGCGCTGAACCTCATCGGCCTCGCCACCGTCCACCTGCTGCGCGACGAGCCCGAGGAGAGCACGGTCCTCGCCTCACGGGCCATGGGCATCGCCAAGAAGGTCCGCTCCGAACGCGTCAACACCCGCATCCGCAAGACCGTCGACACGGCCGTACGCGACTTCGGCGACCTCGCGGAGGTCGTCGACCTCACCGACCAGCTCGCCGTCGACCTCCCGGAGACCGCGGAAGCGGTCTGACCCGCCCAGCCCCGGCCGCGGCCGGTCCTCCCGAACAGCCCGACTCGGCTCCCCCATGCCAGGTCATCGGAAGGCCCGCCGCGGCCGGTTCTTTTCCTCCGCGGAAGGTTGCGCCACGATAACGATGCCATGGGCGATCCTCCGGCACTTCATCGACGCGTAACACACAGGGCGCCTTCGTCACCCCGGCGAAACAACGAGGGGCTTCCACCGAAACCGCGCTGCGCCAATCTCATGGCGCATAACCGGCCCACCCCTCACTGACCGGACCTTTACAGGCTTCGCCCGCACGGGGCCGTACCAACCGACGAGGAGACGCCGATGGCACCAGCCATCATGCTTGCGGCGGACGCACCCAAACTGTCGTCCGCCAACACAGGCTTCATGCTGATCTGTTCCGCCCTGGTGATGCTCATGACACCGGGCCTGGCCTTCTTCTACGGAGGCATGGTCCGCGTCAAGAGCACCCTGAACATGCTGATGATGAGCTTCATCAGCCTGGGCATCGTCACCATCCTGTGGGTGCTCTACGGCTTCTCGATGGCCTTCGGCACCGACAAGGGCTCCCTCATCGGCTGGACCTCCGACTTCGTCGGGTTCAGCGGCATCGACAAGGGCGCCCTCTGGGACGGCTACACGATCCCGGTCTTCGTCTTCGCGGTCTTCCAGCTGATGTTCGCGATCATCACCCCGGCCCTGATAAGCGGTGCGCTCGCCGACCGCGTCAAGTTCTCCGCATGGGCGATCTTCCTCGTCCTGTGGGTCACGATCGTGTACTTCCCGGTCGCGCACTGGGTCTGGGGCACCGGCGGCTGGGCCTTCGACCTCGGCGTGATCGACTTCGCCGGCGGTACGGCGGTCCACATCAACGCGGGTGCCGCGGCCCTCGGTGTCATCCTCGTCATCGGCAAGCGCGTCGGCTTCAAGAAGGACCCGATGCGTCCGCACAGCCTCCCGCTGGTCATGCTCGGCGCCGGTCTCCTGTGGTTCGGCTGGTTCGGCTTCAACGCCGGCTCCTGGCTCGGCAACGACGACGGCGTCGGCCCGCTGATGTTCGTCAACACCCAGATCGCCACCGCCGCCGCCATGCTGGCCTGGCTCGCCTACGAGAAGATCCGCCACGGCGCGTTCACCACGCTGGGCGCCGCCTCCGGCGCGGTCGCCGGTCTCGTCGCCATCACCCCGTCCGGCGGCGCGGTCTCCCCGCTCGGCGCGATCGCCGTCGGCGCCATCGCCGGTGTCCTGTGCGCCATGGCCGTCGGCCTCAAGTACAAGTTCGGCTTCGACGACTCGCTCGACGTCGTCGGCGTCCACATGGTCGGCGGTGTCGTCGGCTCCCTGCTGATCGGCTTCTTCGCCAGCGGCAAGGGCCAGTCCGACGTCGAGGGCCTCTTCTACGGCGGCGGCATGGACCAGTTCTGGAAGCAGTGCGCGGGCGTCTTCGCCGTCCTCGCCTACTCCCTGGTGGCCTCCGCGATCCTCGCCTTCCTCCTCGACAAGACCATCGGCATGCGGGTCCCCGAGGACGAGGAGGTGTCCGGCATCGACCAGGCCGAGCACGCCGAGACCGCATACGACTTCAGCGGCACCGGCGGCGGTGTCGTCGGATCCTCCGCTCCGGCCCTGGCCGGTACGGCCGGCAAGAAGGTGGACGCATGAAGCTCATCACCGCCGTCGTGAAGCCGCACCGGCTCGACGAGATCAAGGAAGCCCTCCAGGCGTTCGGCGTGCACGGCCTGACGGTGACCGAGGCGAGCGGTTACGGTCGTCAGAGGGGACACACCGAGGTCTACCGCGGCGCCGAGTACACGGTCGACCTCGTCCCCAAGATCCGTATCGAGGTGCTGGCCGAGGACGACGACGCCGAACAGCTCATCGACGTCATCGTCAAGGCCGCCCGCACCGGCAAGATCGGTGACGGCAAGGTCTGGTCCCTGCCGGTCGAGACGGCCGTACGGGTCCGCACCGGCGAGCGCGGCCCGGACGCGCTCTGACCGGCCTCGCCGGCCGACAAGTGAAGGACAGGAGTCGCTGGGTGACGAGCACGGACGTTCGTGAAGACGCAGAGGACTCGGGACCCGGCGGTTACGCGGCGGCCCGGCTGCGCCTCCTCGGTGAGGGGGCGCGGTCCGGGCCGCCGCGCCGTGCGGCCCTCGCGGAACTGACCGACGACTGGCTGTCGGGACTGTTCGACGCGGGCGTCGGCGGACTGCGCGGTGTCTCCCTGGTCGCCGTCGGCGGCTACGGCCGCGGGGAGCTGTCCCCGCGCAGCGACCTCGACCTCCTGCTCCTGCACGACGGCGGCGACCCCGCCGCCGTCGCGGCCCTCGCCGACCGCCTCTGGTACCCGGTCTGGGACCTGGGGCTCGCCCTCGACCACTCCGTGCGCACCCCCGCCGAGGCCCGCCGCACCGCGGGCGAGGACATCAAGGTGCAGCTCGGCCTGCTCGACGCCCGCCACCTCGCGGGCGACCTCGGCCTCACCGCCGGACTGCGCACGGCCGTCCTCGCCGACTGGCGCAACCAGGCGCCGAAACGTCTCCCCGAACTCCAGGAGCTGTGCGCCGAGCGCGCCCGGCGCCAGGGCGAGCTCCAGTACCTCCTGGAACCCGACCTCAAGGAGGCCCGCGGCGGACTGCGCGACGCCACCGCCCTGCGCGCCGTCGCCGCGTCCTGGCTCGCCGACGCCCCCCGAGAGGGCCTCGCCGACGCCCGCCGCCGCCTCCTCGACGTACGCGACGCCCTGCACCTGACCACCGGCCGCGCCACCGACCGGCTCGCCCTCCAGGAACAGGACCAGGTCGCCGCCGAACTCGGCCTCCTCGACGCCGACACCCTCCTGCGGCAGGTGTACGAGGCGGCGCGCGTCATCGCGTACGCGAGCGACGTCACCTGGCGCGAGGTGGCCCGCGTGCTCAAGTCCCGCGCCGTCCGCCCCCGGCTGCGCGCCATGCTGGGGGGCGGCAAGCCCGTCGCCGAGCGGTCGCCGCTCGCCGAGGGCGTCGTGGAGCAGGACGGCGAGGTGGTGCTCGCCCGCGCCGCCCGCCCCGAACGCGACCCCGTGCTTCCCCTGCGCGCCGCGGCCGCCGCGGCCCAGGCCGGCCTCCCGCTCTCCCTGCACGCCGTACGGCGCATGGCCGCCACCGCGCGCCCCCTGCCCATGCCCTGGCCGACCGAGGCCCGCGAACAGCTCGTCACCCTCCTCGGCTCCGGCCGCCCGACCGTCGACGTCTGGGAGGCGCTGGAGGCGGAGGGCCTGATCACCCGGCTGCTGCCCGACTGGGAGCGGGTCCGCTGCCGCCCCCAGCGCAACGCCGTCCACATCTGGACCGTCGACCGGCACCTCATCGAGACCGCCGTCCGCGCCTCCGAGCTGACCCGGCGCGTCGGCCGCCCCGACCTCCTCCTCGTCTCGGCCCTGCTCCACGACATCGGCAAGGGCTGGCCCGGCGACCACTCGGTGGCGGGCGAGATCATCGCGCGCGACGTGGCCGCCCGGATCGGCTTCGACCGCGCCGACGTCGCCGTGCTGTCGACGCTCGTACGCCACCACCTGCTCCTCGTCGAGACCGCCACCCGGCGCGACCTGGACGACCCCGCCACCGTGCGCTCGGTCGCCGAGGCCGTCGGCACCCAGGGCACGCTGGAACTGCTGCACGCGCTCACCGAGGCCGACGCGCTGGCCACGGGACCGGCCGCCTGGTCGTCCTGGCGGGGCTCCCTCGTCGCCGACCTGGTCGCACGCGTCGCGGCCGTGCTCGCGGGGGACGAGCCCGGCGAACCCGAGCCCGTCGCCCCCACCGCCGAACAGGAGCGGCTCGCCATCGAGGCGTTCCGCACCGGCGGCCCCGTGCTGGCGCTGCGCGCCCAGACCGAACCCCCCGCCGACGAGCGGCCGACCGGGGAACCCGAGCCGCTCGGCGTGGAGCTGCTGATCGCCGTACCGGACCAGCCGGGCGTGCTGCCCGCCGTCGCCGGTGTGCTCGCCATGCACCGGCTCACCGTCCGCACGGCCGAGCTGCGCACCCTGCGCCTGCCCCACGACGTCGACGAGGGCTCGGTCCTGCTGCTGGACTGGCGGGTCGCCGCCGAGTACGGCTCGCTGCCCCAGGCCGCCCGGCTGCGCGCCGACCTGGTCAGGGCGCTCGACGGCTCCCTGGACGTCGCCGGGCGCCTCGCCGAACGCGACGCCGCCTATCCGCGCCGGCGCGGCTGGGTCGCCCCGGCCGCCCGGGTCACCGTCGCCCCGGCCGCCTCCCGCCACGCCACCGTCATCGAGGTTCGCGCCCAGGACGCCCCGGGACTGCTGTTCCGCATCGGCCGGGCCCTGGAGGACGCGGGCGTACACGTGCGCAGCGCCCACGTGTCCACCCTGGGCGCCAACGCGGTCGACGCCTTCTACGTCACCGGACCCACCGCCGACCCCCTCCCACCGGAGGAGGCCACGGCCACGGCCCACAAGCTGGAGGAGACCTTGCGGGGATGACCGGGGCCGGGTTCAGCCCGGCCGGGATACCCTGGAGGGCGATTCGCCCAGCCATCACCGACCCCGAGGACCGACGCCGCCGTGTTCGATACTCTCTCCGACCGCCTCTCAGCGACATTCAAGAGCCTGCGCGGCAAGGGGCGGTTGTCCGAGGCGGACATCGACGCCACGGCCCGCGAGATCCGCATCGCCCTCCTCGAAGCCGACGTGGCGCTGCCCGTCGTGCGGACGTTCATCAAGAACGTCAAGGAGCGGGCGCTCGGGGCTGATGTCTCAAGGGCGCTCAATCCGGCCCAACAGGTTCTGAAAATCGTCAACTCCGAGTTGGTGGCCATCCTCGGCGGCGAGACCCGGCGGCTGCGGTTCGCCAAGAACCCGCCCACCGTGATCATGCTGGCCGGCCTCCAGGGCGCCGGCAAGACCACCCTCGCGGGCAAGCTCGGCCGGTGGCTCAAGGAGCAGGGCCACTCCCCGCTGCTCGTCGCCGCCGACCTCCAGCGCCCCAACGCCGTCAACCAGCTGAGCGTCGTCGCCGAGCGCGCCGGCGTCGCGGTGTACGCGCCCGAACCGGGCAACGGCGTGGGCGACCCGGTCAAGGTCGCCAAGGACTCCATCGACTTCGCGAAGTCCAAGGTCCACGACATCGTCGTCGTCGACACCGCCGGCCGGCTCGGCATCGACGCCGAGATGATGCAGCAGGCCGCCGACATCCGCGACGCCGTCTCCCCGGACGAGATCCTGTTCGTCGTCGACGCGATGATCGGTCAGGACGCCGTCAACACGGCGGAGGCGTTCCGCGACGGCGTCGGCTTCGACGGCGTGGTGCTTTCCAAGCTCGACGGCGACGCCCGCGGTGGTGCCGCCCTGTCGATCCGGCAGATCACCGGCAAGCCGATCATGTTCGCGTCGAACGGCGAGAAGCTCGACGACTTCGACGCGTTCCACCCGGACCGGATGGCCTCCCGCATCCTCGACATGGGTGACCTGCTCACCCTGATCGAGCAGGCGGAGAAGACGTTCAGCCAGGAAGAGGCCCAGAAGATGGCCTCCAAGCTGGCGTCCAAGAAGGGCCAGGACTTCACCCTGGACGACTTCCTGGCCCAGATGGAGCAGGTCAGGAAGATGGGCAGCATCTCCAAGCTGCTCGGCATGCTGCCCGGCATGGGGCAGATCAAGGACCAGATCAACAACATCGACGAGCGCGACGTGGACCGCACCGCGGCGATCATCAAGTCGATGACCCCGGGCGAGCGCCAGGACCCCATGATCATCAACGGCTCCCGGCGCGCCCGTATCGCCAAGGGCTCCGGTGTCGAGGTCAGCGCCGTGAAGGGCCTGGTCGAGCGGTTCTTCGAGGCCCGCAAGATGATGTCCCGCATGGCCCAGGGCGGCGGCATGCCCGGGATGCCGGGGATGCCGGGCATGGGCGGCGGTCCGGGCCGTACGAAGAAGCAGCCGAAGAAGGCCAAGGGCAAGCAGCGCTCCGGCAACCCGATGAAGCGTAAGCAGCAGGAGCTGGAGGAGGCCCAGCGGCGCGAGGCCGCGGCCCAGGGCGGTGCGTTCGGACTGCCCCAGCAGGGCGATCAGGACTTCGAGCTGCCGGACGAGTTCAAGAAGTTCATGGGCTAGCCGTCCGCGTCAGGGCCCCGAGGGCGTCCCTTTCCCGCTGTGGGGGAGGGGCGCCCTCGTCGTCTCCCGGCGCGGGGCCCGGAGCCTACGGGACCCGCGCGATCAGATAGCGGAACACGTTCGGCATCCACACTGTGCCGTCCCGCCGCTGGTACGGGTGCAGTGCCTCCGCGACCTCCTTCTCCACCTGGGCCTGGTCCGCCGTCGCGATCGCGGCGTCGAACAGCCCCGTCGACAGCAGCCCGCGCACGGCGCTGTCGGCGTCGGCGTACCCGAACGGGCAGGACACCCGGCCGGAACCGTCCGGTACGAGCCCGGCCCGCTGCGCGACCTCCTCCAGGTCGTCCCGGTGGGCCGGACGCCACACACCCGCGCCGTGCGGAGGATCGGCCGGTTTCGACACCGTCCGCAGCACCTCCGTGGTGGCGCAGCGCTCCGGCGGCCCCCAGCCGGTCAGCACCACCGCCGCCCCGCGCCGTGCGAGGGGCACCGCCGCGGTGAGCAGGTCCACCAGTTCCTCCGCGTCGCCCGCGCGGCAGCCGATCGGCTCGAAGGCGGTCACCAGGGAGAACGCGGGCGTCTCCGCGTCGGCCGCGTCCCCCGGTGTGCCCTCGACGACGCGGGCGCGGGCCCGCGCGCGGGCGCCCCACGGGTCCGGCTGGAGGCGCTGGCGGGCCAGCGCGAGGAGTTCCGGACGGGAGTCGACCCCGGTGACCTCGGCTCCTCTGGAACCCGCCGTCAGCAGGGCGAGTCCGGAGCCGCAGCCGAGGCCCAGCACCCGGGTGCCGGGGCCCACTTCGAGTCGCTCGTGGACGGTCTCGTGGAGCGGCACCAGCATCCGCTCCTGGATCTCGGACCAGTCACGCGCGCGTGCGCACAGGTTCACCCGGGCTGTCGCTCCCGTGTGAGACGGGTGATGTCGCACGAGCGTAGGTGTCATAGGTAAGCGCCCCAATCCGCCGAGAGTCGCGATGGTGCCGTTCCGGTGCCCCCCTGCCGTGCCCCCGCACTCCCCCCGTATGCCAGGTAACTCCCGGCTCGCGACCTAGTCCAGGGGTCCAGGGGTCCCGCTTGGGGCATACCGGCCGTTGTGGCGAGAATTCACATCCCGGCAACGTGCGGCTTCCCCGGGAGGGGCGGTGCGCGGCCCCCGGAACGCTCCCGGTAACGTCACCGTGTGGCGTACGGCCACCGGTGGGGCGGGCCCGCGGTCCGAGAGCGGCCGAAACGCCCCTTGCGTTTCCGTCGGCCACCGCCGTCACCGTGTGCGGACGCGATCTACGCGCGGGGTCGTACGTCGGGCTACGTACCGGCTTGGTATGAGCTGTGAGGCTTCTCCGCAGATCAGCGCACCCGCCCTCGTCAGGACACATCAGCGGCAACTGACGGGTACGTGCAAATTATTTGGGATGCCCCGGAATCGGAACACAGCGGCACCCCGGCTCGTTGTCATTACGTGAGCACGACACAGACACCACCTGTACTCGCCGCAGAGCTGGCAGAGGCGTGGGCCGACATTCAGCGGTACCACCCCGAGCTGCCGGACCTTGCCGCGCCAGAGTCCCTGATCGGGGAGTCGTCGTCCGCGTGCGGTCACGAACTCTCCTTCGAACGGCTGCTTCACGAAGCAGTCCACGGCATCGCAGCCGCCCGTGGGGTCCGCGACACCTCCCGCGCCGGCCGATACCACAACCGCCGGTTCCTCGCCATCGCCGAGGAGCTGGGTCTGGACCACCCCGACGAACCGCATCCGAGCAGCGGCTTCTCGCTGGTGACGCTCAACGCCGAGGCGAAGCGTCGCTACCGCCCGACCATCGAGCGGCTCCAGCGCGCCCTGAAGGCCCACACGGCGGCCACCTCCTCCGACACCTCCCGCACCTTCCGCGGCCCGGCCGCGCGGCACGGCTCCTCCGGTGGCGGCGTCCGCGTCAAGGCGGTGTGCGACTGCGGGCGCAACGTCAGGGTGGTGCCCTCGGTCCTCGCCCAGGCCCCGATCGTCTGCGGCGGCTGCGGCAAGCCCTTCCGCATCCCGGAGGTCGTGGGAGCGGCCTGACCGGTCGCCGCGACACACCGGCATCTCGTGGGTGCCGGCTCGCGGGCGACAGCGGTCCGGGCAGCGCACCCGACGTACGGTCACCTCCACGCCGGGTGCCGCTTCCGCCTGCCCGGCCACGGTCCCATGCCCCTCGGCCGAAAGTGGCCTGCCGGGTGTGGCACAATGGCTAGCTGTACTCGACAGCCGCACAGGACCCCTCTCTCCTCCGGCTGACGCGTCCATCGGGCACTCGGGTACCGCAACCCCACGCGGCATTCTCGCCGTGCCCAACCACGTCAAATCCAGGAGAACCCACTCCCGTGGCAGTCAAGATCAAGCTGAAGCGTCTGGGCAAGATCCGTTCGCCTCACTACCGCATCGTCGTCGCCGACTCCCGCACCCGCCGTGACGGCCGTGCGATCGAGGAGATCGGCAAGTACCACCCGACGTACAACCCGTCGGTCATCGAGGTGGACGCCGACCGCGTGGCGTACTGGCTCGGCGTCGGTGCCCAGCCCACCGAGCCCGTGCTCGCGATCCTGAAGAAGACCGGCGACTGGCAGAAGTTCAAGGGCGAGCCCGCCCCGGCTCCGCTGCTCGTCGCCGAGGTGAAGAGCACGCGTCCGTCGTTCGAGGCTCTCGGCGGCGACGACGAGGGCAAGGGTGAGGCGATCACCCAGAAGAAGAAGGCCGAGAAGAAGGACGAGGCCGCCGCCGAGTCCTCCGAGTCGACCGAGGCCTGAGCAGCATGCTCGAAGAGGCGCTTGAGCACCTCGTGAAGGGCATCGTCGACAACCCTGACGATGTGCAGGTCGCCTCGCGCGACCTGCGCCGCGGGCGCGTGCTGGAGGTCAGGGTCCACCCCGACGACCTCGGCAAGGTGATCGGTCGCAACGGCCGCACCGCGCGCGCCCTGCGCACCGTCGTGGGCGCCATCGGCGGCCGCGGTGTCCGTGTCGACCTCGTCGACGTGGACCACGTCCGCTGACGCTTCATCGCATCCGGCTCGGGCCGGGGAGGGCCACTGGGCCCTCCCCGGCCCGCGGTCGTATGAGAAGTTTCCCGACAGGAGAACAAGCACAGTGCAGCTGGTAGTCGCACGGGTCGGCCGCGCCCACGGCATCAAGGGCGAGGTCACCGTGGAGGTCCGCACCGACGAGCCGGAACTCCGACTCGCCCCCGGTGCCGTGCTCGCCACCGATCCCGCCGGCGCGGGACCGCTCACCATCGCGACCGGCCGGGTGCACAGCGGCCGGCTCCTCCTGCGCTTCGAGGGTGTCGGCGACCGCACCGCCGCCGAGGCCCTGCGCAACACCCTCCTGATCGCCGAGATCGACCCGGAGGAACTGCCCGAGGGCGAGGACGAGTACTACGACCACCAGCTCATGGACCTCGACGTGGTCACCGTGGACGGGACGGAGGTGGGCCGGATCACCGAGATCTCGCACCTGCCCTCCCAGGACCTGTTCATCGTCGAACGGCCCGACGGCAGCGAGGTGCTGATCCCCTTCGTCGAGGAGATCGTCACCGAGATCGACCTGGAGGAGCAGCGGGCCGTCATCGACCCGCCGCCCGGTCTCATCGACGACCGCGCGGAGATCGCCTCCGAACGGGACGGGTCCTGATGCGCCTCGACGTCGTCACGATCTTCCCCGAGTACCTCGACCCGCTGAACGTCTCCCTCGTCGGCAAGGCCCGCGCGCGCGGACAGCTCGACGTGCAGGTGCACGACCTGCGCGCATGGACCTACGACCGCCACAACACCGTCGACGACACCCCCTACGGCGGCGGACCGGGCATGGTCATGAAGACCGAGCCCTGGGGCGACGCCCTCGACACCGTCCTCGCCGACGGCTACGAGAGCGGCGCGCACGCCCCGGCGCTCGTCGTCCCCACCCCCAGCGGCCGTCCCTTCACCCAGGAACTGGCCGTCGAGCTCTCCGCACGCCCCTGGCTGATCTTCACACCGGCCCGCTACGAGGGCATCGACCGCCGGGTGACGGACGAGTACACGACCCGGCTGCCGGTGTACGAGGTGTCCATCGGCGACTACGTCCTGGCCGGCGGCGAGGCGGCCGTCCTCGTGATCACGGAGGCCGTCGCCCGGCTGCTGCCCGGTGTCCTCGGCAACGCCGAGTCCCACCGGGACGACTCCTTCGCGCCCGGCGCGATGGCGAGCCTCCTGGAGGGCCCCGTCTACACCAAGCCGCCCGTCTGGCGCGGCCTCGGCATCCCCGAGGTGCTGCTCAGCGGCCACCACGGGAAGATCGGCCGCTGGCGCCGCGACGAGGCCCTGCGGCGCACCACCGCCCACCGGCCCGACCTGATCGAGCGCTGCGACCCCAAGGCGTTCGACAAGAAGGACCGCGAGATGCTCTCCATCCTGGGCTGGGCCCCGGACCCGGAGGGGGAGCCGTACGGCCGATTTTGGCGCAGGCCGGACGACGTGGAAGAATAGCCCGCTGTTGTGCGTACGCCCGGCGGTGCGCCCCTGCCACAGGGGGTCACGACGCCCGCACCGGCCCGCACGGCAGACCTCACGGAAACCTAGTTCCCGTTGATGACCTGTGGCATCAGCGAAGAAAGCAGACGAACATGTCTCACCTGCTCGACACCGTCGACTCCGCGTCGCTGCGCAGCGACGTCCCGGCCTTCCGCCCGGGTGACACCGTCAACGTCCACGTCCGCGTCATCGAGGGCAACCGCTCCCGTGTGCAGCAGTTCAAGGGCGTGGTGATCCGCCGCCAGGGCTCCGGTGTCCGCGAGACCTTCACGGTCCGCAAGGTCTCCTTCTCCGTCGGCGTCGAGCGCACCTTCCCGGTGCACACCCCGATCGTGGAGAAGATCGAGCTCGTCACCCGCGGTGACGTGCGTCGCGCCAAGCTCTACTACCTGCGTGACCTGCGCGGCAAGGCCGCGAAGATCAAGGAGAAGCGCGACAACTGAACACGCTGAGGGGTTCATGGGCAAGCCGGATACCATCTGGCTGCGATGGACACCGAAGCACAGCCGACGGAGCGCGACCGCTCCTCCCGCCCCCTTCCGGAGGCCGTGGAGGAACGGTCGCGTTTCGCGTTGCCGGCCCTGATCGACGAATGGGTGCCCGGTGGCCGGATCACCCTCACGATCCTCGTCTGCCTGGTCTTCCTGCTGCTCCTCAACGCCTTCGTCGTGCAGCCGTTCGAGATTCCGAGCGGATCCATGGAGCGCGGATTGAGGATCGGGGACCGCGTTCTCGTAAATAAGTTGGCGTACCGTTTTGGTGCCGAACCGCGGCGCGGCGACGTCGTCGTGTTCGACGGCACCGGCTACTTCGGGGACGCGGACTACATCAAACGCGTTGTCGGTGTGGGGGGAGACCATGTGCTGTGCTGCGACAAGGAGGGCAGGGTCGAGGTGAACGGCCGGTCCGTCGACGAGTCGGCGTTCCTCTACCCCGGAGACACCCCGTCCCGGGTGCCCTTCGACGTCGTCGTGCCCCCGGGCAGACTCTTCCTCCTCGGCGACCACCGCGGCCGCTCCAGCGACTCCCGCGACCACCTCGGCTCCCCGGGCGGCGGCATGGTCCCCGTCGGTGAGGTCGTGGGGCGGGCCGACTGGATCGCCTGGCCCGCCGGCCACTGGACCCGGCTGCACCGGCCCGCCGCCTACGCGCGGGTGCCCGCGGCGTCCGCGCGGACCTCCGCCTCCCGGGAGGGCGCGCATGGGTAACCGCGGCAAACCGCGCGGTGTGCCCGTCAGCGCCGCCGACAACCTGCTGCCCACCGGCGTCCGCCGTGCCGCCAGCCGGTTCGACGGACGCTCCCGCGCGGACCGGCGCAAGCTCCAGCGCAAGGTCAAGCGCCGGCGCAGACGTGGCGCCGTCAAGGAGATCCCGCTGCTGGTCGGCGTGGCCGTCCTGATAGCGCTGGTCCTCAAGACCTTCCTCCTCCAGGCGTTCGTGATCCCCTCGGGCTCCATGGAGCAGACCATCCGGATCGGCGACCGCGTGCTGGTCGACAAGCTCACCCCGTGGTTCGGCTCCAAGCCGCAGCGCGGGGACGTCGTCGTCTTCCACGACCCCGGCGGCTGGCTCGGCGACGAGCAGACCGTCAAGAAGAACGACCCCGTCGTCGTCAAGCAGGTCAAGGAGGGCCTCACCTTCATCGGACTGCTGCCCTCCGACAACGAGAAGGACCTCATCAAGCGGGTCATCGGTGTGGGCGGCGACCACGTCAAGTGCTGCGACACCCAGGGCCGGGTCACCGTCAACGGCGTCCCGCTGACCGAGGGCGACTACCTGTTCCCCGGCAATTCGCCCTCCAGCACCCCCTTCGACATCACCGTGCCCAAGGGTCGGCTGTGGGTCATGGGCGACCACCGTGACAACTCCGCGGACTCCCGCGCGCACCAGGACACCGACTACGGCGGTACGGTCTCGGAGCAGTCCGTGGTGGGCCGCGCCATGCTGATCGGCTGGCCCATCGGCCACTGGACCACGCTGCGGGAACCTAAAACCTTTGCAAGCGTCTCCGACTCCGTGTCGGGGTCGACCGCGGCCGCTCGGCTGTCGCATAGGGTTGCCTCCGACGATCCCGACGGATCCGTCCAGCTCCCGACCCCTGCGGAACTCCCGCTCGTTATGGGAGTGGTGGGCCTGCGTCGCGTCCGGGGCAGGCGGCGGTACGGAGTAAGGAGTTGGCGTGGGGGATGTGGCGGTCGGCGCACGGTCCGGGCACGACGGCGAGGAGCACCGCGGGCGTCCCGCGGAGGCGAACGTCCCCGCGACGGACGGAACCGTGACCTCCGGGAGTGACTCCGGAGCGCCCGACGACGGTACGACGTCCGGTGGGCGGGTGCCGCCGGAGCAGGGGTCGCGCGCGGTGTCCGGGCAGCCGCCCAAGCCGCGTTCCTTCTGGAAGGAACTGCCGATCCTGGTCGTCATCGCCCTGGTGCTGGCGCTGCTGATCAAGACGTTCCTGGTGCAGGCGTTCTCGATCCCCTCGGACTCGATGCAGAACACCCTCCAGCAGGGTGACCGCGTCCTCGTCGACAAGCTCACCCCGTGGTTCGGCTCCGAGCCCGAGCGCGGCGAGGTCGTCGTCTTCCATGACCCGGACGACTGGCTGGCCGGTGAGCCGACGCCCGTCCCGAACATCTTCCAGAAGGGCCTCAGCTGGATCGGCCTGATGCCGTCCGCGGAGGAGAAGGACCTCATCAAGCGCGTGATCGGCGTCGGCGGCGACACCGTCGAGTGCAAGAACTCCGGCCCGCTGACGGTCAACGGCAAGGCGCTGAACGAGCCGTACGTGTACCCGGGCAACACGCCCTGCACGGTCGACGACCAGGGCGGCCAGTTCAAGGTGAAGATCCCCAAGGGCTACATCTGGGTGATGGGCGACCACCGCCAGAACTCCCGCGACTCGCGCTACAACCAGGGCGACAAGAACCACGGCATGGTCCCGGTGGACAAGGTCGTGGGCCGCGCGATCGTCAAGGCGTGGCCGATCAACCGCTGGGGCACCCTGCCGGTCCCGGACACCTTCGACCAGCCGGGCCTGGGCGACCAGTCGTCCGCCGCCGCGTCGCTCTCGGTGGCCCCGCAGGGCGTCGCCCTGGTGGGCGTCCTCCCGGTGGCGGTCTGGCGCCGCCGGCGGGCGAAGGCCATGGTGACGAAGACCCGGGGCACGGTGGCGACCGACCGTCCCTGACGCACAGAGTGTCACGGCCCCCGTCGGCCCGGTTCCGCCTCCCGGCGGCCGTGGCGGCGGGGGCCGGTCGTCTTCCGGCCCGCGCCTGTGAAGACCTTGGGCAGCTTGTGGTCCGGCCGCCGGGAGAGGGGCTGCCCCCGTTCGGTACCGCCGGGTAGGGTGCGGGTCCATGGGTGGCGAGAGCACGACACGTACGGCCCCGTACAGCGGCGGTGGCAGCGGGGGCAGCGGCACGGCGCGGTCCGGCGGCCGGCTCGGACAGACGCTGTCGGGCGTGGCCGTGGCACTGGGCCTGGTGCTGTTCCTCGGCGGATTCGTCTGGGGCGCGGTCGTCTACCGGCCGTACACCGTGCCCACCAGCTCGATGTCCCCGACCATCGGCGTCGGCGACCGCGTCCTGGCCCAGCGGGTCGACGGCGGCGAGGTGCGCCGCGGTGACGTGGTCGTCTTCAAGGACAAGACCTGGATCGCCGACGCGGACGTGGTCAAGCGCGTCGTCGCGGTCGGCGGCGACACCGTGGCCTGCTGCACCGACGGCAAGCTGACCGTCGACGGCAAGCCGATCGACGAGCCGTACCTGCCCAAGGGCTCCCTCGCCGAGGTCAGTGGCTTCCCGACCGTGAAGGTCCCCGAGGGCCGGCTGTTCCTGCTCGGCGACGAACGCCAGGGCTCCCTCGACTCCACGGCCCACCTCACCGACGCGGCGAGCGGCACGGTCTCCCGCGACGCGGTGAACGCCCGCGTCGACGCCGTCGCCTGGCCGATGAAGGGCATGCTGGGCCGGCCGACCGGCTTCGAGGCCCTGGGCACGCTGTCGCAGCCGGGCCCGCTGCGCATGATCGTCGCCGTGATCGTCGTCGGCGCCGTCCTCGTCCTCGGCGGCGGGGCGTACGGACCGGTCGCCAAGCGCCTGGGCGGCTCCCGCTCCCGCACCCGCCCGGAGCCCGTCGGTGCCCGCTGAGGCGACGGGGGCGGAGGCGTCCGACGACGCCGGCCGGGCCGATCGGGCCGGGGCGAGTGGCCGGGCCGACGAGTTCGAGGGGCGGGGGCTGCGCAAGGTGGCCCGGGTGGTGCTGCTCGACCCGGAGGACCGGATCCTGCTCCTGCACGGCCATGAGCCGGACGATCCGGCCGACGACTGGTGGTTCACGCCCGGCGGCGGTCTGGAGGGGGAGGAGAGCCGCGCGGAGGCGGCGCTGCGGGAACTGGCCGAGGAGACCGGCATCACGGAGGTCGAGCTGGGGCCGGTGCTGTGGCGGCGCAGGTGCTCGTTCCCGTTCGCGGGCCGCCGCTGGGACCAGGACGAGTGGTACTTCCTCGCGCGTACGACGCAGACGGCGACCGTGGGCGCGGGCCTCACCGAGCTGGAGCGGCGCAGTGTCGCGGGGGCAAGGTGGTGGACCTGTCAGGAACTGACCCGGGCGCATGAGACTGTGTACCCGACCAGACTCGCCGAGCTGCTGCGTCGGCTGCTCGACGAAGGTCCCCCGGCCTGCCCTGTGACCCTTGACACGGAAATCGTCTAGAGGCACGCGGGACTGGCGCACAATGGGGGGATCGCACGGCTGAAGGGGAACATGCCATGAGCGCCGAGGACCTCGAGAAGTACGAGACCGAGATGGAGCTGAAGCTCTACCGGGAGTACCGCGATGTCGTCGGTCTGTTCAAATATGTGATCGAGACCGAGCGGCGTTTTTATCTCACCAATGACTACGAGATGCAGGTGCACTCGGTGCAGGGTGAGGTGTTCTTCGAGGTGACGATGGCGGATGCCTGGGTCTGGGACATGTACCGGCCGGCTCGCTTCGTCAAGCAGGTCCGCGTCCTCACGTTCAAGGACGTGAACATCGAGGAGCTGAACAAGAGCGACCTGGAGCTGCCGGGCGGCTGAGCCGGGCGCTCCTGTCACATGTTCTGTCACACGTACGGGTGACGGAGTTTTCCACATGCGTCCGGTGATCCACCAAGATCCAATTCTTGGGGTGTGATGCGTGACGGTTGGCGCCGGAGGTGGTGCCGACATGAAGACGCAGCAGGCACGCAGCGCACTCGGCAAGTACGGCGAGGACCTGGCCGCCCGGCGGCTGTCCGAGGCCGGGATGACGGTCCTGGAGCGCAACTGGCGCAGCGGCAGGTCCGGTGAGATCGACATCGTGGCCCGGGACGGGGACACACTCGTCGTCTGCGAGGTGAAGACCCGGCGCGGGGGCGGCTACGAACACCCGATGGCCGCGGTGACCCCGGAGAAGGCGACCCGCCTGCGCGACCTCGCGCAACGCTGGATCCACACCCACGGAGGCGCCCCGCCCGGCGGCGTCCGCATCGACCTGGTGGGCGTCCTCCTCCCCGACCGCGGCGCCCCCGTGGTCGAGCACGCGCGGGGGGTGGCCTGATGGCGTTCGCCCGCACCTGCTCGGTCGCCCTGGTCGGAGTGGAGGGTGTGGTCGTCGAGGTCCAGGCGGACCTGGAACCGGGCGTGGCGGCCTTCACCCTGGTGGGCCTGCCGGACAAGAGCCTGACGGAGAGCCGGGACCGCGTGCGCGCGGCCGTCGTGAACTCGGGCGGCGAGTGGCCGCAGAAGAAACTCACGGTGGGCCTCAGCCCGGCCTCCGTGCCGAAGGCGGGCAGCGGCTTCGACCTGGCCGTCGCGTGCGCCGTGCTCGGAGCCGCGGAGCGGATCGACCCGCGGGTCCTCGCGGACATCGTGATGATCGGCGAACTGGGGCTGGACGGACGGGTGCGCCCGGTGCGGGGCATCCTGCCGGCGGTGCTGGCCGCGGCCGACGCCGGATACGAGCAGGTGGTGGTCCCCGAATGCGCCGCCGCCGAGGCTTCCCTGGTGCCCGGGGTCTCGGTGCTCGGCATCCGCAGCCTCCGGCAACTCGTCGCCGTGCTCACGGACGAACCCGTGCCCGACGAGGAGCCGGACGTGGCGGGGCGTCCCGACCCGCTCCTGGCCGGCCTGCGCGTGCCCGGAACCGGAGCCGCCACCGGCATGCACAGCCTCGGCGCCGCACAGCACGACCAGGATCACGACCTCGCCGACGTCGTGGGCCAGACCTCGGCGCGCACGGCGGTGGAGGTGTCCGCAGCGGGTGGCCACCACCTGTTCCTGGAGGGACCGCCCGGCGCGGGCAAGACCATGCTCGCGGAACGGCTGCCCGCCGTCCTGCCCCGGCTCAGGCGGGAGGAGTCGCTGGAGGTCACGGCGGTGCACTCGGTCGCCGGTCTGCTGCCCCCGGGCAAGCCCCTCATCGACGTCGCGCCCTACTGCGCCCCGCACCACTCGGCCACGATGCAGTCGCTGGTCGGCGGTGGACCGGGCATCGCCCGCCCCGGTGCCGTCTCACTGGCCCACCGGGGCGTGCTGTTCCTGGACGAGGCGCCGGAGTTCCACAGCCAGACCCTGGACGCGTTGCGCCAGCCGCTGGAGGCGGGTCACGTCGTGATCGCGCGCAGCGCGGGCGTGGTGCGCTTCCCGGCCCGCTTCCTGATGGTGCTGGCGGCCAACCCGTGCCCGTGCGGCCGGTTCTCCCAGCGCGACGCCCTCTGCGAGTGCCCACCCTCGGCGATCCGCCGCTACCAGGCACGGCTGTCCGGCCCCCTGCTCGACCGTGTGGACCTCAGGGTGGAGGTCGACCCCGTCACCCGGGCGGAGCTGACCGAGCCGGGGGCCCGGGGCGAGTCCACGGCGACGGTCGCCGGCCGGGTCCGCGCCGCCCGGGAACGCGCGGCGGCCCGCCTGGCCGGAACGCCGTGGCGCACCAACAGCGAGGTGCCCGGCAGGGAGCTGCGCACCCGCTGGCACGCCATGACCGGTGCCATGGACGAGGCCGAGCGGAACCTGGAACGGGGTGTGCTGACGGCGCGGGGGCTCGACCGGGTCCTGCGCGTGGCCTGGACGGTGGCCGACCTGGTCGGTCACGACCGGCCGGACGCCACCGACGTCGCCCTCGCCCTGCAACTGCGCACCGGGGTCCCGAGGGGTGTGCCCATGGCCATCGGGGCGCTGACGTGAGCGAGGAGGACACCCCGGACGCTGAGTTGGTCGGGCGGGTTTTTCTGGGGCGGGTTGTCGAGCCCGGGGACGAGGTCGGGGGGAGGTGGGTGCGGGAGTTCGGGGTGGGGGAGGTGGTGCGGCGGCTGCGCGAGGGCGGGAGGGCGTTGCCCGGGGCGAGCGCGGTGCGCTGGGCGGGGCTGGTCGCCCGGGCGGCGCGGGCCGAACCCCGCGCGGACCTGGAGGTCGCCCGCCGCGCCGGCGTGCGGTTCGTGTGCCCGGGGGACACCGAGTGGCCCGGCCAGCTCGACGACCTCGGGGACGCCCGCCCGATCGGGCTCTGGGTCCGCGGCCGGCCCAGCCTGCGGATATGGGCCCTGCGCTCCGTCGCGGTCGTCGGCGCCCGCGCCTGCACCGAGTACGGCGCCCACATGGCCGCCACCCTCTCCGCGGGCCTCGCCGAACGCGGCTGGGTCGTGGTCTCCGGCGGAGCCTACGGCGTGGACGGCGCAGCCCACCGCGGTGCCCTCGGCGCGGGCGGCGCCACCGTCGCCGTCCTGGCCTGCGGAGTCGACCGCCCCTATCCGCGCGGCCACGCCGAGCTGATCGGCAGGATCGCGGAACAGGGCCTGGTCGTCGGGGAGTTGCCGCCCGGCGACCATCCGACACCCAGCCGGTTCATCCTCCGCAACCGGGTGATCGCCGCCCTCACCCGCGGCACGGTGGTCGTCGAGGCCGCCCACCGCAGCGGCTCCCTGGTCACGGCCCGCGCCGCCCAGCGCCTCGGCCGCTTCACGATGGGCGTCCCCGGCCCGGCCACCAGCGCGCTCTCGGCGGGGGTGCACGAGCTGCTGCGGGGTGAGGCCGTCCTGGTCACCGACCCCGCCGAGGTCGTCGAGCTGGTCGGCGACATGGGCGACCTGGCCCCGCCCCGCCGCGGCCCCGTGCTCCCTCGCGACCTGCTGCACCCCGCCGCCCGGCGGGTCCTGGCCGCCCTGCCCGCCCGCCGCGCGTCACCCCCCGCGGAGATCGCCCGGGAGGCGCAGACGACGCAGGACGAGGCGATCGCGAGGCTGTACGAACTCCGAGCACTTGGATACGTCGAACGACACGGCGACGGCTGGAAGTTGACACGCCAGGCGATGATCTCGGTCGGGAGAGGCGGAGGCCGCTGCTGACCCACGGTGTTCGGCCGTCCGGGGGAACCCCGACGCCCTTGGGAATTCCCGGAGTTGACCCATCCGGCCGATCACCCCGCGTGACACGCGGGGCGGGCCGGCGCACACCGCGGAGGGCGCCTGCGCGGGGGTGGCGCCGCACTGTTCGCACACCGCGACACCTCAGTCACGCTACGCTCACGAAGACCCCGACGCAGACCGCGCCAACTCGACATCAGAGCGACAGCTCACCCACGCACCCCGGTTCTCGGCACTTCACGGCAGAACGGCACAAGGCGACGAATGCCCCAGCACACCTCCGGCTCCGACCGGGCGGCGATCCCCCCAGCCGCCCGCGACGGCGGCAGCGTGCGGCCGCCCGCTCCCTCGACACTCGACGAGCTGTGGCGGTCGTACAAGGCCACGGGGGACGAGCGGCTGCGGGAGCAGCTGATCCTGCACTACTCGCCGCTGGTGAAGTACGTCGCGGGACGGGTGAGCGTCGGTCTGCCGCCCAACGTGGAGCAGGCGGACTTCGTGTCCTCCGGGGTGTTCGGGCTGATCGACGCGATCGAGAAGTTCGACATCGAGCGGGAGATCAAGTTCGAGACGTACGCGATCACCCGCATCCGGGGCGCCATGATCGACGAGCTGCGGGCGCTCGACTGGATCCCCCGGTCGGTGCGGCAGAAGGCGCGCAACGTCGAGCGGGCCTACGCCACGCTGGAGGCGCGGCTGCGGCGCACGCCCTCGGAGGGCGAGGTCGCCGCCGAGCTGGGCATCGAGGTGGACGAACTGCACACCGTGTTCAGCCAGTTGTCGCTGGCCAACGTGGTGGCCCTGGAGGAGTTGCTGCACGTCGGCGGCGAGGGCGGCGACCGGCTCAGCCTGATGGACACGCTGGAGGACACCGCCGCCGACAACCCGGTCGAGGTGGCCGAGGACCGGGAGCTGCGGCGGTTTCTGGCGCGGGCGATCAACACGCTGCCCGAGCGGGAGAAGACCGTGGTCACGCTGTACTACTACGAGGGCCTGACCCTCGCCGAGATCGGCAACGTGCTCGGGGTCACCGAGAGCCGCGTCAGCCAGATCCACACCAAGTCGGTGCTCCAGCTGCGGGCCAAGCTGGCCGGATTCGGACGCTGACGCCCGGGGCGGACCCGACCGGGCACGGACGCCCTCCCGCCTCGCGGATCACGTCCGTACAGTGGACGGCGTGCCAAGGATTCGAGCGGCCTCCGTGGCCGAGCACCGGACGATGCAGCGAGCCGCCCTGCTGGACGCGGCCCGCTCCCTGCTGTCCGAGGGCGGTACGGAGGCGCTGACCTTCCCGGCCCTCGCCGAGCGCACGGGGCTCGCGCGCTCGTCCGTGTACGAGTACTTCCGCTCACGGGCCGCCGTGGTGCAGGAGCTGTGCGAGGTCGACTTCCCCGTGTGGGCGGCGGAGGTCTCGGCGGCCATGGAGCGGGAGCCGTCACCCGGGGGCAAGGTCGAGGCGTACGTGCGGCGGCAGCTGGCGCTCGTGGGTGACCGGCGGCACCGGGCCGTGGTGGCCATCTCCGCGAGTGAGCTGGACGCGGGGGCCCGCGAGAAGATCCGAGCCGCGCACGGGGGACTCGTCGCGATGATCGTCGAGGCGCTGGAGGAGATGGGACACCGCGAGCCCCGACTGGCGGCGATGCTGCTCCAAGGCGTGGTGGACGCGGCCGTGCGCCGCATCGAACTGGGCGTGGAGGAAGCCGAGGAGATCACGAACACGGCCGTCACGATGGCCCTGCGAGGCGTCTCCGGCTGAGACCGGCTGGGGTCGGCCGCGGCTGGCCGGGGATGGTTTCCACTCGCCTGCGGCCAAGGAGGCCGCCCGAACCAGCGGCCCGGTGAGGACGTTGCCGGAAACCGGCCCGGTCAGGGCCCGGCCGGGACCGGCAGCAGCCTGGACGGGCCCCTGGTCAGTAGCCACGGTGGGAGCAGCGACAGGGGGTCCAGGTATGTCTCCGCTCTGAGCAGGCCCCAGTGCAGGCACGTGCCTCCGCAGTGGCCGCCCGTGGGTTCCGTCGTGCCGATCACCTCGCCCGCCCGTACCTCCGCGCCCCGCCGCACCGACGCCTCGACCGGCTCGTACGTCGTGCGCAGGTCCGTGCCCGTCAGGGTCAGTGAGACCACCCCCCTGCCCGCCACCCGGCCGGCGAAGGCGACCCGGCCGGCGGCCACCGCGCGCACCGGGGTGCCCGGCGGCGCCGCGAGATCCACGCCCCGGTGACCGCGGGCGTACGGCGTCGCAGGCGGCTCCCAGCCCCGTACCACGGCGGGACGCGTCCCCACCGGCCAGACACGGGCCACCGCGGGCACCGGAGCCACCGGAGCCACCGGAGACGCTCGGGGTGGCGAAGGTGGGGGTGGGGTTTCCGTGTGGGCCGGCATCGCAGGCGCGGCCGACATCAGTACCGTCAGCAGACCCGCCCACACCGCCGTAAACCGTCTCGTACTCATGCGGAAACCGTCCCGCACCCCCGCGGATCATGGCCGGTAACTGTGGACTACCCGCCGGTTGTGGACAGCGGCGTCATCCGGTGGGCCGACGGTCCCGTACACTTCTGATGGCGATCCGGGTCACCGGGTCGACTTCGCACGCCCCGACATCGGGCCCTCGCGGGCCCACGTCAGCGCCCCTCGGTCCTCAGTGGCACGGCGCACGCGGGCGTCAGGCGCGGGAGCCGTCCGGCATCCGCGGCACAACCGAGAACTCCAAGGAGAACGGCCATGGCCGTCGTCACGATGCGGGAGCTGCTGGAGAGCGGCGTCCACTTCGGTCACCAGACCCGTCGCTGGAACCCGAAGATGAAGCGCTTCATCTTCACCGAGCGCAACGGCATCTACATCATCGACCTGCTCCAGTCGCTGTCGTACATCGACCGCGCCTTCGAGTTCGTCAAGGAGACCGTCGCCCACGGCGGCACGGTCATGTTCGTCGGCACGAAGAAGCAGGCGCAGGAGGCCATCGCCGAGCAGGCCACCCGCGTCGGCATGCCCTACGTCAACCAGCGCTGGCTGGGCGGCATGCTCACCAACTTCTCGACCGTCTACAAGCGTCTGCAGCGCCTCAAGGAGCTCGAGCAGATCGACTTCGACGACGTCGCGGCGTCGGGTCTGACCAAGAAGGAGCTTCTCGTGCTCTCGCGCGAGAAGGCCAAGCTGGAGAAGACCCTCGGTGGTATCCGCGAGATGCAGAAGGTGCCCAGCGCCGTCTGGATCGTGGACACCAAGAAGGAGCACATCGCGGTCGGTGAGGCCCGGAAGCTCAACATCCCGGTCGTCGCCATCCTCGACACCAACTGCGACCCCGACGAGGTCGACTACAAGATCCCGGGCAACGACGACGCGATCCGCTCCGTCACCCTGCTCACCCGTGTGATCGCCGACGCGGTCGCCGAGGGTCTCATCTCCCGCTCCCGCGTCGCCACCGGTGACAAGGGCGAGAAGGCCGCGGGCGAGCCGCTGGCCGAGTGGGAGCGCGACCTGCTCGAGGGCGAGAAGAAGGCCGACGAGGCCGCTCCGGCCGCCGCCGAGGAGGCCCCCGCGGCCGAGGCTCCGGCCGCTGAGGCCGCCGCCACCGAGGCCCCGGCTGAGGCTGCGGCCACCGAGGCTCCGGCTGCCGAGGCCCCGGCCGCCGAGGGCGAGCAGGCCTGACCGCCGACAGCGTCGACGGCGGGGGCGGTGACATGAACTCCGCCCCCGCCGTTCACCCGTAGGTCGGCGCCGGGACTCCGGTCTCCCCCTACATGGAGACCGCGGACCGCGCAGATCTTCGCTCTTCCGACTTCGAGAAAGATTCACAGACTCATGGCGAACTACACCGCCGCCGACGTCAAGAAGCTTCGTGAGCTCACGGGCGCCGGCATGATGGACTGCAAGAAGGCGCTGGACGAGGCCGAGGGCAACGTCGAGAAGGCCGTCGAGGCGCTCCGTATCAAGGGCCAGAAGGGCGTCGCCAAGCGCGAGGGCCGCTCCGCCGAGAACGGCGCCGTGGTCTCGGTCCTCGCCGACGACAACTCCTCCGGCGTCCTCGTCGAGCTCAAGTGCGAGACGGACTTCGTCGCCAAGGGCGAGAAGTTCCAGTCCGTGGCCAAGGCCATCGCCGAGCACGTCGCGAAGACCTCCCCGGCCGACCTGGACGCGCTGCTCGCCTCCGAGATCGAGGCCGGCAAGACCGTCCAGGCGTACGTGGACGAGGCCAACGCCAACCTCGGCGAGAAGATCGTCCTGGACCGCTTCGCGCAGTTCTCCGACGGCTTCGTGACCGCGTACATGCACCGCACGATGCCCGACCTGCCCCCGCAGATCGGTGTCCTCGTCGAGTTCGACAAGCCGAACGCCGAGGTCGCCAAGGGCATCGCCCAGCACATCGCCGCCTTCGCGCCGAAGTACCTCGCCAAGGACGACGTCCCGGCCGAGGTCGTCGAGTCCGAGCGCCGCATCGCCGAGGAGACCACTCGCGCCGAGGGCAAGCCCGAGGCCGCGATCGCCAAGATCGTCGAGGGTCGCGTGAACGGCTTCTACAAGGACGCCACGCTGCTCGGCCAGCCCTACGCGCTGGACAACAAGAAGTCCGTCCAGAAGGTCCTGGACGAGGCCGGTGTCACCCTGAAGCGCTTCACGCGCATCAAGGTCGGCATCTGAGTCCGTACCGCGATCGGCGCTCGACCCCGATAGGGTCGACAGCAGTCGTCCGCGTACGCCGTCACCGCGCACGCGTGTGTGACGGACGACAGCAGATCTGACGAGGAGGCCATTGCCGAGCACGGGAGCCAAGAGCGACCCCACCGGCAATGGCCTTCTTGGTATGTGCAACACGTGAAAGAGGCGGGATCCCCATGACCACCAAGGCCCAGACGAGCGACGACGGCAAAGTACGCGGCCGGTTTCTGCTGAAGCTGTCCGGAGAGGCCTTCTCCGGCGGCGGGGGCCTGGGCGTCGACCCCGACGTGGTGCACGCCATCGCCCGCGAGATCGCGGCCGTCGTCCGTGACGGCGCCCAGATCGCGGTCGTCATCGGCGGCGGCAACTTCTTCCGCGGCGCGGAGCTCCAGCAGCGCGGCATGGACCGGGCCCGCTCCGACTACATGGGCATGCTCGGCACCGTGATGAACTGCCTCGCCCTCCAGGACTTCCTGGAGAAGGAGGGCATCCAGTCCCGGGTGCAGACCGCCATCACCATGGGACAGGTCGCCGAGCCCTACATCCCGCTGCGCGCCGTGCGCCACCTGGAGAAGGGCCGAGTGGTGATCTTCGGCGCCGGTATGGGCATGCCGTACTTCTCCACGGACACCACCGCGGCCCAGCGCGCCCTGGAGATCGACGCCGAGGCGCTGCTGATGGGCAAGAACGGGGTCGACGGGGTCTACGACTCCGACCCCAAGACCAATCCCGACGCCGTCAAGTTCGACGCCCTCGGCTACGGCGAGGTCATCACCCGCGACCTCAAGGTCGCCGACGCCACCGCCATCACGCTGTGCCGCGACAACAAGCTCCCGATCCTGGTCTTCGAGCTGCTGGCGGCGGGCAATATCGCGCGGGCCGTCAAGGGTGAGAAGATCGGCACGCTCGTGGGGGAACAGGGCAGCCGGAACTGACCGGCACACCCGCGGTCACCGGGCCGGCGTGCCCGGAGTCCCGACGGGACGGACCCCGACCGGAGGATGGACAATGGTCTGTCGGTCGGGAACCGTGCAGGAAGAAGACGCGACGCAGCCGGCCGCCGCCACCGACAGGGAACCGCAGCCGGGCCTACTCAAGACACGCAGGAGCAAGTGGTGATCGAAGAGACCCTCCTCGAGGCCGAGGAGAAGATGGAGAAGGCCGTCGTGGTCGCCAAGGAGGACTTCGCCGCGATCCGCACCGGGCGTGCGCACCCGGCGATGTTCAACAAGATCGTGGCCGACTACTACGGTGCGCCGACCCCGATCAACCAGCTGGCCTCGTTCTCCGTGCCGGAACCGCGCATGGCGGTCGTGACCCCGTTCGACAAGAGCGCCCTGCGCAACATCGAGCAGGCCATCCGCGACTCCGACCTGGGCGTCAACCCCAGCAACGACGGCAACATCATCCGTGTGGTGTTCCCCGAGCTGACCGAGGAGCGCCGCCGCGACTACATCAAGGTCGCCAAGGGCAAGGCCGAGGACTCCCGGGTGTCCATCCGCTCCGTGCGCCGCAAGGCCAAGGACGCCATCGACAAGCTGATCAAGGACGGCGAGGTCGGCGAGGACGAGGGCCGCCGTGCGGAGAAGGAGCTCGACGACACCACCGCGAAGTACGTCGCACAGGTGGACGAGCTCCTCAAGCACAAGGAAGCGGAACTGCTCGAAGTCTGATGAACGACTCTTCCTGGGGGGCGCCGCCACAGACCGGGTACTGGGGGCCCACCGACCAAGGGCCTGACCAGGGCCATCACCCGGGGTATGTCCAGGGAGCCGGTCCGGCGGGTCCCGCGTACGATGCGCATGACACGCAGCAGACTCGCCCCATGCCCGCCGTGCCGGCGCACGGCGGGAACCAGGACGACGACCGGGGGGCCGCTCGGCCGGGCGGCCCCTTGTTCCGACCCGACACCCCGACGGCACAGCCCCATGGAGCCGCGCCGCAGAATCCGGAGCCCATGCACGACGCCCCGCAGCCGGCGCCCGCACCGCAGAAGAAGAGCGCGGGCCGGGACCTGGGTGCGGCCATAGGCGTCGGCGTCGGCCTCGGCGTGGTGATCATCGCGTCGCTGTTCATCGTCAAGGCCGTGTTCGTCGGCGTCATAGCCGTCGCCGTCGTCGTCGGCCTGTGGGAGCTGACCAGCAGGCTCCAGGAGCGCAAGGGCATCAAGGCGCCCCTGGTCCCGCTGGCCCTCGGCGGTGCGGCGATGGTCGTGGCCGGATACGTGCGGGGGGCCGAGGGCGCCTGGGTCGCCATGGCGCTCACCGCGCTCGCGGTCCTGGTCTGGCGGATGACGGAACCGCCCGAGGGCTACCTCAAGGACGTCACCGCGGGGGTCTTCGCCGCGTTCTACGTGCCGTTCCTGGCGACGTTCGTCGCCATGATGCTCACCGCCGACGACGGTCCCTGGCGGGTGCTGACCTTCCTGATCCTCACGGTCGTCAGCGACACGGGCGCGTACGCCGTCGGCTGGCGGTTCGGCCGCAAGAAGCTCGCCCCACGCATCAGCCCCGGCAAGACCCGCGAGGGACTGGTCGGCGCGGTCTCCTTCGCCATGGTCGCCGGCGCGCTGTGCATGGAGTTCCTGATCGACGACGGCAGCTGGTGGCAGGGCCTGCTGCTGGGCCTCGCCGTCGCGGGCAGCGCCACGCTCGGCGACCTCGGCGAGTCCATGATCAAGAGGGACCTCGGCATCAAGGACATGGGCACGCTGCTCCCGGGCCATGGCGGCATCATGGACCGGCTCGACTCCTTGCTGCCCACGGCTCCTGTGGTGTGGCTGCTGCTGGTGCTGTTCGTCGGTTCCGCGTAGGTCCCGTCGGCCCGGCGTACGTCTTCGGTTCCCGCGAGCCCCCGTCCTCACCCGAGGGCGGGGGCTCGTCGACGTACGGGGACCCGGATGCCGTAGCCCGCATGGCCGGGGTCGGGCGGCGGCGGCAGACTCCGTCAGTGGACGGCCCTCTCCCGGAAGCGGTGGTGCGCCATGCCCCTCGACCCCGTCTCGGACGTGCCGGTCCCGCCGGTGCGGGCCTCGGACACCTCGCTCCCGCCCGTGCGGTCCTGGGCCGTCGACGACCTGCCCGCCCTGGACCCCGACCCGTTCCTGGACGAGGTGCTGCGCGAGGAGCCGGTCACCCGGATCACGCTGCCGCACGGCGAGGGGTGGGCCTGGCTCGTCACCCGCTACGACGACGTCCGCTTCGTCACCGCCGACCCCCGCTTCTCCCGGGAGCGGCTGATCGGCCGCCCGGTCACCAGCATGCGGCCGGAACCGGTGGCCTCCCGGACGGCCGGGCTCCAGTACATCGACCCGCCCCGGCACAACGTGCTGCGCCGGGTCGTCGCCCGCGCCTTCACCGGACGGAGCATGCAGCGGCTGCGGCCCCTCGCCGAGCGCCGGGCCGCCGAGCTGCTGGACCGCATGGAACTGGCGGGCGCACCCGCCGACCTCATGGAGCATCTGCACGGCCCCTTCCCGATCGCCGTCGTCCGCGACTTCCTCGGGGTGGAGGAGAGCGACTGGCACCGCTGGGCGCGGAGCGGCGAGGACCTGCTGTCCGCGGGCGCGGAGTCGAAGGAGCGCGCCAAGGCCGCCGCCGACGCCACCAGGGCCCGCATCGTCGAACTCCTGCGGCGCCGCCGCGAGGAACCCCGCGACGACCTGGCCGGAGTGCTGGCGAAGGCCGCCGCCGACGGTGAGATCAGCGACGACGAGGCGATCTCGCTCGCCATCGCGATCCAGGTCAGCGGCGGGCACGCGGTCCGCAACAACAGCGGCTCCATGATGTACGCGCTGCTGACCCACCCCGAACAGCTCGACCAGCTGCGCCGCGAACCGGAGCTCCTGCCCAGGGCCGTCGACGAACTCTTCCGCTACGTCCCGCACCGCAACGGCGTCGGCATCCCGCGCGTCGCCACCGAGGACGTCGAGGTCGGCGGGCAGCTGATCTGGGCCGGTGACGTGGTCTACAACGCGTACGTCGCCGCCAACCGCGACCCGGTCGCCTTCCCCGACCCCGACGCCCTGGACTTCGGCCGCACCAACGCCGCGCACCTCGCCTTCGGACACGGTCCGCACCACTGCCTGGCGGCGATCATGGCCCGGATGGAGGCGGAGGTGATGATCTCCGCCGTACTCGACCGCTTCCCCAAGATCCGGCTGGCCGTGCTCCCGGAGAAGGTCGAGTTCCAGCACCAGGGCCTCATCCGAGGCCCCCGCACCCTCCCGATCACCTGGTAGCCCCACCACCATCCGTTCAGGTCACTGGGCCGTCTGCCGTCAGGCTCACGCGGGCCGTTGAACACGCGGTCCACGGTCTTCCTCGTACGTTCCTGACTCGACGGCATCAGTGTTCACGTTGCCGACGAGTTGGCTGCCCTCCCGGTCGGCGAGCAGGAGCCCGATAGCGAGCCTCGCTGGGCCGTGACGACGGACAGCCCGATCGCGGTGTGTTCGTCGACCATCGACCCACAGCCCCCGCCGCATTCCGCTCGCCCTCGGTATCACACCGGGCCAAGCCCGGTCTCTCGCGGACGTGCTCAGCCGACGTGGTGGACACTCCGGCTGACATCAACGACGACATACGTGTGTACCCCGGAGCGGCCACTCGTGGTCGTCCCGTCCGGGGGTGCCACGGGCTTACTGGCCGCTGATCGAACTCCTGACGCGGTGCTCACGTGTCGGGTGTGCCGGACACGGAACGGGGAGTCTCGAAGCGAAGCACGAGTGCGCGTAGGGCCCGGAGTTCGGCGTCCAGGGCCTGCGCACCTTCACGGGTGAGGGTTACCCATGTTCGGGGACGTCGACCGGCGTAGCCCTTTTCCACGTTGATCATTCCGGAGTCCTCCAGCACTTTCAGGTGCCGGGAGAGATTTCCGTCGGTGACGGCCAGTTGCTTCTTCAGGAAGCTGAACTCGACCCGGTCGGCTTCGCGGGCAACGGTGAGGACGCCGAGCCGCACGCGCTGGTGGATGGTGTCGTCCAGCGCCTGGGTGGGATGCAGTGCCTCTTGGTCGTCCTGCGTAGCGGTCGAGTCTTCGACGCTCATGAGACGACCGTACCCGCAACTACGACAGCGGGTGCGCCCCGGCGGCGGACCGCTGTCCATTCGCACAGACCGGCGAGGAGCAGGACAACAGCGAGCAGAAATGCCTTGACCTGCGGTCCGTCGGCCCAGCCGGGGTGGGCGGAGTGCTGCCACGGAAGCCATCCACTGCCCCAGGAGGCTCCCAGGTACCCCGTGAGCAGCAGGGCGTGAGCGGTGCCGGCCGCCGCGGCGGTCCAACTGCGTTCGGCAATGCCGAGGGCGAGAAGTCCGATGCCGACCAGGTACCACGGGGAGGCGTAGCTGTTCTCCAGCAGCACGGCCTCCCATGGTTGGTCCTTGCCGAACAGCAGCGCCACCAGAGCTGTCGTGATCACAGTGGTGGCTGTGGCGGTCACGCGGACCCACATGCCGCGCCGGGGGACGACGCCCCGGGCCTCGCCGCGCAGGCGGTACCAGCGGGCGAAGACGAACCATGCGAGGGGGAGGAGCGCGAACCACACGCCCCATGCCGCGAAGCGCAGGACGGCTCCGTCGAACTCGCCCTTCAGACAGGGGGTTCCCGGTTCGTGGACGACGCACAGGCCGGTCAGCTCGGCGTAGGCAAAGGCCGGATAGGACCCGATGTAGCGCCCGTGGGCTCCGAAGTTGAAGGCGTACCGGGCGACCGGAATGGCCGCCAGGGCCAGGAGCCCGAAGCCAAGGAGGGGAGTCCATGCTCCGTTGGTCTGCGTGCGGGTCCTCGCCCGCAGGCCTTCCGTCGCAGCCAACAAGGCAGCCGCGGCCGCCCTCGGTTCCGATCCCTCGCTGTTCGGCGCGGATGTTCCCATTTGTCCCCCTTGTGGGCGGCGCTTTGGCGGCGCTCGTGAGCGGACTGTCGGACGACCGCCCGCTGAGTCAACTTTGCGATACAAAGTACATGGGAATCGAGAGTAAGGTGTGTGCTGACAACACCGGAAGGCCCTACCGAGGAGCAACGCCAGGCAGGCCGGTTGATAGCCCGAAGAGGGCTCTGGCGGGATGGTCGCGGGTCGGCCGGCACGGGTTGCTCTGGTCGAGGGCAGCTGTAGATGGCGTGGCTGAGGCCGGTGGGGGTCCAGCGAGACACGCGCGCATGACCGGTCGGCCCCCCGCCGTCATGGCTGACACCAACAGGCGCGGTCGGCTGCGGTCAGAGCCGATCTTCAGGGGACGCTCACCCTGGAACCGGGGTTGGTCGGTCGACGTCGGCGAGTGCTGTGATCGACCTGATAGGGGTGAGGTCAGACCCTCAAGTTTGTGTCCGGCACGGGGGGTTGTTCCAACCTAGGGACGGCGCCCGCCCCGTGGCTTGGCCCAGTCGGTGAGTCTCCGCGCCCCGGAGGGTGCGTGGATCAGCTGCTGACTACGCCGGAGGCGCGTAAGGGTTCCCGTCGGACGTCGGTGGGCCGCCCCAGTGCACCCCCGGCGGCGCGACAGGAGCCCAGTCCGGGCCGCGGTGTTCCAGCCACCACCTACCGATGGTGTGGAACTTCTCCTCGAAACTGCGATCCCAGCTGAGGAACCCGGTGATCGGCGCCCGTAGGCGGGTGCAGCGGCTGCCCGCTTCGTAGATCACGACGGTCCGGCTTCCGAAGAAAGGCTCGATCTGGATGGCTTGGACGTCAGACCACGGGATGGTCCGGCGGCGGAGGTTGTGCACGATGGCCACCGATGGCGTGAGAGTGACCCCGAAGGGCGCCAAAGTGATCAGCACCGGCAGGACACCCCAGACGAGCAGTCCCGGGACAAGTAGAGGACCGAACGGTCCCCCGTCCAACCAGATCAAGACCTGGAAGGTCGGGACGATAACGATGCTGGGCAGCGCGGGTGACAGGCGTTGGAGGCGTGTCAAGCGGTAACGGATGCGCTCTGGCGGTAGAGCTGCGACCTGCGATTGCTCCATCGATCCCCACTCCTGACCCGATGTGGCCGACGGTGGCCCCTCACCGCCAAGGCAGCATGGCGGACCATGGGCGCGCTGTCCATCTGCTGCGGCGTTGGCCGGAGGGCGGAAGCCGTGGTGGGTGGGCCCGGCTACGAGACGCCCGTCGATTCGTGGTTCTAGGTCCGTTCCCGTCCGAATGACTGCATCGACGCCTTCGTGGCAGCAGCACGTAGCGCTATGGATGATCTGCTCCGCGTGAGTGGACCGGAACGATGGACAGTGGCAGCTCAGCCAGGGCGCACGGCCCCATCGGCCGGGCCGTCCCTGGGCCGTCCGAAGCCGCTCAGTAGCGACCGGTGACGCCTACCAGCGACACCCCCCAGGTCACCCAAGTCGATCTGCGACACTGGTACGGCCATGCCTAAGCCCGGAGAACTTATTTTTGTCGCCCCGCGCGGAGCCAAGAAGCCGCCGCGGCATCTCGCCGATCTGTCGCCCGCCGAGCGCAAGGAGGCCGTCGCCGCGATCGGTGAGAAGCCGTTCCGCGCCAAGCAGCTGTCGCAGCACTACTTCGCGCGGTTCGCGCACGACCCCGCCGAGTGGACCGACATCCCCGCCGGATCGCGCACCAAGCTCCAGGAGGCGCTGCTGCCGGAGCTGATGACCGTCGTCCGGCACCTGTCGACCGACCAGGGCACCACCCGCAAGACGCTGTGGCGGCTGTTCGACGGGACGCTCGTCGAGTCGGTGCTGATGCGTTACCCGGACCGGGTCACCATGTGCATCAGCTCGCAGGCCGGCTGCGGCATGAACTGCCCGTTCTGCGCGACCGGGCAGGCGGGCCTCGACCGCAACCTGTCCACCGCCGAGATCGTGCACCAGATCGTCGACGGCATGCGGGCCCTCAGGGACGGCGAGGTTCCCGGCGGCCCGGCGCGGCTGTCCAACATCGTCTTCATGGGCATGGGCGAGCCCCTCGCCAACTACAACCGGGTCGTCGGAGCCGTCCGCGCCCTCACCGACCCCGAGCCGGACGGGCTCGGCCTGTCGCAGCGCGGCATCACCGTCTCCACCGTCGGGCTGGTGCCGGCCATCCACCGGTTCGCCGACGAGGGCTTCAAGTGCCGGCTCGCGATCTCGCTGCACGCGCCCGACGACGAGCTGCGCGACACCCTCGTCCCCGTGAACACCCGCTGGAAGGTCCGCGAGGTCCTCGACGCCGGCCTGGAGTACGCCGCGAAGTCCGGCCGCCGGCTGTCCATCGAGTACGCCCTGATCCGGGACATCAACGACCAGGCGTGGCGCGGCGACCGGCTCGGCCGGCTGCTGCGGGGCAAGCCCGTGCACGTCAACCTGATCCCGCTCAACCCCACGCCGGGCTCCAAGTGGACCGCGTCGCGGCCCGAGGACGAGAAGGCGTTCGTCGAGGCGATCGCCGCGCACGGCGTGCCGGTGACCGTCCGGGACACCCGGGGTCAGGAGATCGACGGTGCCTGTGGTCAGCTCGCGGCCACCGAGCGGTAGTCTGAACGCCGTACCACCACACCTTCATATTCCGACAGGGGAGCGCCACAGCGCTGAGAGTGCGGCAACCGGGCCGCAGACCCTCTGAACCTCGCCCAGGTCATTCTGGGTAGGAAGTTCGGTCATCACTCGAGCTGTTGCGCCCCGTCCGGGTCCCCCGGGCGGGGCCGCGTCTCTTCCTGGCCAACCCCAGGAGGACATCCAGTGCACCACAAGACCCTCGTGGCCGTCGCCGTCGGCCTCGGTCTCGTCTCGCTGTCCGCGTGCGGATCGGACGACGGCAAGGCGTCGGCGGGCTCCGCGTCCAAGACCGTCACCCTCGTCAGCCACGACTCGTGGGCCGTGTCGAAGAACGTGCTCGCCGACTTCGAGAAGAGCTCCGGCTACCGCGTCAAGGTCCTCAAGGACGGCGACGCCGGACAGGCCGTCAACAAGGCCGTCCTGACCAAGGACAACCCGCAGGGCGACGTCTTCTTCGGCGTCGACAACACCCTGCTCTCCCGCGCCCTCGACAACGGCCTCTTCCAGTCGTACGAGGTCAAGGACGCCGCCGCGATCCAGCCCGCGTACCGCGTCGACCCCGGCAAGCACCGGGTCACGCCCATCGACAGCGGCGACATCTGCGTCAACTACGACAAGGCGTACTTCGACAAGCACCGGCTGGCCCCGCCGCAGAGCTTCGACGACCTGGTCGAGCCCGCCTACAAGAACCTCCTCGTCACCGAGAACGTGTCCACCTCCTCGCCCGGCCTGGGCTTCCTGCTCGGCAGCGCCGCGCACTACGGCGACGACGGCTGGCCGGACTACTGGAAGAAGCTCAAGGCCAACGGCGTCAAGGTCGTCGACGGCTGGGAGCAGGCCTACGACGAGGAGTTCTCCGGCTCGGCCGGAGGGAAGAAGGCCCACGGGGACCGGCCGCTGGTCGTCTCCTACGCCTCCTCCCCGCCCGCCGAGGTCGTCTACGCCGACCCGAAGCCCACCACCGCCCCGACCGGGGTCGCCGCCGGCACCTGCTTCCGGCAGATCGAGTACGCGGGCCTGCTGAGCAACGCGCGCAACAGCGAGGGCGGCAAGGCGTTCCTGGACTTCCTCGTCGGCAAGGAGTTCCAGGAGGACATGCCGCTCAACATGTTCGTCTACCCGGTGCGCGAGGGCGCCCAGGTGCCGCCGGAGTTCACGAAGTACGGCCCGCAGGCCAAGGACCCCGAGACGCTGCCCGCCGAGAAGATCGCCGCCAACCGCGACCAGTGGGTCAAGTCGTGGACGTCGCTCGTACTGAAGTAGCGGCCGGGAGGCGCGGGAACACGGCGCGGCTCGCCCTGATGGCCGGGCCCGTCGTGTTCTTCGCCGTCTTCTTCGCCTGGCCCGTCGCCGCGATCGTCGCCCGTGGGCTCAAGGTGGACGGCAGCTGGCGGCTGGGCCGGATCGCGGACGTCGTCGCGCAGTCCGACATCCGGCACGTGCTGTGGTTCACCACCTGGCAGGCGCTCGCCTCCACCGCGCTCACCCTGCTGCTCGCCCTGCCCGCCGCCCATGTGTTCGCGCGCCTGGACTTCCCGGGCAAGCAGGTGCTGCGGGCCGTCGTCACCGTGCCGTTCGTGCTGCCGACGGTGGTCGTCGGCACGGCCTTCCTCGCGCTCGTCGGGCGGGGCGGACTGCTCGACGAGCTGTGGGGCGTACGGCTCGACACCACCGTGTGGGCCATCCTGCTGGCGCACGTCTTCTTCAACTACGCGGTCGTCGTACGGACCGTGGGCGGACTGTGGGCGCAGCTCGACCCGCGTCAGGAGGAGGCCGCCCGGATGCTGGGCGCCTCGCCGTTCGGTGCCTGGCGCAAGGTGACCCTGCCCGCGCTCGCGCCCGCCGTGGCCGCCGCGGCGCTGATGGTGTTCCTGTTCACCTTCACCTCGTTCGGCGTCGTCCAGATCCTCGGCGGCCCCACCTTCGCCACCCTCGAAGTGGAGATCTACCGGCAGACCTCGGAGATCTTCGACCTCTCCACGGCCGCCGTCCTGACGCTCGTCCAGTTCGCCGCGGTCGCCGCGATCCTCGCCGTGCACGCCTGGACCGTACGGCGCCGGGAGACGGCCCTGCGGCTGGTCGACGCGTCGGTGACCGCGCGCGGGCCGCGCGGCGCCGGGCAGTGGGCGCTGCTCGCCGGCGTCCTCGCCACCGTCGCCCTGCTGGTCCTGCTGCCGCTTGCGGTCCTCGTCCAACGCTCCCTGGACGCGCCCGGGTTCGGCTACTACCGGGCGCTCACCCGCGAGGACGGCGGAACGTTCCTGGTGGCGCCCGTCACCGCGATCGCGACCTCGCTGGAGTACGCCGTCGCCGCCACCGCCATCGCCGTGCTGGTCGGTGGGCTCGCCGCCGCCGCGCTGGCCCGCCGGGACGCCGGCCGGATCGTGCGGGGCTTCGACGCGCTGCTGATGCTGCCGCTCGGTGTCTCCGCGGTGACCGTGGGCTTCGGCTTCCTCATCGCCCTGGACGAACCGCCGCTGGACCTGCGGCAGTCCTGGATCCTCGTCCCCCTCGCCCAGGCCCTCGTCGGCGTCCCCTTCGTCGTACGGACCATGCTGCCCGTGCTGCGGGCGGTGGACGCGCGGCTGCGGGAGGCGGCGGCGGTGCTCGGCGCCTCGCCCCTGCGGGTGTGGCGGGAGGTCGATCTGCCGCTGGTGCGGCGGGCGTTGCTGGTCGCGGCCGGGTTCGCGTTCGCCGTGTCGCTCGGCGAGTTCGGGGCGACCGTGTTCATCGCGCGGCCCGACAACCCGACGCTGCCCGTGGCCGTGGCACGGCTGCTGGGCCGGCCCGGCGACCTCAACTACGGGCAGGCGATGGCCCTGTCGACGATTCTGATGCTGGTGTGCGCGGCGTCGCTGCTGATCCTGGAGCGGCTGCGGACCGACCGGACGGGGGAGTTCTGATGCTGCTGAGCCTGGAGGCCGCGACCGTGCGTTTCGGCGGGCGGGCCGTCCTCGACGCCGTGGACCTCGCGGTCGCCGAGCACGAGATCGTGTGTGTGCTCGGGCCCAGCGGAAGCGGCAAGTCCACGCTGCTCAGGGCCGTCGCCGGACTCCAGCCGCTGTCCTCGGGCCGGGTCCTGCTCGACGGGACGGACCAGGCCCGGGTGCCCGCGCACCGGCGGGGCGTCGGGCTGATGTTCCAGGACCACCAGTTGTTCCCGCAGCGGGACGTGGGCGGCAACGTGGCCTTCGGGCTGCGGATGCGCGGCGCCCCGAAGCGGGAACGGGCGGCGGAGGTCGGGGAGTTGCTGGAGCTGGTGGGGCTGCCCGGCGCCGCGGGACGTGCCGTCGCGGGGCTCTCCGGCGGGGAGCAGCAGCGGGTGGCGCTGGCCCGCGCCCTCGCCCCCCGGCCCCGGCTGCTGATGCTGGACGAGCCGCTGGGCCAGCTCGACCGCTCGCTGCGGGAACGGCTCGTCGTCGAACTGCGGGAGCTGTTCGGCCGGTTGGGCACCACCGTGCTGGCCGTGACGCACGACCAGGGCGAGGCGTTTGCGCTCGCCGACCGGGTCGTGGTGATGCGCGACGGCCGGATCGCCCAGTCCGGTACGCCGCTGGAGGTCTGGCAGCGGCCCGCCGACGCGTTCGTGGCCCGCTTCCTCGGCTTCGACAACGTCGTGGCCGCCACGGTCGCGGGCGAGGCCGCCGACACCCCCTGGGGCAAGCTCCCGGTGCCTGAGGACGCCGCGCAGGGCGCCCGCACGCTCCTGGTGCGGCCCGCGGGCGTACGGCTCGTGCCGGTGGGCGAGGGGCTGCGCTGCGCGGTCGCCGCGCGCACGTTCCGGGGCACCCATGTCGCGGTGCGCCTCCAGCCCGCCGACGGCCCCCGGCTGGAGGCGGCGTGCGCCCTGCGGGACGCGCCGGAGACCGGGAGCGAGGTCGGGGTGGTCTTCGACGCCGCGGACGTCGTCGTGCTCGGCTGACCCGGGCGTCCGGGCCCCGGAACGGCCGAGGCCCGCCCCCGGGGTACGGGGACGGGCCACGGCGTTGTGCGGAGCGCGGCGTCAGCCGGCGTTGTTGGCCCCACGACGGCGCATGCCGAAGAACACGGCACCGCCACCGACGACGACCAGCAGGGCGGCGACGCCCGCGATCACACCGGTGTTGGAGTTGGCACCGGTCTCGGCGAGGTTCGAGTCACCGACGGCGGCCGGGGACGGCGCGTTGTTGTCGGAACCCGTCGCCGGGGCGGTGCTGCTCTCCGACTCCGAGGGAGCCGGGCTCTCGGCCGGGGTGCTCGCCGACTCGGACGGAGCCGGGGTGGTCTCCGACTCCGACGGGGTCGGGGTCGGGGTGTCCTCGGTCTTGCAGGCGGTGGCCGGGGTGGTCAGGCCGCCCTTGACGTCGTCGTCCACCTGGCCGTTGTTGGCGAAGACGTGGACGCGGTACTGCGCGTTCGGCTTCCAGTCCTCGGCGAAGGTGATGGTGACACCCTGGCGCGAGCCCTTGACCTTCTGCTCACCGACCTTCTGCTCGTCGGCGCCGTTGGCCTCGCGGTACACGGTGACCGTGGCCTCGGCGCCCGAGGCGTCGACGTCGGTGACGGCGATGACGCCGTTGGTGCCGTCGCACTTGGCTTCGGCGGAGAACTCACTGATGTTGCAGGCGAGCGCGGTGTTGGCCACGCCCAGCGCCAAGGCGACGGAGGCGGAGGCAACACCCAGGATACGCACGGAACGACGTGCGCTACGGCGAGTTATGGACACGTTTGTCCTTTACAGATGCATAACTGCGGGGGGCTTGAGGGGAGATGAGGCGTGATGACGCATGGCAACACCACCCCCTGGAGTCTCACTGGTCTATAAGCGCGACGTAAGTACTGTCAATGCATATGCCGCGTACGGACGTTGGCTTTGCAATCTTATTAACTACCAAGACGTTTCAACGACTCGGGGGCCTGCTCGATCCGGTCAACCAGGGCGATTCGGACCTCCATCGACCGGCCCTTCGCGAGCGCCCGCAGCAATGGCCATGTGGGCAATGTCTCGGTCCAGTGCGTATGGTCCACGAGCACCATCGGCGTGGGTTCCCCACGCGATTCGTAGTAGTTGGGCGTCGCGTTGTCGAAGATCTCCTGAACGGTTCCCGCCGCGCCGGGCAGGAACACGACGCCGGCGTTCGAACGGGCCAACAGGCCGTCCTCGCGTGTGGCGTTGGCGAAGTACTTGGCGATGTGCGCGGCGAAGGCGTTCGGCGGCTCGTGGCCGTAGAACCACGTCGGGATGCCCACCGACGCGCCGCCGCCCGGCCACCGCTCACGCACCTCGAAGGCGGCGCGCGCCCAGTCGCTCACGGACGGCCGGAACGACGGCGCCTTGGCGAGCATGCGCAGTGCCTCGGTGAGCATCGCGTCGTCGAACGGGGCGGCGTACGCACCGAGGTTGGCGGCCTCCATGGCGCCGGGGCCGCCGCCCGTGGCCACCGTGAGCCCGGCGCGGGCGAGTTCGCGGCCGAGCCGCGCGGCGCCCGCGTAGGCGTCCGTGCCGCGGGCCATGGCGTGACCGCCCATGACGCCCACCACCCTTGCCCCGATGAGGAGTTCGTCGAGGGCGTCGGAGACGGCGTCGTCGTGGACGGCGCGCAGCATCGAGGAGTAGACGTCGCCGTCGGCCTTGGTCTGCTGGAACCAGGCGTAGGCGCGGGCGTCCGGCGTCGCCTCGTACCCCTCGTCGAGGGAGGCGAACAACTCGTCCGGGGTGTAGACGAAACCCCGGTACGGGTCGAAGGGGAGGCCGGGAACGGGCGGGAAGACAAGAGCGCCGCCGGCCCGGACGTGGGCGGCGGCCTCGGGGGTCATCGGGCAGCCGAGGAAGACGGCGCCCTCACTGCCGACGGAGAGCAGCGCACTTGTACGGTCCGTCAGATCGACGGCCTGGACGCGGAACCGGTCGAGTGAGCCGTGCGCCGCGACGACCGCGTCGAACTCGGCGAGCGACTCGATCTCCTGGTCGTGGGCGGCGCGGTGCGATGGGGCGGGTATCGAAGACACCCGCCCATGCTGGCACAGCGGTTCGAGCCGGGGTTCAGCCCTGGACCGCCGCCGGGTCCATCCACACGACCTCCCAGGTGTGGCCGTCGAGGTCGTCGAAGGCGCGGCCGTACATGAAGCCGTGGTCCTGCGTCTCGCCGCTCACGCTGCCGCCGGCGGCGACCGCCCGGTCCACCAGCTCGTCGACCTTCTCGCGGCTCTCGGCGCTCAGACACAGCAGCACCTCGCTGGACTTCGCCGAGTCGACGATCTCCTTCTTGGTGAAGGTGGCGTAGTGCCGCTTGCTGAGCAGCATCGCGATGATGGTGTCGCTGATCACGACACAGGTGCAGTCCTCCGTGCTGAACTGCGGGTTGATCGTGTAGCCCAGCTCCGTGAAGAACTTCTTCGACGCCTCGACGTCGTCGGTGGCCAGGTTCACGAAGATCATCTGCTGGTACATGCCGGGTCTCCCGTCGGGGTGGTGTGTCGTTCGGGGGGTAGACCGGAGGCCGCCGGACAACTCATCGGCGGCCTCGGACCTATTTCGTACGACTGTGCGGGGGCAGTTCACCGGGCCGGCGGGAGCGCGGCCAGCTCGGCGATCAGCAGGGTGAGCGGGGTGAACAGGGCCAGCAGGGCGGCGGCGCGCAGGGCGGCGGCCGACCGCAGCAGCGAGGCGGGGGCGCCGAGGCGGACCAGCGCGGCGACGGTGTCGGCGCGGGACTGGCGGGTCTCCACGGCGGTCGTGAACAGGGTCGCCACGGCGCAGCCGGTCACCACCAGGGCGCCGAGGGCGGTGAGCGGGCCGACGGCCGGGGTGTCGCCCCGGTACAGCGCGGTCATGGTGTAGGCGCCGGACGCGACCGCGCAGACCACACCGAGCGGGCGGCCCAGCCGGACGGCCTCCGCCATCAGGACCCGGCCGGCGAGCAGCCGGAGCGCGCCCGGCCGTACCGCCTGGAGCAGCCGTCCGCACAGGTACGTCAGACCGGGCGCGGCGAGGATCAGGCCGACGGCGGTGAGCAGCCAGCCGACGAGGACCCCCGCGGGACCGCCGACGGCGCCGCCGGGCAGGTCGGGCGCGGGGGCGCCGTGGCCGGCCCACGCCTCCACGGCGAGCCCCGCGGCGATCAGGGCGACGCCCCAGGGCAGCCCGGCCGAGGGGCTGGGCTCGCGGCGGGAACGCGCCCGCGGGGCCTTTTGGGCGCCGTCCGCACCCGCCTCGCCCACCGTGCCCTCGGCGCCCGCCGCGGCCCCTGTACCCCCTGCGCCTCCCGTGCCGTGCGGCCCCGCGTCGGGCACCGGCTCGGCCGGGCGCCGCTCCCGGGGGCGCAGGTGCAGGGCCACCGTGAGCGACGCCGCCGCCGGCGGCAGGGCGAGGAGGGTGAGGGCCGCGGGCAGCGGGAGCGGGGTGTTCGCGGCGAGGAACCCGGCCGCGGCCCCGTCGAACGGCATGCCGGTGAGATCGCCGCGCAGATGCAGGAAGAACAGCAGCGCGACCGTCGAACCCAGCGTGCAGGACAGGGCCGTGGTGAGCGCCGAGATCGCCATGAGCCGGGCGGGGCCGAGCCCGATCGCGGACAGTCCGGGCCGGGGCCTGGTGCCGGGGTCGGTACGGGCGACCGCGACCGCGAACTGCACGGTCGCCGCCAGCGGCACGACGCACCAGGCGAGGTGCAGGCCCGCCGCGTCGGGGGTCTCGGGGTGGCCCATGGCGTAGCCGAGGGTGGACAGCAGCAGGAAGCCCGTGCCCGCGGCGGCCGTCGCCACCAGCAGCCGGCGCAGCTGGACCGCCGGGTGGGCGCCGCGGATCAGACGGAGAGCGAGCACGCGGCCCGGCCCTCCGATCCCGACTCGGGGCCCGTCGCCGTTCCCGCATCCACTCCGGTGGCCGTCGCGGTCTCCGGGACCGGCGGCAGGTGCACGGTGTGCACCCGGCGTCCGTCCATCAGCGCGACCGTGCGGTCCGCGAGCGCCGCGGTCTCCGCCTCGTGGGTGGCGAGGACGACGGTGATGCCGTGCGAGCGGGCGGCCGTCGTCAGCGTCCGCAGGACGTGGCCGCGGTCGGAGCGGTGCAGGGGGGCCGTGGGCTCGTCGGCGAACAGGACCGTGGGGGCCGGGGCGAGCGCCCGCGCGATGGCGACGCGCTGGCGCTCGGCCTGGTGCAGCTCGTGCGGCCGTCTGCGGGCCCGCTCGCCCACGTCGAGGCGCTCCAGCCACTCCAGGGCGGCCACCTTGGCGCGGCGGCGGCTGGTGCCGCGCAGCATCAGGGGGAGCGCGGTGTTCTCCCAGACGTTCAGTTCCGGCACGAGCAGCGGCGCCGGGTCGATCCAGCCGAAGCGGTCGCGGCGCAGGCGCTCGCGGGTGACCGGGCCCATGGTGTGCACGGGCGTGCTGTTGAACCAGACCTCGCCGCCGCCCGCCGCGAGCATCCCGGACAGGCAGCGCAGCAGCGTCGTCTTGCCGCTGCCGCGCGGGCCGGTCACGGCGAGGATCTCGCCCTCGCGCACGCCGAGCGAGACGCCGGCGAGGGCGGGGGAGCCGTCGTGGTGGCGGTAGTGCAGGGCGCGTGCCCACAGCACGTCGTTGTCCGGCGGGGCCTCCATGGGCGTACACCTCGGTTCTGATCCGTGTTTGCCTCTGCCTGATCCCCCGTCCGGGGGAACGACGGCTGGGCCGATCGGTCACTGGGCACGCTAGGCAGGTACCGGCGGGGCGCCGGACAGCACACGGCCCCGGGCCGCCGTTCTCACTCGAACGGACGGCGCCGGGGCCGGGGTTGATCACACCGTCAGCTGGTCACAGCTTGGTCCACGCCTCCGTGAGCGTGGCGCGCAGGATCTGCTCGATCTCGTCGAACGTCCCCTGGTCGGAGATCAGCGGCGGGGCGAGCTGGACGACCGGGTCGCCGCGGTCGTCGGCACGGCAGTACAGGCCGTTCTCGAACAGGGCCTTGGAGAGGAAGCCGTACAGGACGCGCTCGGTCTCCTCCTCGTCGAAGGACTCCTTGGTGTGCTTGTCCTTGACGAGCTCGATGCCGTAGAAGAAGCCGTTGCCGCGGACGTCGCCGACGATCGGCAGGTCGTGCAGCTTCTGGAGGGTCGACAGGAACGCGCCCTCGTTGTCGAGCACGTGCTGGTTGAGGTTCTCGCGCTCGAACAGGTCGAGGTTGGCGAGGCCGACCGCGGCCGACACCGGGTGGCCGCCGAAGGTGTAGCCGTGCAGGAAGGTGTTGTCGCCCTTGTAGAACGGCTCGGCCAGGCGGTCGGAGATGATGCAGGCGCCGATCGGGGAGTAGCCCGAGGTCATGCCCTTGGCGCAGGTGATCATGTCCGGGACGTAGTCGAACTTGTCGCAGGCGAACATCGTGCCGAGGCGGCCGAAGGCGCAGATGACCTCGTCCGACACCAGCAGCACGTCGTACTTGTCGCAGATCTCGCGCACGCGCTGGAAGTAGCCGGGCGGGGGCGGGAAGCAGCCGCCGGCGTTCTGCACGGGCTCCAGGAAGACCGCGGCGACGGTGTCCGGGCCCTCGAAGAGGATCTGCTGCTCGATCTGGTCGGCGGCCCAGCGGCCGAAGGCGACCGGGTCGTCGCCGAAGAGCGGGGCGCGGTAGATGTTGGTGTTCGGGACCTTGTGCGCGCCCGGGACCAGGGGCTCGAAGGGGGCCTTGAGGCCCGGCAGGCCGGTGATCGACAGGGCGCCCTGCGGGGTGCCGTGATAGGCGACCGCGCGGGAGATCACCTTGTACTTGGTGGGCTTGCCGGTGAGCTTGAAGTACTGCTTGGCCAGCTTCCAGGCCGTCTCGACGGCCTCGCCGCCGCCGGTGGTGAAGAAGACCTTGTTCAGGTCGCCCGGGGCGTGGTGGGCCAGGCGCTCGGCCAGCTCCACGGCCTTCGGGTGGGCGTACGACCACACCGGGAAGAACGCCAGCTCCTGGGCCTGCTTGAAGGCGGTCTCGGCGAGTTCCGTGCGGCCGTGACCGGCCTGGACCACGAACAGGCCCGCGAGACCGTCGAGGTAGCGCTTGCCCTTGTCGTCGTAGATGTGCGTGCCCTCGCCCCGGACGATGGTCGGGACGGGGGAGTTCTCGTACGAGGACATGCGGGTGAAGTGCATCCACAGGTGGTCGTACGCGGTGCGGCTGAGGTCCTTCTCGGTCACGGTTATCGGGTTCCCCACATGTAGGTCTGCTTCTTGAGCCTCAGGTAGACGAAGCTCTCGGTGGAGCGCACGCCGGGCAGGGCCCGGATGCGTTTGTTGATGACGTCCAGCAGGTGGTCGTCGTCCTCGCAGACGATCTCGGCGAGGATGTCGAACGAGCCCGCGGTCATCACCACGTACTCGACTTCCGACATGGCGGTCAGCGCGTCCGCGATCGACTCGACATCGCCCTCGACGTTGATGCCGACCATCGCCTGCCGGCGGAAGCCCACGGTGAGCGGGTCCGTGACGGCGACGATCTGCATGACGCCCTGGTCCAGCAGCTTCTGCACGCGCTGGCGCACGGCGGCCTCGGAGAGGCCCACCGCCTTGCCGATCGCGGCGTAGGGACGGCGGCCGTCCTCCTGGAGCTGCTGAATGATGGCGAGGGAGACGGCGTCCAGCTGGGGGGTGCCGTTCCTGGACTCGCGGGAGGAGTCCCTCTGGTCTGCGCTTCGACTGGCCACGACCTCACTGTGCACGACGTCTCGACAGTTCCGCAAGGCCGTATCGATGAAATTCGTTGTTTCCGTGGTCGTGTATTGCGGATTTCGCAGCCAGGATGCGACCAGGGGTGTTGAAAACGTCGGCCCGCCGACTAGGGTGGGTGTCTCAGCGAGTGGACAGTTCTGACCCGACAGGAGGCCGGCAGTGAGCACCGAGCTGCGTCAGCTGCGCACACTACGGAATTACATCGCCGGTGAGTTCCGGGACGCCGCCGACGGACGGACCACCGAGGTGGTCAACCCCGTGACCGGCGACGCGTACGCGACCGCACCGCTCTCCGGGCAGGCTGACGTGGACGCCGCGATGGCGGCCGCCGCCGAGGCCTTCCCCGACTGGCGCGACACCACCCCGGCCGCCCGCCAGAAGTACCTCCTGAAGATCGCCGACGCGTTCGAGGAGCGGGCCGAGGAGCTCATCGCGGCCGAGGTCGAGAACACGGGCAAGCCCATCGGGCTCACCCGTGACGAGGAGATCCCGCCGATGGTCGACCAGATCCGCTTCTTCGCGGGCGCGGCGCGGATGCTGGAGGGCCGCTCGGCCGGCGAGTACATGGACGGCCTGACCTCCTTCGTGCGCCGCGAGCCGGTCGGCGTCTGCGCGCAGGTCGCGCCGTGGAACTACCCGATGATGATGGCCGTGTGGAAGTTCGCGCCGGCGCTCGCCGCGGGCAACACCGTCGTCCTCAAGCCCTCGGACACCACCCCGGCCTCCACCGTCCTGATCGCCGAGATCCTCGGCTCGATCCTGCCCCGGGGCGTCTTCAACGTCGTCTGCGGCGACCGCGACACCGGTCGGCTGATGGTCGAGCACGCCACCCCGGCGATGGCCTCCATCACCGGCTCCGTACGCGCCGGCATGTCCGTCGCCGAGTCCGCCGCCAAGGACGTCAAGCGCGTCCACCTGGAGCTGGGCGGCAAGGCGCCGGTCGTCGTCTTCGAGGACACCGACATCGCCAAGGCCGTCGAGGGGATCTCCGTGGCCGGCTACTTCAACGCCGGCCAGGACTGCACCGCCGCCACGCGCGTCCTCGTGCAGGAGTCCATCCACGACGAGTTCGTCGCCGCGCTCGCGAAGGCGGCCGCCGAGACGAAGACCGGGCAGCCGGACGACGAGGACGTGCTGTACGGGCCGCTGAACAACCCCCACCAGCTCGCCCAGGTCACCGGCTTCATCGACCGGCTGCCCGCGCACGCCAAGGTCGAGACGGGCGGGCACCGGGTCGGCGACAAGGGCTTCTTCTACGCCCCGACGGTCGTCTCCGGCCTTGAGCAGGACGACGAGATCATCCAGAACGAGGTCTTCGGACCCGTCATCACCGTGCAGTCCTTCACCGACGAGAAGCAGGCCGTCGAGTGGGCCAACGGCGTCGAGTACGCCCTCGCCTCCTCGGTGTGGACCAAGGACCACGCGCGCGCGATGCGGATGTCCCGGCAGCTGGACTTCGGCTGCGTCTGGATCAACACCCACATCCCGCTGGTCGCGGAGATGCCGCACGGCGGCTTCAAGAAGTCGGGCTACGGCAAGGACCTGTCGGCGTACGGCTTCGACGACTACACCCGGATCAAGCACGTGATGACGTCCCTCGACGACTGACCGCCCGCTCCCCGCGCCCCGGCGACGGCACCGCACACCGCGGCGCCGCCCCCGGGGCGTCGCTATTTGAGGCCGCTCAGCATGACGCCGCGGACGTAGTGCTTCTGCAGCAGCAGGAAGAGGGTCAGGACCGGGAGGACGCTCAGGGCGAGGCCGGCCATCACGACGGGCATCGTGCGCGCCGGGTCGACGTGGTCCTGGAGGAGCTGGATGCCGACGGGCAGCGTCATCACGTCCGGGTTGGCGGTCGAGACGAGCAGGGCCCAGATGTACTCGTTCCAGGCGTCGACGAAGGTGAGCAGCCCCAGCGTGACCAGGACCGGCCTGGTCTGGGGTACGACGATCCGCCACCAGATCGTGAACTCGCCCGCCCCGTCGATGCGCGCGGCCTCCAGGACCTCGTCCGGGATCGAGAGCATGAACTGGCGCGTCAGGAAGATCCCGAAGCCGTTGACGAGGAACGGCACGGCGAGCGCCGCGACGCTGACGGTCAGTCCCGCGCCGCCGCGCCCGAGCAGGTCGTTGCCGCCCGCCAGTGGCCAGTGCACCAGGATCAGGAAGTGCGGGACGAAGAAGAGGAACGGCGGGAACATCATCGTCGAGAGGACCAGACGGAAGACGAACTCCCGGCCGGGGAAGCGGAGTTTGGCGAGCGCGTAGCCCGCGAGCGACGACGTGAGCAGCACCGAGGACGAGATCAGGGCCGTCACCACGACGCTGTTGCGGAACAGCAGCGGCAGGTTCAACTGGTCGATCGCCGCCCGGTAGTTGGACACGTCGAACGCCTTCGGCAGAAAGCGGTACGGCAGTGTGCCGGCCTCGCCCGGCCCCTTGAAGGACGTCATCACCATGTCGAGGAACGGCACCACCGTGAGCACGGCGCCGGTCACGACCAGCAGGTACGACAGCCACGGGAAACGGCGGCGGATCACGCGTCCTCCCCCGTGCGCCGGAAGAACCACAACTGGGCCAGGGTGACCACGAGGACCACCACGAACAGCACGAAGGCCGCGGCGCTCGCGGTGCCCCAGTCGCCGTAACCGAACGCCTGCCGGTACATCTCCAGCGCCGCCACGTTCGTCGCGTCCCCCGGACCGCCCTTGGTCATCACGGTGATCAGCGCGAACGACTGCAGGCCGGTGAGGAACTGGGTGACACACACGAAGAGCAGGGACGGCCGCAGCAGCGGGAGCGTGATCCTGCCGAAGACGGTGACGGGGCCCGCGCCGTCGAGCGCCGCGGCCTCGTAGTACGACTCCGGGATCGACTTCAGCCCGGCGGTCAGGATCAGGACGGCCGAGCCGACCGAGGCCCAGGCCTGGACGACCACGACCGAGGGCAGCGCGGTGTCCGGGTCCTGGAGGAACGCCACCGAGCCGAGGCCCAGGGCGTTGAGGACACCGTTGACGAGGCCGCCCGGCTCGTACATGTACTTCCACACGTTGCCGACGGCGACCACCGTCGTCACGATCGGCAGGAAGTACAGCGTGCGCCACAGCCCCTGGAACCGCAGCCTGTCGACGCAGGTGGCGACGAGCACGGACCCGGCGAGCGCCAGGGCCACCGTGCCCAGGGCGAACAGGAGCGTGTTGGTGAGGATCGGGGTCACGAACGTCGATCCGTCCGCGAACAGCGCCGCGAAGTTGTCCATGCCGACCGGGTTGATGCCGGTGACGTCGAAACCCGACCAGTGGGACAGCGACAGCAGCAGCGCGAAGCCGAGCGGCAGGACCAGGAAGACCACGAAGAACAGCAGCGCCGGCGCCAGGAAGAGATACGCGACGACCGCCTGGCGGCGCCGGGCCCGGCCGCGCCCGTCGACGGCCGGCACGGCCGGTCGCGGGTCCGGTGTGCGCCGCGTCGGCTCCGGGACCAGCACGTTCACCATGAGCGCGACACCTCCCGATCGACCTGACGGCGCGTGGTGCGCAGCGCCTCGTCGACCGACCGCTGACCGGTCCACAGCGCCTCGATGTTCTTGCGCAGCAGCGACTTGGCCTGCTGCGCGCCCGGCACGTTCGGCTCCGGCACCGCGTACGCCAGCGCGTCCAGGAAGGGGCGCAGATTGGGGTCACCGCCCTTGCCGAGGAGCGTGCGCATGTCGTCGGCGCGGCCGGTCAGGGAACCGACCGACACCTGGAGGGCACTCATCCGGGTCGCCTTCGCGCCCGTCCTCCCGCCCACCTTCTCGGTGTTGAGCCAGCGCAGGAACTCCCACGCCTCGCGCGGGTGCGCACTCGCGGTGTTGACGCCCAGCAGGAAGCCGGTGGAGAGGGTGGCACGCGCGTCGCCCGCCGCGGGGACGGGCACGGGCGCCACGCCCACGTCGCGGTAGTCCGCGCCCATCAGGGGCTTCAGGCTCCCCGTCCACCAGCCGGCGCTGATCACCATGGCCACCTGCCCGGACGGGAACGCCTTGTAGACGTTGACACCGGGAGCGCTCGCCCCCGAGCCGACCAGGCGGTGCTCCAGGCCGAACACGGCCCGGCCCTCCGGCGAGTCGATGACGGTCCGCCTGCCGTCCGCGGAGACGAAGGTCCCGCCGGCGGCGTTGAGCAGCGCGAGCGTCTGGCCGACCGTGGTGGAGTCGTCGTAGGTCGACAGCCCGAACCCCTGGACCAGCGTGTTGCCGTAGCGGTCCCGTCGGGTGGTGCGGTGCGCCGCGTCCTCCAACTGCGGCCAGGTGCGCGGCGGGCCGTCGACGCCGGCCGCGCGCAGCAGCCGCCGGTTGTAGTAGAGGGCGTACGTCTGCGCCTCGGTGGGGTAGCCGTAGATCCTGCCGGCCACCGACGCGGCACCGACCGCGGCCTCGCCGTACCCGCGCCTGATCTCCTCGGCGTGCTCGGCAGGGGCCGGCCGCAGGACGCCCGCCCGGACGAGCTGGCCGCTCCACAGACAGTACGGCTGGACGATGTCCGCGCCCTGGCCCGCGGCCTGCCGGACCATGAGCGTGGTCAGCAGGTCCGTGAACTCGACGGCCGTCGTACGCACCTTGACCCGGTCATGGGTGGCGTTCCACTCGTCGACCGGACCCCGCAGCGCCTCCTTGAGCTCCCCGCTCGCGTAGTGGGAGAGCAGGGTCAGGACGATCGGGTCCCCCGGCCGACCGGTGCCCCGGTGCGGCGCCGCGCATCCGGAGGCGAGCAGCGCCGAGGGGAGCCCGAGCGCGAAGTGACGGCGGCTCGGACCGCCGCGGCCCGCGCTGCGGCGCGGCGGCGTCATCCGGTGGCCTCCCGGCGCAGCACGCGGAACACCCGGGTCGTGGTGAAACCGGCCTTGCGGTACAGATGGCCCGCCGGGGACCGCTCGCTGGTCCACAGGAACCACGCGGAGTGCGCGCGGTGCGCCCGCATCCGCTCCAGGACCAGGTGGAGCAGGACCGTGCCGAGCCCGGTGCCGCGCATCTCCTCCAGCACACCGAGCGGGCCGAACCGCTCGTCCACCGAATCGAACGTGCCGTGCATCGCCCAGCCGACCAGACGGCCCGACGGGTCCCGGGCGACGACGATCCGGTCCAGCGGCGTGCCCGCGGCCAGCGCGTCGCGGATCGTGCACGCCCAGTCCGGGCCGAAGTGGTTCCCGGCGAGCGCGAGCAGGTCCACCAGGTCGTCGTCGCACGGGGTGGTGAACCGGTGACCGCGCGCCGTCAGTTCGTCCAGGCGGAGCACGACCTCGTCCGGGACGCGGTAGCCGACCAGCCCGCGGTCCATCGCCGCCGCCTCGTACAGCGTGCGAAAGCCCAGCGACTCCAGGAGCCCGGCCGCCTCCGGGTACGCCTCGGCGTCCAGGCCGGGCAGGACGTAGTTCGGGGTGTACGAGGAGAAGTCGACCCGGGTGCGGCCGTGGCCGTGCAGCCAGTCGAGGGCCTCCGTCAGCAGCCGGCGGCCGAGGCCGCGTCCGCGGGCGGCCGGGTCGACGAAGAAGAACGGGATCCAGCCCTGCTCCGGCTCCAGATCGGTGCCGGTCATCGGGGTCAGCCGGCGCACCGCGTAGGCGGCGCCGACCACACGGTCGCCGTCGACGGCGACCCGCAGCCCCTCCGGATCGAAGTTGGCGTCGAGCAGCACCAGCGAGCGGAAGCGGTCCGGGGTGATCGCGTCGGCGGGCGCGCTCCGGCGCCACGCCTCCACCACCCCCGGGCCGTCACCCGCGCGGAAGCCGCGTGTCCCGGCCGGGGACGTCGTCGTACGAGGGGTCATCGACGGGGTTTCCTTCCGTTGCGCCGGACCGCAGCGGCGAGGAGCGCGGGCGCGGCCGGGTGCGGGTCGGGCAGGGCACCGGTGTGGTCGGTCACCGGTGCGAGCCGGCCGGGCCCGGCGAGAGCGGGCGGCGCGTGCGGCCGTGTGCTGCCGGTGGCCGCCGCGGCCCGCCCGTCCGTGTTCATCCTCTGCCCCCGTCTGCCGGGGACATCCCGAAGCGGTGGCTGGAAATGTACTGCGATGTCGCGGCATTACCCCGCAATTGCACACCGGCAGGTCGTGCGCCCCGAACGGTCGGAAGGGTCGTCGATGAGGCGGCCGTCAGTCGGAGTGGGAACGGCCGAAGAACTCGATCGTGAGGCGCGCGTCGGGGACGGCCCCGGGGCAGACCGCCCGCCCCCGGGACCGACCCGCGCTGCCCGAACGGTCAGATGTAGCCTTCCCGCAGGGCATGCGCCACGGCGTGCGCCCGGTTGCGCAGGTGCAGCCGGGTGGTGAGCCCGTGCAGGACGTTCTTGACGGTGCGTTCGGAGTAGGACAGCTTGCTCGCTATCTCTCCGGTGTCGAACCCCTCCGCGACCAGCCTCAGCACGTCCACCTCGCGCGGCGTCAGGCCGGACGAGGGGGCGCCGGAGCGGCCGGCCGCGTTGCGGTGCAGCGACCCCACCTGGCTGATGAGTCGGCCGAGCAGATCGGCCGGCAGGTCGCCGTCGCCCCGGGCGGCCGCGAGCACGGCCTGCACCAGGCGCTGGGCGGTGGCCTCGTGGCGCCACACGATCGCGCCCACCCCGCACTCGATGACGTCGAGGAGTTCGGCCTCCCGCAGGGTGCGCACGACGAGCACCGCCCGCGCGCCCTCGCTGCGCACCAGCCGCCGCAGCCGGGTCAGCGCCTGTTCGTCGAGCGCGTCCCCGACCACCAGCGCGACGGTGCCGGGCGCCGTGTCGCCCTCGTCCCGCAGGTCGACCTCGGGGAAGCGGCGCAACTGGCCCAGCACCCCCTCCCGCAGGATCGGGTCCGGGGCGTGCACCGCCACCGGGGTCCGCGGGGTCGGTGCGGGTGCTGCGATCTGTGTGGTCCGTGCTGTGCCGGTCAAGCGTTTCCCCCTTGTCCACCTGCACGCCATTTCCATGAAGTCAATGGCCGACGTGCACTTTTCACACTCCTGTCGCGGTGGGCAGGAGTGCAATCGTGGAGCACCACGAGTGCGACCACGAGATCGGCCGCGGGATCACCACGACAGCCGCCGCCGGCCCGCTCCCACCGGCTCCCGGCCCGTTCGTGGGACTCCTCGTACCACCTCGCGGCCGCGGTGAGCGTCCTCGTCGGTGGGAGACGCCCCGTCCCAGCAAGGAGGCAGTCATGACGCCCACCGCACCCGCGCGGCGGCCCGACGAACACCGCAGGGCCGCCCGGCTGCTGGCCAGGGCCGCGGCCCTGGCCAGGGCCGGTGCGGGCGGCCTCGTGCTGCTGCGCGGCGCCACCGGAACCGGCCGCACCACCGTCCTGGAGGAGGCGGCCGAGGACGCCGCCGTCCACGGCATGCGCGTCCTGCACGCCCGCTGCTCGCCCGGCGACACCGGCGCCCCCTTCGCCGCCGTGCTCCAACTCCTGGGCCGCGTACGCCACTCGGAGGATCCCGGCATGGACGACCGGGAGCGCGCCACCGTGCTGTGGCGGGTGCTGCGCGCACAAGCCGACGAGGGGCCGCTGTTCGTCGCCGTCGACGACGTCCACCTCGCCGACGGACCCTCCCACCGCTGGCTCGTGGAGGCCGCCCGCCACGTGGGCCGATTACGGCTGCCCGTCCTGCTGGCCGTCACCGAACGCAGCCAGTACGACGTGGACCCGCCCGCGCCCGGCTTCACCCACACCCTCCCGCCCGCCCTCGTGCGCGCCCACACCCTCGCCCCGCTCAGCGACGACGCGGCGGCCGACCTGGTGCGCGCCGCGTTCCCCGCCGCCCGCGCCGACCGGATCGCCGCCTGCGCGCGGGCCGGCGCCGGCTCCCCGCTGCTGCTGCGCGCCCTCCTCGACGACCTCGCCGCACCCGACGGCCACCCCGGCGTCCCCCGCACCCCCGGTCACCCCGTCCTGCCCGACAGCGTCGCCGCGCTCTACCCCGGCGACTACCCCGCCGCCGTCTCCTGGTGGCTGGACAGCGCGGGACCCGGCACGGCCGAGGTGGCCCGCGCCCTCGCCGCCCTGGACGAGGGCCACCGGCCGACCGCGACGGGCGGCGGCCCCACCGCGCTCGCCGCACTGCTCGCCGGACTGGCGGGCGCCGATCCCGCCCGGGTGGCCGGCTGGCTCACCGCCATGACCGGACTCGGCCTGCTGCGCCCCGACCCCGAGGGCCGCCTCCGCTACGCCCACCCCCTGCTGCGGGACGCGGTCCTCACCGGCGTCCCCGCCGACCGGCGCCGGGCCGCGCACCGCGCCGCCGCCGAGGCCATGCTGAACCGCGGCGACCCCACCGAGACCGTCGCCCGGCAACTGTTGCTCGCCGCCCCGGTGGCCGTCCCCTGGGCCCCGGGGGTGCTCCGGGACGCCGCCTCCCTCGCCCTGCGCGACGGCCGGCCCGAGGACGCCGTCGCCTATCTGCGCCGGACGCTGGACGAGCCGCTGGCCGACGAATGCCGCCAGCGGGCGCTGACCGAACTGGGGTCGCTGGAGTGCGCCGACCAGGAGGTGTCCTCCGGGATACCCCGGCTCACCGAGGCGCTACGGCTGCCCGGCGCCCCGCAGGACCGGGTCCGCGCGGCCGTCGCCCTCGGCACCGCGCTGGCCGGGCGCGGCAAGGCCCGCGCCGCCGTGGAGATGCTGCGCACCGTCGACGACCAGCTCGGCCACCGTCCCGACCTCGCCGGCACCCTGCGCAGCGCCTCCGCGCTGGTCTCCGACCGCGACGCCACCGTGCGCCGGGAGGCGTACCGGTGGCTGGGCGACACCGTCGAGCACACGCCCGAACTCGTCGGCCCGGCCACCCGCGCCCTGCTGGTGCGGCACGCCGCCACCGCCGGGCTCACCTCGGCGGGCGACGCGATGCGGCGGCTGCGGGCCATGCTCGCCGAGCCGTCCGACCCGATGACCGAGCCCTTCCTGCTCGGCACCGCCGCAGCCGTCGCGCAGTGGGCCGACGAACTCGACGAGGCCGACCGGCTCGTGGACCGCGGCCTCGCCGGACAGCGGCCCGACCTGCTGCATCCCATGTACGAGGCGCTGCTCAACGTGCGCGCGGACGTCGCCGCGGCGCGCGGCCAGTACGCGTGGCTGCCCGCCGAGCCGCCCGTGACGGCGGACGCCGGACCCGCCAACGTGCACGCCCACGCCCTGATCGCGCTGGTGGAGCGGGGCCGCGCGGACGAGGCGCGGCGGCTCGCGGACGGCTTCGACCTGCGGGCCGCGCCCGACTCCTGGGAACTCAACCGGTTCCTGTACGCGCGGGGTGTGCAGCGGGCCGCCTCCGGCGATACGGCCGGGGCGCTGCTGGACTTCCTGGAGTGCGGGCGCCGGCAGTCGGCCCGGGAGGTCGTCAGCCCCGTCGTCACGCCCTGGCGCACGGCCGCCGCGGAGTGCCTGCTCGCGCTCGGCAACCCGGTGGAGGCCCTTGAACTCGCCGAGGAGGAGCTGCGGTTGGCCCGGGTGTGGGGCACGCCCCGCACGGTGGGCCGCGCCCTGCGCTCCCTCGCCACGGCGACCGGCGGACGCCGTGGCCTGGAGCTGGCCGAGGAGGCCGTACGGCTGCTGCGGGACGTGCCGTCCGGGACCGAGGGGGAGCTGGGGGCGGCGTTGCTCGCGCAGGGGCGGCTGCTGCTCGCCGCCGGGGAGCGGGTCCGGGCCCGGGAAGGGCTGCGGGAGGCCGCCGAACACGCCGAGCGATGGGGGGCGTTGCGGCTGCGCTCGCTGGTCGACCAGGCGCTGCGCGAGGGCGGCGCCCGCCGCACCGGCACCGCCCGCACCGGGTCGGGCGCGCTCACCTCCAGCGAACGCCGGATCGCCCAACTCGCCGCCGAGGGCCGCACGAACACGGAGATAGCCGAACTCCTCCACCTGGCCCGCCGCACCGTGGAGACCCACCTCACCAGCACGTACAAGAAGTTGGGCATCCGCCGCCGGCTGGAACTTCGGGGCACGCTGACGGGGGAGTGACGAGCACAAGGTTTTGAACATGTTCAATTCTCGGCGTAGGCTCCTGCCATGAGCGACAGAGCCGCCCTGCTCCGGGGCATCCGCGTCTGGCTGGTCTCCTTCGTCGTGTGCCTCGTCCTCAGTGGCGCCACCGCGTTCCCGCTGGTCCACGAACTCCACTGGGCCGAGGACGTGTTGCGGTCCCTGTCGGTGCCGGAGTACCTGCCGGCCCTGACGTCCTGGATCTCCCGGGTCCGCGAGGGGCTGGACACCGTCGACGCCGACCACCCCTTCGTGCTCTACGGCACGGACTGGCTGGCGTTCGCCCACCTCGTCATCGCGGTCGCCTTCTTCGGCCCCTACCGCGACCCCGTCCGCAACGTCTGGGTGGTCGAGTTCGGCATGATCGCCTGCGCGGGCATCCTTCCCCTCGCGCTGATCTGCGGGCCCATCCGGGGCATCCCGCTGTGGTGGACCGTCGTCGACATGTCCTTCGGCGTCTTCGGGATCGTCCCCCTGTACGTCGTACGACGCAGGATCAAGCGGCTGGAGGCGCTGACGGCCGCGGCGCCGGCCTCCGCGGCGTTCGCCGGGTGAGCAGGGCCGGCGGGTGAGCAGGGCCGGCGGGCCCGGCCCGATGGGTCGGCCCGCCCGGCCGGGCGGGAGCCTCAGTCCTCGCGGGGGCCGCGCAGGGCGCACAGGGCGTCGACGCGGTTCGTGGTGATCGAGTCGACGCCCAGGTCGATGAGCCGGCGCATGGAGCGGCGGGTGTCGGGGGTCCACACGGACAGCAGCAGCCCGTTGTGGTGGACGCGCTCGGCGAGGTCCCGGTCGACCAGGGAGAAGCGGTAGTTGAGCCAGCGCGGGCGCACCGCCGCCAGCACACCGGGACGCGGCGGCGCGAGGCTCGTCCAGGTCAGGGCGATCTCGGCGGACGGATCGGCCGCCCGCACCCCGAGCATCGCGGGCGCCGCCGCACAGTAGTAGGCGCGGTCCGCCGCCCCGCACCGCCGTACGGTGTCCACGATCGTCCGGGCGGCCCGCCGCTCCACGTGCCCGGGCAGGTCGACCATCACCCGGGCGCCGTCCGTGGCCGCGAGGGCCTCCGCGAGCGTCGGCACACCGCCGCCGGTGAGGTCGCGCACCTCGTCCGCGGACAGTGACCGCAGGGGCCGGTCCACCTCCCACAGCCGCTTCAGCGTCTCGTCGTGCAGCAGCACGGGGACGTCGTCACGGGTGAGCCGTACGTCGAACTCCACGGCGTCCGCGCCCCGTTCGAGCGCGGAACGCAGGGAGTCGACCGTGTTCTCACGGAAGCGGTAGGGGTCGCCGCGATGGGCCACTGCGGTCACGGTCTGCATGGCGGCCATGGTGTCAGGGGGCGAGCCACTGGGCGGTGTAGGTGTCGATCTCCGCCGTGATCCGCGCCTTGCCCGCCGTGTCCAGGAACGACGCCTCGACGGCGTTCTTGGCGAGGTCGGCGATGCCGCGCTCGTCGAGGCCGAGGAGCCGGGCGGCCACCGCGTACTCGTTGTCGAGGTCGGTGCCGAACATCGGCGGGTCGTCCGAGTTGACCGTGACCAGCACGCCTGCGTCGGCGAACTGCTTGATCGGGTGCTCGTCGAGGGTGCGGACCGCGCGGGTGGCGATGTTGGAGGTCGGGCACACCTCCAGCGGGATGCGGTGCTCGGCGAGGTGCGCCAGCAGCTTCGGGTCCTGCGCGGAGCTGGTGCCGTGTCCGATGCGCTCGGCGCGCAGTTCGTTCAGCGCGTCCCACACCGTCTCGGGCCCGGTCGTCTCGCCGGCGTGCGGCACGGAGTGCAGTCCGGCGGCGATGGCACGGTCGAAGTACGGCTTGAACTGCGGGCGCGGTACGCCGATCTCGGGTCCGCCGAGCCCGAACGACACCAGGCCCTCCGGGCGCAGCCGGTCGTCGGTGGCGAGCCGCGCGGTCTCCTCGGCGGCTTCGAGGCCGGCCTCGCCCGGGATGTCGAAGCACCAGCGCAGCACGGTCCCGAACTCGGCCTCGGCCGTCTTGCGCGCGTCCTCGATCGCGTCCATGAAGGCGCGGGCGTCTATGCCGCGCCGGGTGGAGGAGAACGGGGTGATGGTCAGCTCGGCGTAGCGCACCTGCTGGCGGGCCAGGTCGCGGGCCACCTCGTAGGTCAGCAGCCGGACGTCCTCCGGGGTGCGGATCAGGTCGACGACGGACAGGTACACCTCGATGAAGTGGGCGAAGTCCGTGAACGTGAAGTAGTCGGCCAGGGCCTCGGGGTCGGTGGGGACCTTGGAGTCGGAGTGGCGGGCGGCCAGGGCGGAGACGATCCGGGGGGACGCGGAGCCGACGTGGTGGACGTGCAGTTCGGCCTTGGGCAGTCCGGCGATGAAGGCGTGCGGGTCGCGGGCGGCGGTGTCGGTCAAGGGGTCCTCCCCGGAAGGGCGCCGGCGGAACGGGTCCGGGCGCGGGTGATCGGCTGATCGGTGATCCGGGGGTCATCGTAGGCCGGGCCGGGAGCGGCACGGGGGCCGACTCCGCGGCCGGACGCCGCGGGCGGCCCGGCTCGGGGTGCCGCGCAGGCGAGGCTTTAGCATGACTCGACGAACGATCGAGGGGGACATCGAGGGGGATGGGGACGTGACGGATCAGACACGGCCGGACGGGGGCGGGGGAGCGGACTTCGACCCGTGGGCACCGCCGGAGGACAAGCCGTCCCTGGACAAGGGCCCGCGTCCGCCCGCACCGGGACAGCCGGCGCCGCCGTTTCAGCCCCCCGTACCGGGACAGCCGTTCCCCGCGCCGGGCCCGCACGCCGTCGCGCCGGGCGGGCAGCCCATGGCGCCCGGTCAGCACCCCACGGCGCCGGACCCGCGGTCCCAGGCGTCCGGTGAACAGTCCTCCGCACCGGGCCCGCAGCCTCCCGCACCGAACTGGCAGCCTCCCGCACCGGGCCAACAGCCCCAGGCCCCCGGCCGACCGGCCACCCCGGACCAGTCCGCCACCCCGGTCTGGCCCGCTCCCACCCCCGACGGGCGGCCCCCGGTGCAGCCGCCGTCCGTGCACGACCAGGCGACCATGACGGCCATGCCGTCGGTCGGGTTCGGGGGACCGGCCCACGGCGGGTCCGCCGCGACCCCGCCCATGGGCTGGGCCGAGGGCGCCGTGCCGCCCCCGCCCGTCGGGCCCGCGGGCCCCGGCTCCCCGGTCCCGGCCGCCCCCGGCGGCTACGGCTACCCCGGCTACCCGCAGGGCTACGGCTGGCCCGGCGCGCCGATGGGCCCGCAGAACGGCATGGGCACCACCGCGATGGTGCTGGGCATCCTGTCCATCTGTCTCTTCTGCCTCTACGGCGTCGTCTCGGTGATCCTCGGGGTCATCGCCGTGATCCTCGGCGTCAAGGGGAAGCGGCGGGCCGACCGCGGCGAGGCGACCAACCGCAGCCAGGCCCAGGCGGGCTTCGTCACCGGCATCATCGGCATCGTCATCGGCCTGGCCACGACCGCCCTGATCGTCGTCAGCATCGTGATCGCCGTGAACAACAGCGACGACGACGAGTCCGACTACGACCCCTGCTACAACTCGGCCCCCCGGGTGACGGCCCCGGTCCTCGCGCACGGCTGACCCGGGGCCGGTCCGGGGGAGCGGTGCTCCCGTGCCGCCGTCCCCGGCGCACCCCGTGCCGCTATCCCCGGCGCAGCCGCTCCCGGGCCTCCATCAGGGCGAAGCCCAGGAGGTTCGCGCCCCGCCAGCGCTCGGGCGCCTCCGCGGCCTCGTGGTCCGCCGCCAGGCCGATGCCCCATATGCGGTCCATCGGGCTCGCCTCCACCAGGACGCGCTCACCCGTGCCCAGCAGGAACTCCCGCAGCTCCGGGTCGGACGAGAACTTGTGGACGCTGCCCTCGACCACGGCCCCGAACCGCTCGCGCCGCCACACCGCCTCGTCGAAGCCGCGCACCAGCCGCCCCGCCTTCTTCGCCTCGGCGGGGTGCCCGGCCGCCAGCACCCGCCGCTCCCCCTCCGGGTCCCGGAACAGCCGGGCCTTGGCGGCCATCATCCAGTGCTCCGCCGTCGCGTACCGCACCCCGTCGACCACGAACGGCGACGGCCACCACTGGCTCAGACAGCTCGCCCCGACCCGCCCGTCGGTCCGCGGGGCGTGTCCCCAGAAGTGCAGGTACCGGATGCGCGCCCCCGCGTGGACCTCCCCGATCAGGGACTCCACCGAATCGATCTTCCCCATGCACGCCAGTCTGGCAGCCACCACCGACACTCCGTCCCCCGTTTTCCCGCCCGACTCGACAGCTGGTCGACAGATTCCGTCGCGTAACCAAAAGGCAACAACGGAATCACTTGTTGGCGTCCCTTTGCTCTGTCAGGATCGGCACTCAAATCGAGCTGGAGCCACGCCCCCCGCCTCCGGGCGGGCGCACGGCGGAGGAGAGCGACATGGACAACCCGGGCACCGCCGCCCCGGAGCGATTCCCGGCGCGTGAGCGCCTCGCGGACGGCGCGCAGTACATCGCCGGACAGCTCATGAAGGGCACGTCGGGCCGCACCCACACCGTGGTCGACCCGGCCACCGGCGAGGATGTCCACACGTACGAACTCGCCGGCGCGGACGACGTGGACTCGGCCGTCGCCGCCGCCCGCGCCGCCTTCCCCGCCTGGGCCGCCGCCACGCCCGGCGAGCGCTCCGACGCCCTGCACCGCTTCGCCGCCGTACTCGCCGACCGCGCCGAGGAGTTCGCCCGCGCCGAGTCCCTCCAGTGCGGCAAGCCGCTCAAGCTGACCCGTGAGTTCGACGTCCCCGGGACCATCGACAACACCGCCTTCTTCGCCGGCGCCGCACGGCACCTCCAGGGGCAGTCGGCGGGGGAGTACTCCGGCGACCACACCTCGTACGTGCGCCGCGAACCCATCGGTGTCGTCGGCTCCGTCGCCCCCTGGAACTACCCCCTCCAGATGGCCGCCTGGAAGGTCCTCCCGGCGATCGCCGCGGGCAACACCATCGTGCTCAAGCCCGCCGAACTCACCCCGCTGACCTCGCTGCTGTTCGCCGAGGCCGCGACCGACGCGGGCATCCCGGACGGTGTGATCAACATCGTCACCGGCACGGGCAGGGAGGCGGGTGAGCACCTCGTCGGCCACCCCGACGTGGCCATGGTCTCCTTCACCGGCTCCACCGCCGTCGGCAGGCGCGTCGCGGAGATCGCCACCGCCACCGTCAAACGCCTCCACCTGGAACTCGGCGGCAAGGCGCCCTTCGTCGTCTTCGACGACGCGGACCTCGACGCGGCCGTCAACGGGGCGGTCGCCGGCGCGCTCATCAACACTGGCCAGGACTGCACGGCCGCCACCCGCGCCTATGTGCAACGGCCGCTCTACGAGGCGTTCGTCGAGCGCACCGCCGCCCTCATGGAGACGGTCCGCCTCGGCGACCCCTTCGCGCCCGGCACCGACCTCGGCCCGCTGGTCTCGCACGCCCAGCGCGACCGCGTCGCTGCCTTCGTCGACCGCGCCCGCGCCCACGCCCGCGTGGTCACCGGCGGCGAGGCCCCGCAGGGTGCGCTGAAGGAAGGCGCGTACTATCGGCCCACCCTCGTCGCCGACGCGGCGCAGGACAGCGAGATCGTCCAGGCCGAGATCTTCGGCCCGGTGCTGGTCGTCCTGCCGTTCGACGGTGACGACGAGGGGATACGGCTGGCCAACGACACCCCGTACGGCCTGGCCGCCTCCGCGTGGAGCCGCGACGTCTACCGGGCGAACCGCGCCACCCGGGAGATCGGGGCGGGCTGCGTATGGATCAACGACCACATTCCGATCATCAGCGAGATGCCGCACGGCGGCTATCGGCAGTCCGGCTTCGGCAAGGACATGTCCGTGTACTCATTCGAGGAATACACGCAGGTCAAACACGTAATGTTCGACAATACCGCGGTGGCCCGCAAGGACTGGCACCGCACGATCTTCGGGGACCGATAGCGACGACGGGCCGCCCGACCACCATGGCCCACACCTCCCGAAAGGGCACCACGCGCATGGAGCAGTACGAGCCCGACCGCCTGACACCGGCCCAAGCGGCCGCCATGCGGCGCAGTTTCCGCAACGGGCGGGCCGCCCTCACCCGCCGGTCCCTGCTGCGCGCCTCCGCGGGCGGCGCGCTCGCCCTCGGCGGCCTCGGGGCGCTGAGCGCCTGCGGGATCCCCGCGGCCGGCAAGACCCAGGGCGGCACGTCGGCCGAGGACCACTCGGCGAAGGAGAAGACCGTCAACTTCTCCAACTGGACCGAGTACATCGACGTCGACGACAGCGGCAAGCACCACCCGACGCTGGAGACCTTCACCCGGCGCACCGGCATCAAGGTCAAGTACACCGAGGACATCAACGACAACAACGAGTTCTTCGGCAAGATCAAGCCGCAGCTCGCCGCGGGCCAGGACACCGGCCGCGACATCGTCGTCCTCACCGACTGGCTGGCCGCCCGGCTGATCCGCCTGGGCTGGGTCCAGAAGCTCGACCCCTCGAACCTGCCGCACGCCTTCACCAACCTGTCGCCCCAGTTCCGCAACCCCGACTGGGACCCCGGCCGCGCCTACTCCTATCCCTGGCAGGGCATCTCGACCGTCATCGCCTACAACAAGAAGGCCCTCGACGGCGTCGAGGTGAAGTCGATCTCCGATCTGCTGGACAACCCCAAGCTCAAGGGGCGCGTCGGCTTCCTCTCGGAGATGCGCGACAGCATCGGCATGACCCTGCTCGACATGGGCAAGGACCCGGCGAAGTTCACCGACGACGACTTCGACGCGGTGATCGCCCGCCTCCAGAAGGCCGTCGACAAGGGGCAGATCCGCCGCTTCACCGGCAACGACTACACGTCCGACCTGACCAAGGGCGACTTCGCCGCCTGCGTCGCGTGGGCCGGAGACGTCGTCCAGCTCAAGGCCGACAGCCCCGACGTCGACTTCGTCATCCCCGACAGCGGCTACATGACGTCGACCGACAACATGCTGATCCCCAACAAGGCACGCCACAAGACGAACGCGGAACGGCTCATCGACTTCTACTACGAGCCCGAGCAGGCCGCCGCGCTCGCCGCGTACATCAACTACGTGAGCCCGGTCGACGGTGTGAAGCCCTACCTCGCCAGGATCGACAAGGACGCGGCGAACAACCCGTTGATCGTTCCCGACAAGGCCATGCAGGCCAAGTCCCACGCCTTCCGCTCACTGAGCCAGAAGGAAGAGACGGCCTACGAAGAGAAGTTCGCGAAGCTCACAGGGGCGTGACGAAGATGACGACAGACACCAGCGGCGACGTCCGCCTCTCCGGGATCGGCAAGACCTACGGCTCCTTCACCGCCGTGCACCCGCTCGACCTGACCGTGCCGCAGGGCTCCTTCTTCGCCCTGCTCGGCGCGTCCGGCTGCGGCAAGACCACCACCCTGCGCATGATCGCCGGCCTGGAGGAACCTTCCTCCGGGACCGTGCACCTCGGCGACCAGGACGTGACCCGGCTGCCGCCGTACAAGCGGCCGGTGAACACCGTCTTCCAGTCCTACGCCCTCTTCCCGCACCTCGACATCTTCGAGAACGTCGCCTTCGGCCTGCGCCGACGCGGCATCAAGTCGGTGAAGAAGCAGGTCGAGGAGATGCTCGACCTGGTCCAGCTCGGCGAGCAGGCCCGCAAGAAGCCGCACCAGCTCTCCGGCGGCCAGCAGCAGCGCGTGGCCGTCGCCCGCGCCCTGATCAACCACCCCAAGGTGCTGCTGCTCGACGAGCCCCTGGGCGCCCTCGACCTCAAGCTGCGCCGCCAGATGCAGCTGGAGCTCAAGCGCATCCAGACCGAGGTCGGCATCACCTTCATCCACGTCACGCACGACCAGGAGGAGGCCATGACCATGGCCGACACGGTCGCCGTGATGAACGCGGGCCGGGTCGAGCAACTGGGCCCGCCCACCGACCTCTACGAGAACCCGCGGACCACGTTCGTCGCCAACTTCCTCGGCACCTCCAACCTCATAGAGGCCGAGGTCGACACCAGGGCCGGCGGGGAGATCGTCGTACGGGCCGGCGGCGGCAAGCTGGTGCTGCCCGAGGCGCGCTGTTCCGCCCCCGCCGCGGCCGGCGGCAAGGTGCTGGTCGGCGTGCGCCCCGAGAAGATCACCCTCACCCACGCCGACGACGCGGGCACGATCCCTGAGGCCCGCAACCGCATCACCGGGAAGATCGCCGACTCCAGCTTCATCGGCGTGTCCACGCAGTACGTCGTCGACAGCGCCGTCTGCCCCGAGTTCGAGGTCTACGCGCAGAACGTCGAGCGCGATCCCCGGCTGGTGCCCGGCGCCGAGGTCGTCCTGCACTGGAGCCCGGCCCACACGTTCGGGCTCGACGCGGCGCAGTCCCTGCTCGCCGGGACGACGGGCACCGCCGGCGTCGGGACCGCAGAGGAAGAGGCCGCGTAGACATGTCGACCCTCACCGAGGCGCCGCCGCCCCTCGCGCCGGCGCCGGAGCGGAAGAAGCCCCGCGCGCGTGGCCGCCTGACGCCGTACTGGCTGCTGCTGCCCGGCATCCTGTGGCTGCTGGTCTTCTTCGCGCTGCCGATGATCTACCAGGCGTCCACGTCCGTGCAGACCGGCTCCCTTGAGCAGGGCTACAAGGTCACCTGGCACTTCGCGACCTACTGGGACGCGCTGGGCGAGTACTGGCCGCAGTTCCTGCGCTCGGTCGCCTACGCGGCCGCCGCGACCGTGCTGTGCCTGCTGCTCGGCTATCCGCTGGCGTATCTGATCGCCTTCCGCGCGGGCCGCTGGCGCAACCTCGTCATGGTCCTGGTGATCGCGCCGTTCTTCACCAGCTTCCTGATCCGCACGCTGGCCTGGAAGACGATCCTCGCCGACAACGGGCCCGTCGTCGGCGCCCTCGACACGCTGCACGTCCTGGACGTCACCAACTGGCTCGGCTGGACCGCGGGCGACCGGGTGCTCGCCACCCCGCTCGCGGTGGTGTGCGGACTGACGTACAACTTCCTGCCGTTCATGGTCCTTCCGCTCTACACCTCGCTGGAGCGCATCGACGGACGGCTGCACGAGGCGGCGGGCGACCTGTACGCCAAGCCGTTCACCACCTTCCGCAAGGTGACCTTCCCGCTGTCCATGCCCGGCGTGGTCTCCGGGACGCTGCTGACGTTCATCCCGGCGGCCGGCGACTACGTCAACGCCGAACTCCTCGGCTCCACCGACACCCGCATGATCGGAAACGTCATCCAGACGCAGTTCCTGCGCATTCTCGACTATCCGACGGCGGCGGCCCTCTCGTTCATTCTCATGGCCGCGATCCTGCTCATGGTCACCTTCTACATCCGCAGGTCCGGGACGGAGGATCTGGTCTAAATGCCCTTCGTCAACTGGCTCAAGCGCCATCTCGTCGTCATCGCGGGACTCGTGACGCTCGGATACCTGCTGCTGCCGAACGTCGTCGTCACGGTGTTCTCCTTCAACAAGCCGAAGGGGCGCTTCAACTACGAGTGGCAGCAGTTCTCCACGGACGCCTGGAAGGACCCGTGCGGCGTCGCCGACCTGTGCGGCTCGCTCTCCCTCAGCCTCCAGATCGCCGTGTGGGCGACGGTCGGCGCCACCGTGCTCGGCACGATGATCGCCTTCGCGCTCGTGCGCTACCGCTTCCGCGCGCGGGGCGCCGTCAACTCGCTGATCTTCCTGCCCATGGCGATGCCCGAGGTCGTCATGGCCGCCTCGCTGCTCACCCTGTTCCTCAACCTGGGCGCCCAGCTGGGCTTCTGGACCATCCTGATCGCCCACATCATGTTCTGCCTGAGCTTCGTCGTCACCGCGGTCAAGGCCCGCGTGATGTCGATGGACCCCCGTCTGGAGGAGGCGGCGCGGGACCTCTACGCCGGGCCGGCGCAGACGTTCCTGCGCGTCACCCTGCCCATCGCGGCACCCGGGATCGCCGCGGGCGCGCTGCTGTCCTTCGCGCTCTCCTTCGACGACTTCATCATCACCAATTTCAACGCGGGCTCCACCGTCACCTTCCCCATGTTCGTGTGGGGTTCGGCGCAGCGCGGAACGCCCGTCCAGATCAATGTCATCGGCACGGCCATGTTCCTCGTCGCCGTACTGTTCGTCCTGGCGTCCATGGCCGTCGGAAACCGCCGCAGCAGACAAAGGGCATGACCGCTCTGTAGGGAGTTGACATCATGGCCCCGAGCGCCATGAGCCGAAACGGCGATTGGACCCGATCCCTTTCCGAGGCGCAGCCGGTCCCGTACTGGCTGGAGGACCCCGGCAGGCCCCGTCCCGAGCCCGCCCTCACCCGCACCGAGAGCTGTGACCTGCTGGTCGTCGGCGGCGGATACAGCGGGCTGTGGACGGCGCTCAACGCGAAGGAGCGCGACCCCGGGCGGGACGTGGTGCTGCTGGAGGGCCGTGAGGTGGGCTGGGCCGCCTCGGGCCGCAACGGCGGCTTCTGCGCCGCCTCCCTCACCCACGGGCTGCCCAACGGGCTGACCCGGTGGCCGGACGAGATCCACCGGCTCCAGGAGCTGGGCGCGCGCAACCTCGACGAGATCGAGAAGGCGGTCGCCCGCCACTCCCTGGACTGCGACTTCGAGCGGACGGGCGAGATCGACGTCGCGACCGAGACGTACCAGGCGTGGGAACTGCGCGACTGGCACCGGGAGTTGCAGGACCGGGGTCTCGCGGACGGCATCGACTTCCTGGACGCCGACGCGGTCCGGGAACAGGTCGACTCGCCGACCTTCGAGGCGGGGCTGTGGGACCGCCGGGGCGTCGCCCTGGTCCACCCGGCGAAGCTGGCCTGGGGCCTGCGGCGGGCCTGTCTCGCGCTGGGCGTGCGGATCCACGAGCACACACCGGCGCTGACCCTGAAGCCGTACGGCGCCGGCATGGAGGTACGCACTCCCTACGGGGCGGTCCGGGCCCGGCAGGTCGCGCTCGGCACGAACATCTTCCCGAACCTGGTCCGGCGCGTGCGCGCGTACACCGTGCCGGTCTACGACTACGCCCTGATGACCGAGCCGCTGACCGCGGAGCAGCTCGCGTCGGTCGGCTGGCGGGGCCGCCAGGGCCTCGGCGACTCGGCGAACCAGTTCCACTACTTTCGCCTCTCCGCCGACAACCGGGTCCTGTGGGGCGGTTACGACGCGATCTATCCCTACGGCGGGCGGGTGCGCGCGGAGTACGACGACCGCCCGGAGACGTACGCCAAGCTCGCCGGGCACTTCTTCACCTGCTTCCCGCAGCTGGAGGGCGTCCGCTTCACCCACGCGTGGGGCGGCGCGATCGACACCTGCTCCCGCTTCTCGGCGTTCTTCGGCACCGCCCACCAGGGCCGGGTGGCGTACGCGGCCGGCTACACGGGCCTCGGGGTGGGCGCCACCCGCTTCGGCGCCGACGTGATGCTGGACCTGCTGTCCGGCGAGCGCACCGAGCGCACGGAACTGGAGATGGTCCGCAAGAAGCCGCTCCCGTTCCCGCCGGAGCCCTTCGCCTGGACGGGCATCGCCCTCACCAAGTGGTCCCTGGCGCGGGCCGACGCCCACGCGGGACGCCGCAACCTCTGGCTGAGGACGATGGACCGGCTCGGTCTGGGCTTCGACAGCTGAACCCTCGGGAAGCGAGTGTGACCCAGGTCACCGCACACGGTCGTGGAACCCGCGTAATGCCCGGTCCGGCGCCCCCTCTCCCCGTGTGACGCGAGTGCGTTCATGGTCGACAGGGAGGTTTTCATGGCTGGGGCGAAGACGGCGGTCGAGTGGCTGGCATCCGTCGCACCGGATCCCGAGGCGTGCCGGTGGGAGTGGGAGCGCAGCCCGCACGGGGTCGCGCTGCTGCCCGCGGGCCGGGCCTGGGACGTCCTGATCCTGCCGGGCGACCTCGGCTATCCGACGCTGGACGTGCTCACCCGGGTCCTCGATCAACCCGGCCCCGTGCTGGTCGACTTCGGGGACGACCGGGTGGGCTTCTTCGTGCCCCCGGGCACCGCGTCCCGCTGGCTGGGCACCGGCATCCGCACGGTGGGGCGCGGCACCTGGATCGTCGTGCCGTACCCCGGCCGGTCGACACGCGGTGTGCGCTGGCTGGTTGAGCCGGACGGCGCCGGCACCCTCACCGACCCGGCCCTGCTCGAACTCGCGATGCACGAGGCGGCGGCGGGGCTGGCCACGGAGGGCGACGGGTAGCGGCCCCGGCGGGCCCGGACACCGCCGGAGGTCTTGACAACAGGATTGGTCTGGACCAAGTTGAGCGCGCTCCACCCTCCAAATCCCCCATGCCCGGAGGCACTCGTGGAACGCAGGAGACCAGGCACCAGATCCCTCCTCGCCGCGCTCACGGCCGCACTGCTGGCCCTGCCCGGCATCACCGCCCTCTCGTCGGCCGCCCGCGCGGCCGACGCGGACCTCGCCCGCAACGGCGGCTTCGAGTCCGGCCTCGACGGCTGGAGCTGCACCGCGGGCAGCGGCACGACCGTCACCTCACCCGTGCACGGTGGCGGTTCGGCCCTCCAGGCGACCCCGGCGGGCAGCGACAACGCCCAGTGCGCGCAGACCGTGACCGTGAAGCCGGACTCCCAGTACGCCCTGTCCGGCTACGTCCGCGGCTCCTACGTCTACCTCGGCGCGAGCGGCACCGGCACCACCGACGTCTCCACCTGGACCCAGTCCGCGCCCGCCTGGCAGCAGCTCACCACCACCTTCCGCACCGGCCCGTCCACCACCAGGGTCACCGTCTACACCCACGGCTGGTACGGCACCGGCGCCTACAACGCCGACGACATCAGCCTGATCGGCCCCGGCGGCGACACCGCCCAGCCGCCCGCCGCCCCCACCGGCCTCAGGGCGGGCACCGTCACCTCGTCCAGCGTCGCCCTGTCCTGGACCGCCGTCCCCGGCGCCACCGGCTACGCCGTCTACCGCGACGGCACCCGGGTGACGACCACGACCGGCACCTCGGCCACGGTCACCGGACTGTCCGCCGCCACCGCGTACGCCTTCCAGGTCACCGCCACCAACACCGCGGGCGAGTCCGCGCGGTCCGCGACCGTCACCGCGACCACCTCCGCGGGCACCGGCGGCGGGGGAGGCGGCGGTTCCTCCGACCTGCCGGCCCACGCCCTCGTCGGCTACCTCCACACCACCTTCGCCAACGGCTCCGGCTACACCCGCCTGGCCGACGTCCCCGCGAGCTGGGACGTCATCGACCTGGCCTTCGGCGAGCCGACCTCGGCCACCTCCGGTGACATCCGCTTCAACCGCTGCCCGGCCTCCGAGTGCCCCGGCGTCGAGTCCGACGCCGACTTCAAGGCGGCGATCAAGGCCAAGCAGGCCGCGGGCAAGAAGGTCCTCATCTCCATCGGCGGGGCCAACGGCCAGGTCCAGCTCACCACCACGGCCGCCCGCGACACCTTCGTCTCCTCCGTGTCGAACATCATCGACACCTACGGGCTCGACGGGCTCGACATCGACTTCGAGGGCCACTCCCTGTCCCTCAACGCCAACGACACCGACTTCAAGAACCCCACGACCCCGGTCGTCGTCAACCTGATCTCGGCCCTGAAGACCCTGAAGGCCAAGTACGGGGCCAAGTTCGTGCTCTCCATGGCCCCGGAGACCTTCTTCGTGCAGATGGGCTACCAGTTCTACGGCACCGGCCCGTTCGGCGGGCAGGACCCGCGCTGCGGCGCCTACCTCCCGGTGATCTACGCCCTGCGCGACTCGCTCACCCTGCTGCACGTCCAGGACTACAACTCCGGCCCGATCATGGGCCTGGACAACCAGTACCACTCCATGGGCGGCGCCGACTTCCACATCGCCATGACCGACATGCTGCTCACCGGCTTCCCGGTCGCGGGCAACGCCAACAACGTCTTCCCGCCGCTGCGCCCCGACCAGATCGCCATCGGCATGCCCGCCTCCACCAACGCGGGCAACGGTTACGTCCCGCCGTCCGAGGTCACCAAGACCCTGGACTGCCTGACGAAGAAGACGAACTGCGGCGCGTACACCACCCACGGCACCTGGCCCGCGCTGCGCGGCCTGATGACGTGGTCGGTCAACTGGGACCGGTTCTCGAACTGGGAGTTCCAGCGGACCTTCGACGCGTACTTCGGCTGATCACGAGGGACAGCAGCGTCAGCAGCACCGCGCACAGGCAGCCACTGGCCAGCACGTCCGCCGGCCAGTGGTAGCCGCGGCGCACGAGCCCGTACCCGACACCGAGGACGACGACGCAGCAGACCGCGACCAGACCGCGGCGGGCCCGCGCGGTGCGCAGCCAGGGGAGGAGGACCAGCGTCGCCGCGCCGTACGCGACGGCCGCCGTGGCCGTGTGCCCGGAGGGGTAGTACCCGACGGCGGGCGGCACGGCGGGTGTGCCCGGACGGGCCACCCACTCCTTGAGGGGCATCACGAGCACCGGGACCAGCGCCATCAGAACGGCCGCCGAGAGGGGAGGGGCCCACCACCGCTCCACGCCACCACGACGCCCCCGCACGGAGACGTGCACGAGCGCGAGGACAAGGACGGGGACCGCGACCTGGGCGTTGCCGAGGTCGGAGAGCAGTTCGCCGAGGCGGTCCGGGTGGAGGAGGCCCCGGCTCAGCCGTTCGTCCATGCGCACCAGCGGACCGTCGGCCACGACCTGCCAGGTGATCAGCACGAACAGGAGGGCCGGGAGACCCAGGAGAAGGAAGGAGGTCGGCCGCCCCGGAACAGGGGGGGTAGTTCCGAGACGGCCGACCGGATCGGATTGTCGCGCGCCCCGGGGGGTTTGGGGCGAGCGACGGCCCGATCGGTGAGGAGATCCGGAGCCGGAGGCACCGGTGGTGTGCGCGAGGGCACGACCAGGTCGAAGCTGGGGAGGCCCCGGCCTGGGGTCGCCCACAGTCCCCTGTGGGCGGGGTGTATCTCTCATCTGGGTAGAACCTACGGGAGCGGATCGCTCCAAGACAGTCGGAACGGCAACCCGCCATCCACCTCGCACACCTTCTTCACACGCCCTGACAACGACGTCACCCGAGGCGTACAGGACAGGTGGTCAGACGCCCGCGAACGCCTGCTCGATGATGTCGAGGCCCTCGTTCAGCAGGTCGTCACCGATGACGAGGGGCGGCAGGAAGCGCAGCACATTGCCGTACGTGCCGCAGGTCAGGACCAGCAGGCCCTGCTGGTGGCACGCCTTGGCCAGCGCGGCCGTCGCCTCCGGGTTCGGCTCCTTGGTCGTCCGGTCCTTGACCAGCTCGATGGCGATCATGGCGCCGCGGCCCCGGACGTCACCGATGACGTCGAACTTCTCGGCCATGGCCGTCAGCCGGCCCTTCATGACCGCCTCGATGTTCTTCGCCCGCGCGTTGAGGTCCAGCTCCTTCATCGTCTCGATGGCGCCGAGCGCACCGGCGCAGGCCACCGGGTTGCCGCCGTAGGTGCCGCCCAGACCGCCGGAGTGCGCGGCGTCCATGATCTCGGCGCGGCCGGTGACGGCGGCCAGCGGCAGACCGCCCGCGATGCCCTTGGCGGTGGTGATCAGGTCCGGGACGATCCCCTCGTCCTCACAGGCGAACCACTGGCCGGTGCGGCAGAAGCCGGACTGGATCTCGTCGGCGACGAAGACGATGCCGTTGTCGGCGGCGAACTGCCGGATCGCCGGCAGGAAGCCCTTGGCCGGCTCGATGAAGCCGCCCTCGCCGAGCACCGGCTCGATGATGACGGCGGCCACGTTGTCCGGGCCGACCTGCTTGGTGATCTGGTCGATGGCCTGCGCGGCGGCCTCCGGGCCGGCGTTGTCCGGGCCGGTCGGCCAGCGGTAGGCGTAGGCGACCGGCACCCGGTACACCTCGGGCGCGAACGGACCGAAGCCGTGCTTGTACGGCATGTTCTTCGCGGTCAGCGCCATCGTGAGGTTCGTACGGCCGTGGTAGCCGTGGTCGAAGACGACGACGGCCTGCCGCTTGGTGTACGCACGCGCGATCTTCACCGCGTTCTCCACGGCCTCGGCGCCCGAGTTGAACAGCGCGGACTTCTTCGCGTGGTCGCCCGGCGTCAGCTCGGCGAGCGCCTCGGCGACCTCCACGTACCCCTCGTACGGGGTGACCATGAAACAGGTGTGGGTGAAGTCGGCGAGCTGCGCGGAGGCGCGGCGCACCACGGCCTCGGCGGACGCGCCGACGCTCGTCACGGCGATGCCCGAGCCGAAGTCGATCAGCCGGTTGCCGTCCACGTCCTCGATGACACCGCCGCCCGCGCGCACGGTGAAGACGGGCAGCACGGAGCCCACGCCCTGCGCGACCGCCGCGGTACGGCGGGCCTGCAGCTCCTGCGACTTCGGACCGGGAATGGCGGTGACGACGCGGCGCTCCTGCGGAAGTGCGGTCATGAGGGGCTCCTGGGGGGTCTTGCGGGCACGTGTCTTCTTTTCTCGCAGGCTAGGCCCCCCGGCGGGGTGCGGGCATGCTCCATGTGGGCGTTGTCCGCGGGGTGCGGTTGTCCGCGGTGGACATAGGCAGGGCGATCGGGTTTCCGCCGATCTGGAGGTCCCTGGTCCGTTTTCCTGGCCGTGTGAGCGGTGAACTCCCTTTGTGGGCACGTTAGATTGACTTGCTGATGGTGGACGGAGCGGCTGGTCAGGGGGCAAGGGCGATGGACAGCGACGGGACGCAGGACGCGCGGGGCACGCATGCGAACCCGGTGCCCCGTCCGGCGGCACCACAGGACCCGCCGGCGACGCCGCGCGGGGGGTCGGTCGTTCCGCCGCGGCCTTCCCGCGCGCCGGACACCATGCCGACCACGGCCGCGCCTACTCCGCTTCCCCGTTCGCCCGTTGCCGAGTGGCTCGACGAGCCGCGCCCGATCGCCGAGCCCGGCATCTGGCGGTACGGCTACCAGTTGCCGAAGGCAGCGCGCGCGGGGGAGAGGCTCGCGCCGGTGACCGTCATCGGCATGCTGATTCCTCTCGGCGTGGCTTTCGTGGTGTGGAGCCTCTGGCAGCGCGGGGCCATCCCGTACCAGTTCGCGGTCCTGCGGTTCTTCACTCCGGACAACTGGTGGTGGGGTGGCACACTCGTCGCACCTCGGCAACATGAGGGGCAGCCGGTGGAGTACCCGGGCCAGGAGGCCCTGGTGGTGTACAGCGGGATCTTCTTCGCCGTGCTCGTCCTCGCCGTGATCCGGCTGGGCGGCTGGTTCGCCGTAGCCCGTCATCTCATGGCCCGCAGGCCCCAGCCCGCTCGTGCTCTGCTGGCCGTCCTGGGCGCCCTGGTCGCGTTGAGCCTCGTCTTCCCGTCCGCCTTCCCCGGCGCCGGCTGGGCCCCGGTGCCCGTCGTCGACCCTCTGCTCTCGCTCAGCGTGCTGATCACCGGCAGCTACGAGATCTTCACCTCGCAACTCTTCACCGATGCGCTGTACACGCTGATCACCCTGTTGGTGGTGTGGCCGTTCGCCCGAATCGGCGGCTGGTGGTCGTACGCGAAACAGGGGCTTGCCGCGCGTGCCCGGGCAAAGGCAGAGCCGGACTCCCGGCCTGCGGGCGGCCTGCCGCCGTCGCAGTGGCCGGAACTGCGGGAGGCCGGGCTGCATCAGGCCGCCGACGTACTCGCCGCCGAAGTGCTCGCGGGCCGCATGAACGATGTGGACTGTGCGCGGATCGGTCATATGTGGAGCGTGGCCCGCAGCCGGGCACGGCTCACATCGTTCGCGGAGACGGTGCTGCGGGAGCGCGCGGCGGCGTGGACCCACCCGTCCGGCGACCGTGACCTGCCCGGCCGGGCCGCCAGACATGACCTGCTTGCCGACCAGGTCCGCATCGGACGCTGGGTGGCGGGAGACCGTACCCCTCTTGCCTACGGTGGTGCCGGGGCGGCCCTCGGGCCGGACACCCTCGGCACGTCACTGCTCGTCGTGGGCCCGTCCGGCTCCGGCAAGACACGTCATCTGATCCGTCCCGTCGTCGAGTCCCTCGGACTGCAGGCGCTCACCGGCAACTGCGCCGTCGTTGTGGTCTGCGCCGCCGGGACCCCGCTCGGTCCCGACTCCGCATACGACGTCGTCGTGCGCCTGGGAGACGCCGCCTCTCTGCACGATCTCGATGTGTATGCCGGCTCGGACGACCCCGACGAGGTGGCCGCCTTCATGGCGGAGGGGCTGGTGGGCGATCTCAGCACGGTGAACGGGCAGCGCACGGCCACCGCGCTCGCCCAACTCCTCGGCCCCTACCGGGCGGCTCACGGCCACTTCCCGAACCTGCCCGTCCTGCGGGAACTCCTGGAGGCAGAGCCGTCGGCGTTGACCGCGCTGCGCGCTGCGCTCGCCGGCGAGGAACATGCCGTGATGCGCCGCGAACTCGATGCGCGCGTCCGGCAGTCGGGCGGTGCGGGCGATCCCGGGCCGGCTCTCGCGGATCGGCTCTCCCTGCTGGACCGGCCGGTTTTCGCCGACTTCTTCGACGCGAGCGACGGCGGCACCCGCGCGTTCTCGCTGCGCGCCGTCGCCCACCATCCGCTGCGTGTCCGTATCGACCTGCCCCAGCGCGGACACGAGGAGGCGTCCAGGCTGCTGACCAGGCTGTTGCTGGCCCAGTTCGGAGCCGTCACCGGAGACGGCGAACGGGCTCACTTCGCCTGCCTCGTCCTGGACGACGCCACGGGGGCGGTCACGACCGAGTCCGTTCGCCGCATCCAGCGCCTGCGCTCTCGCAATGCGGGTGTCGTGCTGAGCCTGCCTACGGTCGGGGACGTTCCCGAGGCCCTGCACGGGCCGCTGTACGGCGCGGTCGGCTGCCGTATGGCGTTCTCCGGCGTGACCACGTGGGACGGCAGCCGCTTCGCGAGTGCCTGGGGCACGCAGTGGGTGGAGGCGCGGGACGTGGCCCGGCACACCGTCTTCGCGGACCAGCCGATGACCCGCGCGATCCACGCCCTGCGCAAGCTGGTGACGGGAAAGGCGGTCACAACGGAGGCCGTGACCGTTCGGCAGGTGGAGCGGGAGCGGTGGTCGGCGTCCGAGCTGGCGCACGGGGTGCCGCCGGGGCACGCGGTGCTGTCCCTGACGACCGTGCAGGGAGAGCACGCTCCGCCCCTGCTGGTGGACCTGACGCGCTGAGGGGGGCACGGGGTCGGCCGCCGGGCCACCCGCCGACCGGTACGGTGAGGCAGAATCGACATAGGCTGTTCATACGAAGCGGCCAAAAGATCACAACGATCACCCGATCTCCTCAGACCTGAAGGCCCCATGCCCCCGACGCTGTCCTCGCTCGTCCACCACTCCGCGCTCAAGCTCACCGTGCGCGCGGGCGAGGACCACCTCGACGTGCCCGTGCGCTGGGCACACGTCAGCGAGCTGGCCGACCCCGTGCCGTACATGGAGGGCGGGGAACTGCTCCTGATCACCGCGCTCACACTGGACGCGGAGGACCCGGAGGCCATGGCCCGCTATGTGAAGCGGCTGGTCGGCGCCGGAGTGGTCGGGCTGGGGTTCGCCGTCGGCGTCAACTACGACGAGGTCCCGGGGGCGCTCGTCGACGCGGCCGGGCAGGAGGGGCTGCCGCTACTCGAAGTGCCGCGCCGCACCCCCTTCCTCGCCATCAGCAAGGCCGTGTCCGCCGCGATCGCCGCCGACCAGTACCGCGCCGTGACCGCGGGCTTCGCCGCCCAGCGCGAGCTGACCCGGCAAGCCCTGGGCGCCGGTCCCGAGGGACTGCTCACCGCCCTCGCCGCCCAGGTCGACGGCTGGGCCGCGCTGTACGACGCCTCGGGCGCCGTCGTCGCCGCCGCGCCCGAGTGGGCGGGCCGCAGGGCCGCACGGCTCACCGCCGACGTGGAACGGCTGCGCGACCGGCCCGCGCCCGCCTCCTCCGTGGTCGGCGGCCCCGAGCACGAGGACCGCGTCGAACTGCACTCCCTCGGCACCGGCCGCCGCCCCCGCGCCGCCCTCGCCGTCGGCACCGCGGCCGCCCCCGGCACCGCCGAGCGCTACGCCGTCCACTCCGCGATCGCCCTGCTCACCCTCACCACCGAACGCTCCCGCTCCCTGCACGCGGCCGAGCAGCGGATCGGCGCCGCCGTCCTGGGCATGCTGCTCGCCGCGGAGCCGGACCACGCGCGGGCCGTCGCGGGCGACCTGTACGGCTCGCTCCTCGACGCGCCCTTCCGGATGATCGTCGCCGAGTCCGTGGCCGCGTCGGCCGCGCGGGCGCACACCGGCGCGGCACCGGTCAGGCCGAGCGCCGCCGCCCTCGCCGCCGCCGACGCGGGCGGCGACCCGCTCGGCGGGCTCGCGGAGACCGTGGAGTCCGCGGCCGCCCGCTCGGGCGAGGCCGTGCTCGTGGTGCCCGACGGGGAACGTCTCGTGGTGCTGGCCGCCGACGGGGGCGCCGCGGTCGCCGCCTGCGCGGAGTACACCGCCGCCCTGGAGGCCGCCCGCTCCCTGCCCGAGCGGGGCACGGCGGACGAGGACGAACTCGTCGTCGGCCTCTCGGCGCCCGCCGGACCCATCGCCGCCTCCGCCGCCTACAAACAGGCCGAACAGGCCCTGTCGGTGGCCCGCAGGCGCGGCCGGGTCCTCGTCGAGCACGACCAGCTCGCGTCGGGCTCCGTGCTGCCCCTGCTCGCCGACGACGCGGTCAAGGCGTTCGCGGACGGACTGCTGCGGGCCCTGCGCGAACACGACGCCACGGGCCGCGGCGACCTCGTCGCCTCGCTGCGCGCCTGGCTCTCCCGCCACGGCCAGTGGGACGCGGCCGCCGCCGACCTGGGCGTCCACCGCCACACCCTGCGCTACCGGATGCGTCGCGTCGAGGAGATCCTCGGCCGCTCCCTGGACGACCCCGACGTGCGCATGGAGCTGTGGCTGGCCCTCAAGGCGACCGCACCCGAGTAGGTCCGCCGGTCAGCCCGCCGGTCAGCCCGCAGGACACGGTCGCGGGACCACGTCGTACGACAAAGCGTCGTACCGCAGGACGCGACTACTACGGCTCGGACAAACGACCCCCGCCCGGCCCGGACCTACCGTGGACCACGCACACCACGCACACCTCCGACGAAGGGCCGGGACCCGCCCATGACCTCCACCCACGCCTTCTGGCTCGCCGGCCGCCAGGTCACCGGCGAGGACACCTTCGACGTCACCTCCCCGTGGGACGGCCGGCTCGTCGGCACGGTGAGCGTGCCGACCGACGCCCAGGTCGAGGAGGCCGTCGCCGCCGCCCACGCCGTGCGGGACGACTTCGCCGCCACCCCGGCCCACGTCCGGGCCGCCGCCCTCGACCATGTCAGCCGCCGCCTCGCCGAGCGCGCCGAGGAGATCGCCCGGCTGATCTGCGACGAGAACGGCAAGCCGATGAAGTGGGCGCGCGGTGAGGTCGGCCGCGCCGTCTCCGTGTTCCGGCTCGCCGCCGAGGAGGCCCGCCGCTTCAACGGCGGCGAGGCCCAGCGGCTCGACACCGACCCCGGCGGCCGGGGACGGCTCGCCCTGACCCGGCGCTTCCCCAAGGGCGCCGTGCTCGGCATCGCCCCGTTCAACTTCCCGCTGAACCTGTGCGCCCACAAGATCGCCCCGGCGATCGCCGCCGGCGTCCCGATCGTCCTCAAGCCCGCCCCGGCCACCCCGCTGTCCGGCCTGGTCATCGGCGACCTGCTCGCCGAGACCGAGCTGCCGGCCGGTGCCTGGAGCATCCTCCCGGTCGCCAACGACCGCATGCCCGCCCTCGTCCAGGACGAGCGCCTGCCGGTGATCTCCTTCACCGGGTCCGAGAAGGTCGGCTACGCGATCATGGACTCGGTGCCGCGCAAGCACTGCACCCTGGAGCTGGGCGGCAACGGCGCAGCCGTCGTGCTCGGCGACTACGCCGACGACGCCGACCTCGACTGGGCCGCCGGCCGCATCGCGACCTTCTCCAACTACCAGGGCGGCCAGTCCTGCATCTCCGTGCAGCGCGTCATCGTCGACGCGGCCGTGTACGACCGGCTGCTGCCGCGCATCGTCGCCGCCGTCGAGGCCCAGGTCACCGGCGACCCCGCCGACGACAGCACGGACGTCGGCCCGCTGGTGAGCGAGGACGCCGCCAAGCGCGTGGAGTCCTGGGTCGACGAGGCCGTCGCCGCGGGCGCCACGCTGCTGGCGGGCGGCAAGCGCGACGGCGCCTCCTACACGCCGACCGTGCTCGTGGACGTGCCCGCCACCGCGACCCTCGCCTGCGAGGAGGTCTTCGGACCGGTGCTGACCGTGCAGAAGGTGGACGGCGAGGCCGCGGCCTTCGCCTCCGTCAACTCCTCCAAGTACGGCCTCCAGGCAGGGGTGTTCACCCACGACATCCAGGCCGCCTTCCGCGCCCACCGCGCGCTGGAGGTCGGCGGCGTGGTCATCGGCGACGTGCCCTCCTACCGCGCCGACCAGATGCCGTACGGCGGCGCCAAGCAGTCCGGCGTCGGCCGCGAGGGCGTCCGCTACGCCATGGAGGACTACACCTACGAGCGCGTCCTGGTCCTCACCGACCTCGCCCTCTAGGGCCCGCTCACCCGCCCCGAGGGGCCCGCCGCCGGAAGGAACCCGGCGGCGGGCCCCTCCGCCGTCTCCCGGGCCGCTCGGCCGAACGGCCCGGCCCGCCTGGTGACATCGCCGCGATTCGGGTAGCAGTAGCACTGGCGACAACAAACGGTCCCACTCATCCCTCTTCGTGGCGAGGTGAGCACCATGTCCGCTCCAACCCGACGACGCACGGTCACCGAGCGCGAGGCCCGGCAGGTGGCGGAGGCCGCCCGGGAACAGGACTGGCACAAGCCCAGCTTCGCCAAGGAACTCTTCCTCGGCCGCTTCCGCCTCGACCTGATCCACCCGCACCCGCTGCCCGCCGAGGACGACGTCCGGCGCGGCGAGGAATTCCTCACCAAGCTCCGCGACTTCTGCGAGACCCGCGTCGACTCCGCCGCCATCGAGCGCGACGCCCGCATCCCGGACGAGGTCGTGGACGGGCTCAAGGAACTCGGCGCCCTCGGCATGAAGATCGACACCAAGTACGGCGGCCTCGGCCTCACTCAGGTGTACTACAACAAGGCCCTCGCCCTCGTCGGCTCCGCGAGCCCCGCGCTCGGCGCCCTCCTGTCGGCCCATCAGTCCATCGGCGTACCCCAGCCGCTCAAGCTGTTCGGCACCCAGGAGCAGAAGGACACCTTCCTGCCCCGCTGCGCCCGCACCGACATCTCCGCCTTCCTGCTCACCGAGCCCGACGTCGGCTCCGACCCCGCCCGCCTCGCCACCACCGCCGTCCCCGACGGCGACGACTACGTCCTCGACGGCGTGAAGCTGTGGACCACCAACGGTGTCGTCGCCGACCTGCTCGTCGTCATGGCACGGGTACCGGCGTCCGAGGGCCACCGCGGCGGCATCACCGCGTTCGTCGTCGAGGCCGGCTCCGAGGGCATCACCGTCGAGAACCGCAACGCCTTCATGGGCCTGCGCGGCATCGAGAACGGCGTCACCCGCTTCCACCGGGTCCGCGTCCCCGTCGCCCACCGCATCGGCCCCGAGGGCGCGGGACTGAAGATCGCCCTCACCACCCTCAACACCGGCCGGCTGTCGCTGCCCGCGATGTGCGTCGGCGCCGGCAAGTGGTGCCTGAAGATCGCCCGCGAGTGGTCGGCCGCCCGCGAGCAGTGGGGCAGGCCGGTCGCACTGCACGAGGCCGTCGGCTCGAAGATCAGCTACATCGCCGCCACCACCTTCGCCCTGGAGGCCGTGCTCGACCTGTCCTCCCAGATGGCCGACGAGAACCGCAACGACATCCGCATCGAGGCCGCCCTCGCCAAGCTGTACGGCTCCGAGGCGGCCTGGCGGATGGCCGACGAACTCGTCCAGATCCGCGGCGGCCGCGGCTTCGAGACGGCCGACTCCCTCGCCGCCCGCGGCGAACGCGCCGTCCCCGCCGAGCAGATCCTGCGCGACCTGCGCATCAACCGGATCTTCGAGGGCTCGACCGAGATCATGCACCTCCTCATCGCCCGCGAGGCCGTCGACGCCCACCTGTCGGTCGCCGGCGACCTCATCGACCCCGAGAAGTCCCTGTCCGACAAGGCACGGGCCGGCGCGGGCGCCGGGGTTTTCTACGCCAAGTGGCTCCCCAAACTCGTCGCCGGACCCGGACAACTCCCCGCCTCCTACGCCGAGTTCAAGCACGAGGTGGACCTCTCCCCACACCTGCGCTACGTCGAGCGGCACGCCCGCAAGCTCGCCCGCTCCACCTTCTACGCCATGTCCCGCTGGCAGGGCCGCATGGAGACCAAGCAGGGCTTCCTCGGCCGGATCGTCGACATCGGCGCCGAACTCTTCGCCATGAGCGCCGCCTGCGTACGGGCCGAGCTGCTGCGCGCCAGGGGCGGCAACGGCCGCGAGGCCTACCAGCTCGCCGACGCCTTCTGCCACCAGGCCCGCATCCGCGTCGACGAACTCTTCTCACGCCTGTGGAACAACACCGACGACCTGGACCGCAAGGTCGTCAAGGGCGTCCTCGGCGGCGTCTACGAGTGGCTGGAGCAGGGCGTCGTCGACCCCTCGGGCGAAGGCCCCTGGATCGCCGACGCGACCCCGGGCCCCAGCGAACGGACCAACCTGCGCCGCCCGATCAGGTAACCCCGCGCCCGCGTCCCCCGGCCCGCCACCCGCCCGGGGGACGCGCTGTCCGGCCCGGCCGCGCTTGCCGCAACAATGGAGGGATGAGCGACAGTCCAGCACCCCTCGCCGACCCCCACCTCGTCTACGACCCCCTCGCCGGCGACGGCCCGAAGGACGTGGTGATCCTCGGCTCCACCGGGTCCATCGGCACCCAGGCCATCGACCTCGTGCTGCGCAACCCCGACCGCTTCCGGGTCACCGCCCTGTCCGCCAACGGCGGACGCGTCGCCCTCCTCGCCGAGCAGGCCCGCCGACTGCGGGCACGGACCGTCGCCGTCGCCCGCGAGGACGCCGTACCGGCGCTGCGCGAGGCCCTGGCCGCCGAGTACGGCCCCGGGGAGCCGCTGCCCGAGATCCTCGCCGGACCCGACGCGGCCACCCGGCTCGCCGCCTCCGACTGCCACACCGTCCTCAACGGGATCACCGGCTCCATCGGCCTCGCGCCCACCCTCGCCGCCCTGGAGGCGGGCCGCACGCTCGCGCTCGCCAACAAGGAGTCGCTCATCGTCGGCGGCCCGCTGGTCAAGGCGCTCGCCAAGCCGGGGCAGATCATCCCCGTCGACTCCGAGCACGCCGCCCTCTTCCAGGCGCTGGCGGCCGGCACCCGCGCCGACGTCCGCAAGCTCGTCGTCACCGCCTCCGGCGGCCCCTTCCGCGGCCGGACCAGGGCCGAGCTGGCGCACGTCACCGTCGAGGACGCCCTCGCCCACCCCACCTGGGCCATGGGTCCGGTCATCACGATCAACTCCGCGACCCTCGTCAACAAGGGCCTGGAGGTCATCGAGGCGCACCTGCTCTACGACATTCCCTTCGATCGCATTGAGGTGGTCGTCCACCCCCAGTCGTATGTTCACTCGATGGTTGAGTTCACCGACGGCTCCACGCTCGCCCAGGCGACGCCCCCCGACATGCGGGGGCCGATCGCCATCGGTCTCGGCTGGCCCGAACGGGTACCGGACGCGGCGCCCGCCTTCGACTGGAGCAAGGCGTCCACCTGGGAGTTCTTCCCCCTGGACAACGAAGCGTTCCCCTCGGTGAACCTCGCCAGGCACGTCGGCCGGCTCGCCGGTACGGCCCCGGCGGTGTTCAATGCCGCCAACGAGGAGTGCGTCGAGGCGTTCCGTAACGGTGCCCTGCCCTTCAACGGGATCATGGAGACCGTCACACGGGTGGTCGAGGAGCACGGCACGCCCCCCACGGGAACTTCGCTCACCGTGTCGGACGTCCTCGAAGCGGAGACCTGGGCCCGGGCCCGGGCCCGGGAACTGACGGCACAGACGGCGACCGCGGAGGCCCGTGCATGACAGCCCTGATGATGATCCTCGGCATAGTCGTCTTCGTGATCGGCCTGCTGGTGTCGATCGCCTGGCACGAGCTGGGACACCTGTCCACCGCCAAGCTCTTCGGCATCCGCGTGCCGCAGTACATGGTCGGCTTCGGCCCGACCGTCTGGTCACGCAGGAAGGGCGAGACGGAGTACGGGATCAAGGCCATCCCGGCCGGCGGCTACATCCGCATGATCGGCATGTTCCCGCCGGGCGAGGACGGACGGATCACCGCGCGCTCCACCTCGCCCTGGCGCAGCATGATCGAGGACGCCCGCTCGGCCGCCTTCGAGGAGCTGAAGCCCGGCGACGAGACCCGCCTCTTCTACACCCGCAAGCCCTGGAAGCGGGTCATCGTGATGTTCGCGGGCCCCTTCATGAACCTGATCCTCGCGGTCGGCCTCTTCCTCACCGTCCTCATGGGCTTCGGCATCACCCAGCAGACCACCACGGTCAGCTCGGTGTCGAAGTGCGTGATCTCCCAGAGCGAGAACCGCGACACCTGCCGCGGCACCGACAAGGCCGCCCCGGCCGCCGCCGCGGGCCTCAAGCCCGGCGACCGGATCGTCTCCTTCGACGGGACGCGGACCACCAGCTGGAACCAGCTCTCCGACCTGATCCGCGCCACCCCCGGCAAGGACGTCGCCATCGTCGTCGACCGCAAGGGCCAGGAGGTGACCCTGCACGCGCAGATCGCCACCAACAAGGTCGCCGAGAAGGACTCCAGCGGCCAGATCGTCGAGGGCCGGTTCGTCACCGCAGGCTTCCTCGGCTTCAGCGCAGCCACCGGCGTCGTCCGCCAGGACTTCGGCGACTCCGTGACCTGGATGGGCGACCGGCTCGGCGAGGCCGTCGACTCCATCGCGAGCCTGCCTGCCAAGATCCCCGCCCTGTGGAACGCGGCCTTCGACGGGGCGCCCCGCCAGCCCGACTCACCCATGGGCGTGGTCGGCGCGGCCCGGGTCGGCGGTGAGATCTTCACCCTCGACATCCCGCCCACCCAGCAGCTCGGCATGGCCCTGATGCTGGTGGCCGGCTTCAACCTCTCCCTCTTCCTGTTCAACATGCTCCCGCTGCTCCCGCTCGACGGCGGGCACATCGCGGGCGCCCTGTGGGAGGCGTTGCGCCGCAACCTGGCCCGGGTGCTGCGCCGCCCGGACCCCGGTCCGTTCGACGTGGCGAAGCTGATGCCGGTCGCCTACGTGGTGGCGGGGATCTTCATCTGCTTCACCGTGCTCGTCCTCATCGCGGACGTGGTCAACCCCGTCAAAATCTCGTAGCCACGCGTTGTTCACGGCGGTCCGGGACACTGCGTCCCGGACCGCCTCCCCCCGGGTGGTCCGCCGGGTGGGATGTGCTCGCGCCCCGGCCGGTGCCGTAATCTCGAAGCCTGGAGCCCGCCGTTTCCGGGACCGGATCCTGAATCCACGACTTGGGGTTGCACAGCAGATGACTGCGATTTCTCTCGGCATGCCGTCCGTTCCGACCAAGCTCGCCGAGCGCCGGAAGAGCCGCCAGATCCAGGTCGGATCAGTGGCGGTCGGCGGAGACGCACCCGTCTCGGTCCAGTCGATGACCACGACCCGCACCTCCGACATCGGCGCCACCCTCCAGCAGATCGCCGAGCTGACCGCCTCCGGCTGCCAGATCGTCCGCGTCGCCTGCCCCACGCAGGACGACGCCGACGCCCTCGCCACCATCGCCCGGAAGTCGCAGATCCCCGTCATCGCGGACATCCACTTCCAGCCCAAGTACGTCTTCGCCGCCATCGAGGCCGGCTGCGCCGCCGTCCGCGTCAACCCGGGCAACATCAAGCAGTTCGACGACAAGGTCAGGGAGATCGCCCAGGCCGCCAAGGACCACGGCACTCCCATCCGCATCGGCGTCAACGCCGGTTCGCTGGACCGCCGTCTGCTCCAGAAGTACGGTAAGGCCACCCCCGAGGCGCTGGTCGAGAGCGCCCTGTGGGAGGCGTCCCTCTTCGAGGAGCACGACTTCCACGACATCAAGATCTCGGTCAAGCACAACGACCCGGTCGTGATGATCGAGGCGTACCGCCAGCTCGCCGCCCAGTGCGACTACCCCCTCCACCTCGGTGTCACCGAGGCCGGCCCCGCCTTCCAGGGCACCATCAAGTCGGCCGTCGCCTTCGGCGCCCTCCTCAGCCAGGGCATCGGCGACACCATCCGCGTCTCCCTCTCGGCCCCGCCCGCCGAGGAGGTCAAGGTCGGCCTCCAGATCCTGGAGTCCCTGAACCTCAAGGAACGCGGACTGGAGATCGTCTCCTGCCCCTCCTGCGGCCGCGCCCAGGTCGACGTCTACAAGCTGGCCGAAGAGGTCACCGCCGGCCTGACCGGCATGGAGGTCCCGCTGCGCGTCGCCGTCATGGGCTGTGTGGTCAACGGCCCCGGCGAGGCCCGCGAGGCCGACCTCGGTGTCGCCTCCGGCAACGGCAAGGGCCAGATCTTCGTCAAGGGCGAGGTCATCAAGACCGTCCCCGAGTCCAAGATCGTGGAAACCCTCATCGAAGAGGCCATGAAGCTGGCCGAACAGATGGAACAGGCCGGCCTCCCGTCGGGCGAACCCTCGATCTCGGTAACGAACTGAAGCCAGGGGGCGGGGGCGGAGCGACCAGCCACAAACGGCCCGCACCCGCCCGGAGACCGCAAGTCCCGAGCTCGGGGGCGCCAGGCCAAAGCAGCGCAGCTATAGTGCGGGGATCAGCAGAACCCCCAGCGTGAGGCCCCGTACGTGTTGACCCAGACCACCTCACGGGTGCTCGACCCGAGCGACCTGGACGCCGCGCTCGCGGTCCTCGACCGCGAGCCCGTCGCGAACGCCTTCGTGACGTCCCGTGTGCGGATCGCCGGTCTCGACCCGTGGCGCCTCGGCGGCGAGATGTGGGGCTGGTACGAGGACGGCATGCTGACGTCCCTCTGCTACGCGGGCGCCAACCTGGTCCCCATCTGCGCCACCCCCCGCGCCGTACGCGCCTTCGCCGACCGCGCCCGCCGGGCGGGCCGCCGCTGCTCCTCGATCGTCGGTCCCGCCGACGCCACCGCCCAGCTGTGGCGGCTCCTCGAACCGCACTGGGGCCCGGCCCGCGAGGTCCGCCGCCACCAGCCGCTCATGGTCACCGACCGCATGCCCGCCGACATCGCCCCCGATCCGTACGTCCGCCGCATCCGCAAGGACGAGATGGAGACGATCATGCCGGCGTGCGTGGCCATGTTCACCGAGGAGGTCGGCGTCTCCCCGCTGGCCGGCGACGGCGGACTGCTCTACCAGGCCCGGGTGGCCGAACTCGTGGGCTCAGGACGCTCGTTCGCGCGCACGGACGAGCACGGCAACGTCGTCTTCAAGGCCGAGATCGGCGCCGCGACCGCCCATGCCTGCCAGATCCAGGGCGTCTGGGTGGCCCCCGAGTACCGGGGCAGGGGACTGGCCGCCCCCGGCATGGCAGCCGTCCTGCGCTACGCCCTCGCCGACGTGGCCCCCCAGGTCAGCCTCTACGTCAACGACTTCAACACCCCGGCGAGACGGACGTACCAGCGCGTGGGCTTCCACGAGGTCGGCGCGTTCATGAGCGTCCTGTTCTAGCGCCCCGACAGGCACCGTACACACCACGCACCCCCCTGTAAGCTCCCGCCATGGACCTCGTCATCGGCCCCCTCGACCTGTCCGCCCACGTAGACGAGGCACTGGCCGTCCAGGCGATAGCCTTCGGTCTGGGCCCCGACGAGGTCGCGGTCCGCCGCCAGATCGTGGTCCGTCACATGACCTACCCGGGCGCGCGGGCCCTCGGCGCGAGCGTCGGACGCCGCCTCGTCGGATTCGTGTACGGCATGCCCAACGACCGCACCCACTGGTGGTCCACCGTCGTGGAGCCCTACCTCCGCGCCGAAGGAACCGACGCCTGGCTCGACGACTCCTTCGTGATCACCGAACTGCACGTCCACCCGGACCACCAGAACCGCGGCATCGGCCGCGCCCTGATCACCGGCATCACCGACGGCGCCGCCGAACCCCGCTCGATCCTCTCCGCCATCGACACCGACAGCCCCGCCCGCGGCCTGTACCGCTCCCTCGGCTACCAGGACCTCGCCCGCCGGGTCCACTTCCCCAGCGCGCCGAAGCCGTACGCCGTGATGGGAGCCCCCCTCCCGCTGCGCCGCCGATAACCGATTTCCACCGGGCCAGCGGCCCCGGTTAACCTCCTGCCATCATCTCCTCCACTCTCGGCTTCGCAGGAGCGGGGGACCCCCAGCAGCAGGAGTACGAGAAACATGGCGAACGCACCGGTCCAGCGCATGTCCCAGTTGATGGCCAAGACGTTGCGTGACGACCCGGCCGACGCCGAGGTCCTCAGCCACAAGCTGCTCGTCCGCGCCGGCTACGTGCGCCGCACCGCCGCCGGTGTGTGGAGCTGGCTGCCGCTCGGCCGCCGGGTCCTCGTCAACGTCGAGCGCATCGTCCGCGAGGAGATGGACGCGATCGGCGCCCAGGAGGTGCTGCTCCCCGCCCTGCTGCCGCGGGAGCCGTACGAGGCCACGGGCCGCTGGGAGGAGTACGGCCCCGAGCTGTTCCGCCTCAAGGACCGCAAGGGCGGCGACTACCTGCTCGGCCCGACCCACGAGGAGATCTTCACCCTGCTGGTGAAGGACCAGGCGACCTCGTACAAGGACCTGCCCGTCGTCCTCTACCAGATCCAGAACAAGTACCGCGACGAGGCCCGCCCGCGTGCCGGCATCCTGCGCGGTCGCGAGTTCCTGATGAAGGACTCGTACTCCTTCGACCTGGACGACGACGGCCTCGCCCGCTCCTACGCCCTGCACCGCGAGGCGTACCGGCGCGTCTTCGACCGGCTCGGCCTCGACTACCGCATCTGCGCCGCGACCGCCGGCGCCATGGGCGGCTCCAAGTCCGAGGAGTTCCTCGCCCCGGCCGAGGCCGGCGAGGACACCTTCGCGGACTGCCCCAACTGCGACTTCGCCGCCAACACCGAGGCCGTCGGCTACACCCTTCAGCCGGTCGACGGCTCCGCCGTGCCCGCCGCCGAGGAGATCCCGACCCCGGACACCCCCACCATCGAGACCCTGGCCGCCTCCCTCGGCGTACCGGCCTCCGCCACCCTGAAGAACCTCCTCGTCAAGGTCGGCGGCGAGATCGTCGCGATCGGCGTGCCCGGTGACCGCGAGGTCGACATGGACAAGGTCGAGGCGCACTTCGCGCCGGCCGGCGTCGAGATGGTCACCGAGGAGGACTTCGCGACCCGTCCGGACCTGGTGCGCGGCTACGTCGGCCCGCAGGGCCTGGAGAAGGTCCGCTACCTCGCCGACCCGCGCGTGGCGCCCGGCACCGCGTGGATCACCGGCGCCAACAAGCCGGACCTGCACGCCAAGAACGTCGTGGCGGGCCGGGACTTCGAGGTCGACGAGTACCTCGACGCCGTCGTGGTCCAGGAGGGCGACCCCTGCCCCAAGTGCGGCACCGGCCTCAAGCTCGACCGCGCCATCGAGATCGGCCACATCTTCCAGCTCGGCCGCAAGTACGCCGACGCCCTCAAGCTCGACGTCCTCGGTCAGAACGGCAAGCCGGTCCGCGTGACCATGGGCTCCTACGGCATCGGCGTCTCCCGCGCGGTCGCCGCCCTCGCCGAGCAGACCGCCGACGAGAAGGGTCTGGTGTGGCCCCGCGAGGTCGCCCCGGCCGACGTCCACGTGGTCGCCGCCGGCAAGGCCCTCCAGACCGAACTCGCCCTGGAGGTCTCCGAGAAGCTGCGCGCCGCCGGACTGCGTGTCCTGGTCGACGACCGCGCCGGGGTCTCCCCGGGCGTGAAGTTCACCGACGCCGAACTCATCGGCGTCCCCCAGATCCTGGTCGCCGGCCGCCGCTCGGCCGAGGGCGTCCTGGAACTGAAGGACCGCAGGACGGGCGAACGCGAGGAACTCCCGGCCGAGGAGGCCATCACCCGCCTCACGGCTCTACAGGCGTAGTGCCCCGGCAGGCGACGTTTGCCCGTTGAGGAGCGGCGTCCGGTGCGTGCTCTCGGTGTGCCGGGTGCACGCCCTCGTACGGGATGTACTCGGGTTTGTGCCCGGTGCGGCGAGAGTGCGTGCCGGGCGTCGCGACGGGGCGAACGTCGCCTGTTGGGGCACTAGTCACGGCACACGACGGGCCGTTCCCCGCCGGCGTGACAGGGGAACGGGCCGTCGGTGTGCGGTGCGGGCGGTGCTACAGCCAGCCCGCGAACTCCAGGAGGAGTTCCGCGTCCTTCTCGCGGCCCACCCGGTGGGCGCGCACACCCGACTCCACCGCCCGGAACAGGGTCCAGCCCCTCAGGCGGTCCTGGTCGACCTCCAGGGACTCCGCCAGCCGCTTCACCCGGCGGCGCGTCGTGGCCGGGCCCGACGACGCCGCGATCAGGTCCTCCACCCGGTCGCGCACCAGCCGCGCCAGATCGAAGGCGCACTCGCCCACCACCGGGTCGGGACCGACCGCGAGCCACGGCATCCGCTCCCCGGCGAGCACCTTGCTCTGCCGGAACGTGCCGTGCAGCAACCGGTGTTCGGGCGGCGCGACCAGAAGCTCCGCACGCGCCGCGAGCGCCGCGTCGACCAGCGGAGCCACCTCCGGGTCGGCCTCCGCACCCGCCCGCATCGCCACCGCCTGCCGCTCCGTCCGCTCGGCGACGGTCTCGAAGCGGTGCGCGTCCGCCCCCTCCGGCGGCGCCACCCACAGCCGCCGCAGCGCACCCGCCGCCTCCAGCAGCGCCTTCGCCTCCGGCAACGACCGCACCGACACGTCCGGATGCAGCCGCTCCAGCAGCAGCACCCCCTCGGCGACCGTGTCCGGCAGCAGCTGCACGGCCCCCAGCCCGTCCCAGTGGGCGAGCGCTGCCCGCTCACTCTCCGGACGCGCCCGCCGCGGCGCCAGCTTCAGCACCGCAGGGCTGCCGTCCGCCCGCCGCACGAGGACCACCAGACTGCTGCGCCCACCCGGCACCTGGACCCGCTCGACGGTCAACTCGCGCTGTTCGACGGCCCCCCGGGCCGCCTCCGGCAGCCTCTCCAACCAGTCGTCACCCTCGGGCGCCGTCTCACCGAGCGCCCTGACCAGGCGCCGCGGCGGTTCGAAAGCCATGCGCGAGTCGTTCCCTTCCTGCTGAGTGACGGGGTCAGGCCGGCGGAGCCGGCGAGCCCGTCGCCGACGCGGGCGCCGATGCCGTACCGGACGCCTCACCGGCCCGTTCGGCGAGACCAGGGAAGGCTACGCCGCCCCCGCGCCAGCGCACGGCCCGCACCGCCGCCTCCCGCAGCGCCTGCGCCGCCTCACCCCGCCGCGCACCCCCCGTGGCCCGCACCAGGTCGGAGTAGACCCCGGCCACCCGGTCCTCCAGCTCCGCCGCCAGCCGCACCGCGGCCGCCGCGTCCGGCACCGCGAAGGGCAGCGCGTACGCGGCACTGGACGCCACCGGCTCGCCGCCCAGGTCACGCACCTCACGCACCAGCGCGTCCCGCCGGGCCCGGTGCGCGTCGTACGCCGCCCGCGCCTCCGCGCGCCGCTGGGTGCCGACCCGGCCCCCGACCACGCCGTACCCGTACACCGCCGCGTGCTCGGCGGCCAGCGCCGCCTGTGCCGCCGTCAGTTCCGCGGCCCTGCCCTCGTCGCTCACTTGCCACCCTCCGTCAGCAGATACGCGTGGGCCGCCCCGGCCGCCGCCACCGACGCCAGCAGCCGCGCCAGTTCGCCCGGCACGTCCAGCAGTTGCTTCGCGCGCCGGTCGGCCAGCGCGCGCTCGGCGGCGGCGAGGCCGGCGAGCGCGTCCTTCTCGGTCGCGGGCACCGCCGCCTGCGGCGCCGCGGGCGCGACCGCCGAGGAGGAGGGCGACGCCGTGGCCCGCGCGCCGTCCGCGAACGCCGCCGCGTGCCGTACGACCTCCGCCCGCAACGGCCGCAGCCGCTCCGCCAGTCCGGGGTGCGCCGCGAGGACCGCGTCGTACCGCTCCACGAGCCCGAGGCTGTCGCGGTTCGCCCGCGCGCGTTCCCGCTCCTCGGGCGACGGACCGGACTTCGTGCCGGCGCCGGAGCCCGCGCCGGCCGACGAACAGCCCGCGAGCAGCGCCGCACCGGCGGCCGTGACGAGCAGGGATCTTCTGCGCGGCCCGGTCAGGGCCCGCGGAGGCGAGGGGAGGGGCACGGCAGACGTCCTCGGGGAACTCGTACGGGGGGAAGAACCGGCAGGGGGCGACTCGCCCGTGATCACGGTACCCGCGCACACGCCCCCGGCCACTCACCGGCACCGCCCGTACGCAGGTGGACGGCAACACACCCCGCGACCGGATACCCTTTGACCAGACACGCGACCCATCCCACAACAGCACACGCGGCCGAGGAGTCACCCGGATGAGCACCACCCAGAGCGAGAGGCTGCGGGAACTCCTGGAACCGCTCGTCATCTCACAGGGCCTGGACCTCGAAGAGATCGTCGTGGACTCCGTCGGGCGCAAGCGGGTGCTGCGGGTCGTGGTGGACTCCGACACCGGTGCGGACCTCGACCGGATCGCCGATGTGAGCCGTGCGCTCTCGGCGAAGCTCGACGAGACGGACGCGATGGGAGCGGGTGCCTACGACCTGGAGGTCGGCACCCCGGGCGCGGAGCGTGTCCTCACCGAACACCGCCACTACGTACGGGCCACCGGCCGCCTCGTGCGGTTCCAGCTGCACGAGGGCGGCGAGCTGGTCGCCCGCGTCCTCGGCGTGGACGAGGACGGCCTCGACGTCGAGGTGCCGGGGGTGAAGGGCCGCAGGGCGACCACCCGCAGGCTCGCGCTCACCGACGTCGCCAAGGCGCGGGTACAGGTCGAGTTCAACCGCAAGGACGAGAAGTCCGCCGACGAGAAGTCCGCCGACGAGAAGTCCGGCGACGAGACGAACATCAAGGACGAGAAGGAAGAGGAGGCGTAGCCGTGGACATCGACATGAGTGCCCTGCGGGGCTTGGTACGGGAGAAGGAGATCTCCTTCGACCTGCTGGTCGAGGCGATCGAGTCGGCCCTCCTCATCGCCTACCACCGCACCGAGGGAAGCCGCCGACACGCGCGCGTGGAGCTCAACCGGGAGACCGGGCATGTGACCGTGTGGGCGAAGGAGGACCCCGAGGACCTCGAAGAGGGCCAGGAGCCCCGCGAGTTCGACGACACCCCGTCCGGTTTCGGCCGCATCGCGGCCACCACCGCCAAGCAGGTCATCCTCCAGCGGCTGCGTGACGCGGAGGACGACGCGACGCTCGGCGAGTACGCCGGCCGTGAGGGCGACATCGTCACCGGAGTGGTCCAGCAGGGCCGGGACCCGAAGAACGTGCTCGTCGACATCGGCAAGCTGGAGGCCATCCTGCCGGTGCAGGAGCAGGTCCCCGGGGAGACGTACCAGCACGGCCTGCGGCTGCGGTCGTACGTCGTCCGGGTGGCGAAGGGTGTGCGCGGTCCGTCCGTCACCCTTTCGCGCACGCATCCCAATCTGGTGAAGAAGCTGTTCGCCCTGGAGGTCCCGGAGATCGCCGACGGGTCCGTCGAGATCGCCGCGATCGCCCGCGAGGCCGGACACCGCACCAAGATCGCCGTCCGGTCCACCCGTTCGGGCCTGAACGCCAAGGGCGCCTGCATCGGCCCCATGGGCGGCCGGGTGCGCAACGTGATGGGCGAGCTGAACGGCGAGAAGATCGACATCGTCGACTGGTCGGACGACCCGGCCGAGATGGTGGCGAACGCGCTGTCACCCGCGCGGGTGTCCAAGGTGGAGGTCGTCGACCTCGCCGCCCGCTCCGCCCGGGTCACGGTCCCCGACTACCAGCTCTCCCTGGCGATCGGCAAGGAAGGGCAGAATGCCCGGCTCGCCGCCCGTCTGACCGGATGGCGCATCGACATCCGGCCGGACACCGAGCAGCCCGGGGAATAGATCCAGGCCGCACGCCGCTTGGATCACGACAGATTGTTGTACGGCAGCTGTTCGATTCCGGCCCCAAAAGGGTGAGGTCGGTACGGGGAGGTAGACTTAGGAGTGTCTGGCCGGACGCACGCCGGAGTATGCCCTGAACGCACCTGTGTGGGGTGCCGGCAACGGGCGGCCAAGAACGATCTGCTGCGCATCGTGGAGATCGAGGGCGAATGCGCCCCCGATCCTCGCGGTACGCTGCCCGGCCGGGGTGCGTACGTACACCCCGTCTCGGTCTGTCTCGACCAGGCGGTGCGCCGCCGGGCGTTCACACGGGCACTGCGTGCCCCGGGAGCGCTCGACACAAAGGCGTTGCGCCAGTACGTGGAGCAGACAACAGTTGCTGAGCAGGCAACACCGTAAGACGTGCCGCGCGAAACCCCGTGCGGTCCTGGTACCTCGCGAGTCGAAAGCAGGTCGAGATTGCGATGAGCACTCGATGAGTACGCGATGAGTACGCCCATGAACTAGCGACGGTCCGGCCGCAACCCGGACCTCAAAGGAGCGAAGTGGCTAAGGTCCGGGTCTACGAACTCGCCAAGGAGTTCGGTGTGGAGAGCAAGGTCGTCATGGCCAAGCTCCAGGAACTCGGTGAATTCGTCCGTTCGGCGTCTTCGACCATCGAAGCGCCCGTAGTACGCAAGCTGACCGACGCCTTCCAGGGCGGTGGCAACGGCAAGTCCGCCGGCAGGCCCGCCCCGCGCAAGGCTGCCCCCAGGCCGGCCGCGCCCTCTCCGGCGCAGTCGGCTCGTCCTGCTGCCCCGAAGCCGGCCGCCCCGCGGCCTCCGGCGGCTCCGCAGCAGCCCGCGGCCCCCTCCCCGGCCGCCCCCGCGCCGGCGGCTCCGGCTCCGGCCGCCGCCCAGGGCCCGCGCCCGACGCCCGGCCCCAAGCCCGCGCCGCGTCCGGCCCCGGCCGCGCCCACGACGCCGGAGTTCACCGCTCCGCCGTCCGCGCCGGCTCCGGCCGCCGCACAGGGCCCGCGTCCCGGTGCCCGCCCCGGTGCTCCGAAGCCCGGTGGCGCCCGTCCCGGCGGTGCGCCCGGTCAGGGCCAGGGCCAGGGTCAGGGCCGTCCCCAGGGCGGTCCCCGCTCCGGTGGCCAGGCGCGTCCCGGTGCCCGTCCGGCCGGTCCGCGTCCGGGCAACAACCCCTTCACCTCCGGTGGCTCCACCGGCATGGCCCGCCCGCAGGCTCCCCGCCCGCAGGGCGCGCGTCCCGGCGGTCCCGGTGCTCCCGGTGCCGGTCCCCGTCCGCAGGCGCCCGGCGCCCAGGGCGGCGGTCCGCGTCCCCAGGCTCCCGGCGGTTCGCGTCCGAGCCCGTCCGGCATGCCCCGTCCGCAGGGCGGTCCGCGTCCCGGCCCGGCCGGTCCGCGTCCGAACCCCGGCATGATGCCGCAGCGTCCCGCTGCCGGTCCGCGTCCCGGCCCCGGTGGCGGTCGTGGTCCGGCCGGTGCCGGTCGTCCCGGCGGTGGCGGCGGTCGTCCCGGTGGCGGCGGCGGCTTCGCCGGTCGTCCCGGTGGTGGCGGCGGCGGTGCCGGTCGTCCGGGCGGTGGCGGCGGCTTCGCCGGTCGTCCCGGTGGCGGCGGTCCCGGTGGTGGCGGTGGCGGCTTCGGCGGTGGCGGCGGTGGCCGTCCCGGCTTCGGCGGTCGTCCGGGTGGTCCCGGTGGCCGCGGTGGCACGCAGGGCGCCTTCGGCCGTCCCGGCGGTCCCGCGCGTCGTGGTCGCAAGTCGAAGCGGCAGCGTCGCCAGGAGTACGAGGCCATGCAGGCCCCGAGCGTCGGCGGCGTGATGCTGCCGCGCGGCGGCGGCGAGACCATCCGTCTCTCCCGCGGCGCGTCGCTCACCGACTTCGCGGAGAAGATCAACGCCAACCCGGCGTCGCTCGTCGCGGTCATGATGAACCTCGGCGAGATGGTCACCGCGACCCAGTCCGTCACCGACGAGACGCTCCACCTGCTCGCCGGCGAGATGAACTACACGGTTCAGATCGTCAGCCCGGAGGAGGAGGACCGCGAGCTGCTCGAATCCTTCGACCTGGAGTTCGGCGAGGACGAGGGCGACGAGGACGACCTGGTGGTCCGTCCGCCGGTCGTGACCGTCATGGGTCACGTCGACCACGGTAAGACGCGACTGCTCGACGCCATCCGCAAGACGAACGTCATCGCGGGCGAGGCCGGCGGCATCACCCAGCACATCGGTGCCTACCAGGTCGCGACCGAGGTCAACGGCGAGGGCCGGGCGATCACCTTCATCGACACCCCGGGTCACGAGGCGTTCACCGCCATGCGTGCCCGTGGTGCGAAGTCGACGGACATCGCGATCCTCGTGGTCGCGGCGAACGACGGCGTGATGCCCCAGACCGTCGAGGCCCTGAACCACGCCAAGGCGGCCGACGTGCCGATCGTGGTCGCGGTCAACAAGATCGACGTCGAGGGCGCGGACCCGACCAAGGTGCGCGGTCAGCTGACCGAGTACGGCCTGGTGGCCGAGGAGTACGGCGGCGACACCATGTTCGTCGACATCTCCGCCAAGCAGGGTCTGCACATCGACAGCCTCCTGGAGGCCGTCGTCCTCACCGCCGACGCCGCCCTGGACCTGCGGGCCAACCCCAACCAGGACGCGCAGGGCATCTCGATCGAGTCCCGTCTCGACCGCGGCCGCGGTGCCGTGGCGACGGTCCTCGTCCAGCGAGGCACCCTGCGGGTCGGCGACACGATGGTCGTGGGCGACGCCTACGGCCGGGTCCGGGCCATGCTCGACGACAACGGCAACAACGTCGCCGAGGCGGGTCCCTCGACCCCGGTCCAGGTGCTGGGTCTGACCAACGTCCCGGGCGCCGGCGACAACTTCATCGTGGTCGAGGAGGACCGTACGGCCCGCCAGATCGCGGAGAAGCGTGCCGCCCGCGAGCGCAACGCGGCCTTCGCGAAGCGCACGCGCCGCGTGTCCCTTGAGGACCTGGACAAGGTGCTGAAGGCCGGCGAGGTCCAGCAGCTGAACCTGATCATCAAGGGCGACGCGTCCGGATCGGTCGAGGCGCTGGAATCCTCCCTGCTCCAGCTGGACGTCGGCGAAGAGGTCGACATCCGCGTCCTGCACCGCGGCGTCGGTGCGGTCACGGAGTCCGACATCGACCTGGCGATGGGCTCCGACGCCATCGTGATCGGCTTCAACGTGCGCGCCGCCGGGCGGGCACAGCAGATGGCCGAGCGCGAGGGTGTGGACGTCCGGTACTACTCGGTCATCTACCAGGCGATCGAGGAGATCGAGGCGGCCCTCAAGGGCATGCTCAAGCCGGAGTTCGAGGAGGTCGAGCTCGGTACGGCGGAGATCCGCGAGGTCTTCAAGTCGTCCAAGCTGGGCAACATCGCCGGTGTGCTCATCAGGTCCGGCGAGGTCAAGCGGAACACCAAGGCCCGCCTGCTGCGCGATGGCAAGGTCATCGCGGAGAACCTCAACATCGAGGGCCTGCGTCGCTTCAAGGACGACGTCACCGAGATCCGCGAAGGGTTCGAGGGCGGTATCAACCTCGGCAACTTCAACGACATCAAGATCGACGACGTCATCGCGACGTACGAGATGCGCGAGAAGCCGCGGGTCTGATTTAGGCCGGTGGTCGGTGCTGGCCGACGGAACATGTGTCCGTCGGCCGGCACACCCCTTTTGCCCACCCGCCCACCCGACCCGGTGGGCTGGGAGGCCGACGTCCGGGGCGAGTCCCCGCCGTCCGCTTCTCAGTCGACGGATTCGGGTGGGCGGTGGGCGAGACGGGGGCGGTGACGCCGGGGGCCGGGTGTCTCCGGGTGTCTCCGGCCAACGCAAAACCCCGTCGAGCCTCCGGCAGGAACGGGGTACCGTTTCTTGATGTTCCTGCTCACCGCAGGGCCATCTATCCCGCGCCGGCGGGTGAACCGGCTGCATACATGTACGTGGGGACTCTGTCCTTCGACCTCCTCCTCGGCGACGTACGGTCGCTGAAGGAGAAGCGCTCCGTCGTCCGCCCGATCGTCGCCGAACTCCAGCGGAAGTACGCCGTGAGCGCGGCGGAGGTGGACCACATGGACCTCCACCGGCGGGCCGGCATCGGACTCGCCGTGGTCTCCGGCGACGCGTCGCACCTCACCGACGTACTCGACCGGTGCGAACGGCTGGTCGCCGCTCGCCCCGAGGTGGAGCTGCTGTCCGTGCGACGGCGCATCCACGGCGACGACGACTGACCACAGAACAGAGACAGGAAAGAACGGGAGACGGACCAGTGGCCGACAACGCGCGGGCGAAAAGGCTGGCGGACCTCATCCGAGAGGTGGTGGCCCAGAAGCTCCAGCGCGGGATCAAGGACCCGCGGCTCGGCACGCACGTCACCATCACGGACACCAGGGTCACCGGGGACCTGCGGGAGGCGACCGTCTTCTACACGGTGTACGGCGACGAGGAGGAGCGGAAGGCCGCCGCCGCGGGCCTGGAGAGCGCCAAGGGCATCCTGCGCTCCGAGGTCGGACGCGCGGCCGGCGTGAAGTTCACGCCGACGCTCGCCTTCGTCGCGGACGCCCTCCCGGACACCGCCCGGACCATCGAGGACCTCCTCGACAAGGCCCGCCAGTCCGACGAGAAGGTACGCGAGGCGTCCGCGGGCGCCGCGTACGCGGGCGAGGCCGACCCGTACCGCAAGCCGGCCGAGGACGGCGACGACGAGACGGACGACACCGCCGAATGACCAGCAGGCCCACCCCGCCCGACGGCCTTGTCATCGTCGACAAGCCGTCGGGCTTCACGTCGCACGACGTCGTCGCCAAGATGCGCGGCATCGCGCGGACCCGCCGCGTCGGCCACGCGGGCACCCTCGACCCCATGGCGACGGGCGTCCTCGTGCTCGGAGTGGAGAGGGCGACCAAGCTCCTCGGTCACCTCGCGCTCACCGAGAAGGAATACCTCGGCACGATCCGGCTGGGGCAGAACACCCTGACCGACGACGCCGAGGGCGAGATCACCTCAGCCACCGACGCCTCCGGGGTCGGCCGCGACGCCGTCGACGCCGGCATCGCCGAGCTGACCGGCGCCATCATGCAGGTGCCGTCCAAGGTCAGCGCCATCAAGATCGACGGCGTGCGCTCGTACAAGCGGGCGCGCGAGGGCGAGGACTTCGAGATCCCGGCCCGCCCCGTCACCGTCTCCTCGTTCACCGTGTACGACGTCCGGGACGCCGTCGCCGAGGACGGGACACCCGTGCTCGACCTGGTGGTCTCCGTGGTGTGCTCCTCCGGCACCTACATCCGCGCCCTCGCCCGCGACCTGGGCGCCGGGCTGGGCGTGGGCGGTCACCTCACGGCGCTGCGCCGCACCCGTGTCGGCCCGTACCGGCTGGACGCCGCGCGCACCCTGGAGCAGCTCCAGGAGGAGCTGACCGTGATGCCCGTCGCCGAAGCCGCCACGGCCGCGTTCCCGCGCTGGGACGTGGACACCCGCCGGGCCAGGCTGCTCACCAACGGCGTGCGCCTGGAGATGCCCGACACCTACACGGGCGGCGGGCCCGTCGCCGTGTTCGATCCCGAGGGCCGGTTCCTCGCCCTGGTCGAGGAGCAGAAGGGCAAGGCCAAGAGCCTCGCCGTCTTCGGCTGACACCGGGCGGGGCCACGGGGCCCTGCCCGTGGAGCGGCGGCCACGGGGTCCTGTCACTGCCGCCGCTCCACGGTCCCCCCTCGGTTCCCCCACCCCTAGGGTTATCCAGCCGTACCCGCCAATTCACCCGTCCGGGCAGGCGCTCGGAGTGAACCGGGGGCTCGGAAGGGGGCGCTTTCCCCGGACGTCCTGTTTGCCCCATCTTTCCGCCCCTACGGTCGGTCCTCAGGACACACGGAGGCACGGTGGGAGGTACGGCCATGACGGCACCGGCCCCGCGCGGCGGGAGCGGCCGTCGGGCGACGGGTGGGACCCGGGGCGGGGACAACCGGGCTGCCGCGGCGGCCCGTGACGACGCCCTGGTCCAGGTGTGCGACCCGGCAGGGCGCCCGCGGGGCCTCGGATTCGCCGCCGACCACCACGGCACCGTCCTGACCGGCCACGAGGTCGTCGACGGACAGCCGGGCCTCGTCCTGCGCGCCGGGCGGCGGACCTGCCGGGTGAGCGCCGACGCGATCACCCCGCTGCCCGGACTCGACCTCGCCCTCGTCCGCGCCGACGGCCTCGGAGCCGAGCCGCTGCCGATCAGCGTGCGCGGACGGACCGAGCCGGGCGCGTATGTGCGCATCCCCGCCGGGCACTGGCGCGAGGCACGGGTGCTCGGCACGGCCCGGGTCACCTACGACTGCGGCGACGGCCGCCGACTCATCGACGGAGCACTGGAGTTGGCGGTCGGCACGGCCGGGCGCGACGCGCTGCGCCCCGGTGGGGGGACCGCCGGGGGACCGGTGCTCGACGCCGGGACCGGAGCCGTACTCGCCGTCCTGGGAAGCGCGTTGTGCTCCGACGCACGCGACGTCGGCTTCGCGGTGCCGCCGACCGCCGCCGCACCGGGCCCACTTGCCGACCTCCTCGCCCGCAACGCCGCCACCGTCCCCGCCTACGGCGCAGACCTCAACCTCGCGGGCGTCCTGCGGCTCACGGACGCCTCGATGGCGCAGGACGGCCCGGCCGGCACCGTGCAGCCCGTGGAACGCGCCGCCGTCGTACGGCAGTCGGCGGAGCCGGGAGCGACCGGCGCCGCGGTCGTCGCCCTGGTCGGCGCCCCGGGCAGCGGCCGTACGACGGAACTCGCGGCCCTCGCCGCACGCCGCCGCCGGGCACCCGACCCCGCGCCGGCGCTCTGGCTGCGCGGCGCCGACCTCGATGCCGCGGACACCTCCGTGGCCGACGCGGCACGACGGGCCCTGGAACGCGCCGCCCGCACCGTCGCCGCCGCCCGTTCCAGTCACCCGGACGACCTCGGCGAGCTCACCCCGGCACTGCTCACCGCCCGCGCCGGACACCCCCTGCTCCTCCTGCTCGACGCGCCCGAGGAGATGCCGCGCGCCCTCGGCCACCGGCTCTCCGCGTGGGCCGGGGCGACGGCCGAGTGGCTGCGGGCGACCGGGACACGGCTCGTGGTCGCGTGCGGCGAGGAGTGGTGGGAGGAGGCGGGCGCCCGGTTCACCGGCCCGGCGCCGTACAACGGCCTGGGGACGGGGACGGGGACGGGGACGGGGACGGGGACGGGGACGGGGGCCGGGGCGGGGGTGGTGTGCGTGCGCCTGGGCGATCTGACGCCCGCCGAGGCCCGCCGCGCCCGGGTGCGCCATGCCGTCCCCGAGGGGGTCCTCACCGGGCACGACGCCCGGCACCCCCTCACCCTCGCCCTCCTCGGCGAGGTCCGCGCCGCGCTCCCCCGTACCGCGCCGTCCGGGCCCGTCGACCGGCACGACGTGTTCACGGCCCACCTCGACCTGCTGTGCCTGCGCGTCGCCGTCCGGCTCGCCACCTGGCACGGGCTACGCGGCACCGACGTACGACGGCTCGCCGCCCGGGTCTGCGGACAGGTCCACGAGGCCGCGCGACGCAGCCTCGGGCCGGGGCGGGGGAAACTGGACCGGCGGACCTTCGATGCGCTGTTCCCCGGCCCGTCCGGGGGAGTCGACTGCGCCTCCGCCGTGCTCGCCGAAGGGCTGTTCGTGCCCGCCGGGGACGGCTACCGCTTCGCCCACGAGGAGACCGCCGACTGGATCCAGGGCCTGCACCTCGACCTCGACGAGGCCCTGCACACCCTGGTGCACCGCCAGGGCCCCGCCCCTCGGCGACCCGTTCCCCACCACCGCGCGGGCCCGGTCGCCGAGGCCCTGCTGCTCCTCGGCCACCGGCAGGGCCCCGGCGCACTCGCCGGCCGGCTGGCGGACCTGGTCCACGCCCTCGACCTCGACCCCGGCTCGTGGTGGGCCGCCCGGCTGCTGTCCCGGACCCTGCCACGGGTGCCGGACGCGACGTTCTACACGGGCGTCCTGACGCTGCTGGCCGACACCCTCGTGGACCTGCGCCGCCAACAGCGGCCCGTACCACCGGAGTTCGGCCCGGCCTTCTGGACCGGCCTGCCCCTCCCGGCCGCCGAGCGCCTGGACCTGCTGCGCCGACTGGTCCTGGCCGACCCCCCGCCGTCCGGGACGACGGTCGAGGAGCCCCGCCACCTCGACGCCGTCGCCCGGCTCCTCGCCGCCGACCCCGGCGCCGTACAACCCGCGCTCACCCGCTGGTTCGACGACGACCGCGCGCTGCCCGCGATGCCGTACGCCACCGTGGCCACCGCCGCCCAGGCGCTGCTGCACACCCATCGGCACCGGGCCCCGGACGCGCTCACCGAGGTGCTGTTGGACAGCGGGCACCGGCGGGGCGCCGAACTGCTCGCCGTGCTCGCGGAGGACGCGCCGTCGGCCCTGTGCCGGGCCGTCGACCGATGGGCCCACGACGGACGGCGGGACCGCCTCGACGCGGCGGCGACCTACGGCATGCGCGTCGCTCCCCACGCCCGCACCGAGACCGACCGCGCCCTGCTGCGCCGCGCCGCCCTCGCCCTGCTCGCCCGCCCCGCCGACCGCGCCCCGCACGGTGGCGCGCTCGCCCTCCTCGTCCACGACCCCGTCACCCGCGACCGCCATCTCCCGTGCGCCCTGGGGCACTTCGCCGCCGCGGACCCCGCGCTCCCGCCGCGCGCCCTGCTCCCCGCCCTGGCCACCCATCCGGGGCCGGTCCTGGACGCCTTCCGCACCCGCCTCGGCACACCGGACACCGGCGACACGCTGCGCGCCCTGGCCGAGGTGACCGCACCCGCACTCGCCGGCCCGATCACGGAGCTGGTGCTGGCGGCTGCCGGACTGGGACTGGAGGACGTGGGGCCGGGACTGGGGCACGCGGGGCTGGGACTGGGGCACGCGGGGCTGGGGCCGGGGAACGTGGGACGGGGATCGGAGAACGCCGGGCCGAGGCCGGAGAACGCGGGACCGGGACCGGAGCCGGGGCCGGGGAACGCCGGAGCGGGCCCGGGTGATGCCGGAGCGGTCGCCGCGTACGTCGATCGTCGCCTCGACCACGGACCGGCCGCCCGCGCCGTGCTCCTGCCCCTGGTCACCGCCCTCCTCGACGACGGCCCCGAATCCGTCCGCGCGGCCCTCGCCACGGTGCTCGCCGGCCCGGGCACCCCCGCGTCCCGCCCGTTACGCCGCGAGCTCCTGGAGCACCTGCTCGCCCATGAGCGCGAGCCCGCCGTCCTGGACGCCCTGCTGCACGCCGCCGCGCTCGGCGGGCACGCGGGCGAGGAGGTCCGCGACCTCGTCCACCGCACCGGCCTCCTCCTGGTGCGCACCCCGGACGGTGCGAACCGCTTCGACCGCGGCCTGGTCGACCTGGGCCGGCATGTGCCCGGCTTCGCCGCGACCATGGCCCGCTGGCTGACCGACAGACCGGACGACTGGGCCGTCGTCGTGGGCCCCAGCACCCGCCGGATGCTCGGCACGATGGCGGGCGTGCGCGTCCCGGCGTGACGTCCCGCACGCGTGCACACCGTCACAGCCTGGTGCCGATGCCCGCCCGATGCCTGTCCCGGCGGCCCGGCATGGCACCCTTAGAGCTGCGTAAGCGGTCAAGGGAAATACGGACAATGGTTCGAGGAGCGGTCACAGTGCAGCGCTGGCGTGGCTTGGAGGACATCCCCGAGGACTGGGGACGCAGCGTCGTCACCATCGGTTCCTACGACGGGGTGCACCGCGGCCACCAGCTGATCATCAAGCATGCCGTGGAACGCGCCCGCGAGCGGGGCGTCCCCTCGGTCGTCGTCACCTTCGACCCGCACCCCAGCGAGGTCGTCCGCCCCGGCAGCCACCCGCCGCTGCTCGCCCCGCACCACCGCCGGGCCGAGCTCATGGCGGAGCTGGGCGTGGACGCGGTCCTGATCCTCCCCTTCACCACCGAGTTCTCGAAGCTGTCCCCGGCCGAGTTCGTGGTGAAGGTGCTGGTCGACAAGTTGCACGCCCGGGCGGTCGTCGAGGGCCCCAACTTCCGCTTCGGCCACAAGGCGGCGGGAAACGTCGAGTACCTCACCGAGCAGGGCCGGACGTACGACTTCGAGGTCGAGGTCGTCGACCTCTACGTGACCGGTGAGGCGGGCGGCGGCGAGCCCTTCTCCTCGACCCTGACCCGGCGCCTGGTCGCCGAGGGCGACGTCGCGGGCGCCCGCGAGATCCTGGGCCGCCCGCACCGGGTGGAGGGTGTTGTCGTGCGGGGCGCGCAGCGCGGCCGCGACCTGGGCTTCCCGACGGCCAACGTCGAGACGCTCCCGCACACCGCGATCCCGGCCGACGGCGTCTACGCCGGGTATCTGCACGCGCAGGGCGAGGTGATGCCGGCCGCCATCTCCGTCGGCACCAACCCCCAGTTCGACGGCACCGAGCGCACGGTGGAGGCGTACGCCATCGACCGCGTCGGACTCGACCTGTACGGACTGCACGTCGCCGTCGACTTCCTGGCGTACGTCCGCGGCCAGGCGAAGTTCGAGTCCCTCGAAGCCCTGCTGGAGCAGATGGCCATGGACGTGAAGCGGTGCCGTGAGCTGATCGCGGCGGAGGACTGAACGCCCGCACGGACACGACGAAGGGCGGCCGGCGCGTCTCGCGCACCGGCCGCCCTTCGTCGTTCGTATCGGGCTCCTGCCCCGCCGCCTACTGCTGGGGCGGGTACGGCGGCTGCCCCTGGGGATGCTGCGGCGGGTACGCCTGGCCGGGCTGACCCGGCTGGCCGGGTTGCGGCGGATAGGGCTGCGGGTACGGCTGCCCGGGGACCTGCGGGTACGGCTGCTGGTGGGGCGGGTACGGGGACTGGTGCTGGGGCTGGCCCGGATGGGGCTGCCCGGGCACGGGGCCGCCCGGCATCGGCGGGGCCGCGACCGGGGGCGGATTGCCGTCACTGGTCCACAGCCCGTGCGACTGCTGGTGGCGTACGAAGTCCTCGGCGACCATCGCCGCGAGGTTGAAGTACGCCTCCCGCACCTTCGGCCGCATCATGTCGAGGTCGACCTCGGCACCGGCGGACAGGTGCTCGTCGAACGGCACCACCACCACACCCCGGCAGCGCGTCTCGAAGTGGCTGACGATGTCCTCCACCTTGATCATCTTGCCGGTCTCGCGAACCCCGGAGATCACGGTGATGGACCGCGACACCAGATCGCTGTAGCCGTGCGCGGACAGCCAGTCCAGCGTCGTACTGGCGCTGCTCGCGCCGTCCACCGACGGGGTGGAGATGATGATGAGCTGGTCGGCGAGGTCGAGCACACCGCGCATGGCGCTGTAGAGCAGACCGGTGCCGGAGTCGGTGAGGATGATCGGGTACTGCCTGCCCAGCACGTCGATCGCGCGCCGGTAGTCCTCGTCGTTGAACGTCGTGGACACCGCCGGGTCGACGTCGTTGGCGATGATCTCCAGCCCGGAGGCCGCCTGCGACGTGAACCGGCGGATGTCCATGTACGAGTTGAGGTACGGGATCGCCTGGACGAGGTCGCGGATGGTGGCCCCGGTCTCCCGGCGCACACGTCGGCCGAGGGTGCCGGCGTCCGGGTTCGCGTCGATCGCGAGGATCTTGTCCTGCCGCTCGGTGGCGAGCGTCGAACCAAGGGCGGTGGTCGTCGTGGTCTTGCCGACACCGCCCTTGAGACTGATGACCGCGATGCGGTAGCAGGACAGCACGGGCGTGCGGATCAGCTCCAGCTTGCGCTGCCGCTCGGCCTCCTCCTTCTTCCCGCCGATCCTGAACCGCGAGGACGCGGCCGTCGGGCGCCCGCTCTTCGCCTTCTGCTTCTTGTTGTTCAGCAGCCGGTCGGAGGACAGCTCCACGGCAGCGGTGTACCCGAGCGGCGCGGCCCCCGGATTGACCGGCTGCCGCTGATCGTGCCGCACGGCCTGCGGCCAGGCGGCACCGGCACGGGGGTCTACGGGTGGCTGTGCGGGTGCCTGCGGCGCGGGTGCCTGCGGCGCCTGGGCAGAGGGGTCGGGCTGCGAACCGGCACCGGCCTGCTGCGGGAAGCCGTACCCGGCGGGGGCGTGGGGCGCGTTGGGCGCGGGGGGCTGGGGGAAGCCGTAACCGGCCTGGGGGTTGGGGACCGGTGGGGGCGGGGGTCCTTGAGGCGCCGGGGAGTTGTCGCCCTGCGGGCCGGGTTGCGGGAAGCCGTAGCCGGCGGGGGTGTGGGGCGCGGCCGGGGTCGGGGGCTGCTGGTGTGCGGGCGGTGCGGGTGTGCCGGGGGGAGGGAAGCCGTAGCCGTCCTGCGGGTTGGGGGCCGGGGGCTGCGGGTGGCCGTGGCCCGGCTGGGGGTTGGGGGTCGGTGGCGGCGGGGGGCCCTGTGGGGTGGGGGTGTTGTCGCTGTGCGGCCTCGGCTGCGGGAAGCCGTAACCCGCCGGGGTGTTGGGTGCGGCCGGGGTGGGGGGCTGCTCGCCCGGGGGCGGAAAGCCGTATCCGGCTTGGGCGTTGGGGGCCGGGGGCTGGGGGAAGCCGTAGCCGGGCTGGGCGTTGGGGGTCGGGGGCTGGTGGGGCGCGGGTGCGGGTGCGGGGGGCGTGGGGGGAACGGGACCGGTTGTCGTGGGGTTCGGGAAGCCGTAACCGGCCGGGGCCGGGGGCTGGTTCCATGCGGCGGGCGCGGGCTGCGGTGCCTGCGGCTGGAACGGCGGCTGCTGACCGGGCCCGGCGGCGGGCGGAGACTGCGGCGCCGCGGACTCGGGCTGATCGGCCCCGGCCGCAGGAGGGGTCGCCGGAGGCTGCGGCATCCCCTGCGCGGGCCACTGGCCGGCCGCCGCCGGTGCCGCGGGCTGGTACGTCGGCGGCAGCGGAGGCACCCCGCCCTGCGGTGCGGCGGGCGGGGGAGCCCAGGGAGCGGGCGGCGCCGGGGGTGCGGGCGGCGCCGGGGGTGCGGCATCGTGCGGGGCGGGAGGCGCAGCCTGTGCGGGTGCGGGTGCGGGTGCGGGTGCGGGTGCGGGTGCGGGTGCGGCGGGCGGTGTGGCGGGTGCGGCGGGCGGTGTGGGGGTGTCGTCCGGAGCCGTGGGTACAGTGCCCTGCGCGGTGGCGGGCTCGGCTTCTTCGGGTTCCGGGGCAGGGGTGTCCTGAGGCGTGGGTGGCGCGGGCGAGGCCGTGTCCTGCGCCGCGCTGTCCTGGGCGGAACCGTCCTCCGCCGTGTTGTCCTGCTCCGCGCTGTCCTCCGGCGCTGAGTCCGCAGCCGGTCCGGGCTCTTCCTCTTCCTCGGGCTCGGCGTCGGCCGTGACGGCGTCCGGGGTCTCCGACTCCGCCGACGCGTCCCCCTCCGTGCTGTCGTCGGCCGTGTTCTCGGCGTCCTCCGTGTCCGACTCGGCCTCTCCCCGAGGCTCGTCGGCATCCGCACGGTCCGTGTCCTCGGCCGCCGCGCGCTCGGCGATCTCCCGCTGCAACGCGCCCGCGGAGAACCGCATCGTCGCGCCGCTCTCCGGCTGACCGCTGCCGGACTCGCCTTCCTCCGACGCCACCGGCGCCTCGGCCTCCGGCGGTTGCAGCTCGAACCCGTCGTTCTCCGGCGGAGCCGAAGCGGCCTCGGGCGCAGCCGCCGGAGGCGGTGGGGGAGTGAACGGCGCCCCGGGGGCCGAGGGCTCCGCCTTGTCCTTCTTCTTCGCCTCCGCCGTGTTCTGCGTGTACCACGCGGGCGGTGCGTAATCGATCGTGAACTCGCCCGTCGTCTCGATGGAGGTCTCCGCGTCGGGCTGGTCATCGCCGGGTGTGGCCCAGCCCCCGCGCGTCCCGTCCCGGTCGCTGCTCACAGTTCCTCCTGAAGTGGTCGAGCACCCTCATGCCGTGCCGGGGCGACCCACACTCGTCGTCCTTGGTCGTTCGAGGTCGACCGATCCACCGGCTCCCCTGAAGCGCCGACGCCCTGTCCACGGGTTTCCGGCATCGCGCCGAACACCAGCCTAGTCATCGCATCGCCGGACGCGGCAGGCCCGTCCGCCCCTCACCGCCCGCCCAGGGCATCACAAACGGCCCGTAAACGACGTACGAAATGTGTCATCGGCAAGGAAACCGACTGATAACACGCTCAGTTCCGCACAGGCGAGCGAGACAGAGGACCGGCACGCACTCGATTCGCGTCGCGCGCGGGCCGGTTCAGTCCATCCTGCGCGGCATGCCCAGCAATCCGACCTCGGCGTCGGTGGGTTGGGTCAGCACGTACTGCCGGTCGTGGTCCGTGCACCACAGGGTGAGGCCGTCCGCGAGACCGGGCAGGGACTCGATCTCGGCCTGGGGCAGCGCGATCGTACGGCCCAGTTCCAGGGTCTCGTCGGGGGAGATCCGCTGCACCCCGACGAGTTGCGCCTGCCGCAGCAACCGCGGGGCCACCGGGCTCAGATACGGCAGCAGGGTCAGCACCGCCTGCCAGGGACCGGCGACGACGCGCCCGCGCGGTGGCCGCATGCCGCAGTCCCGCACCACCAGCACGGGGGTTCCGGCCGACGTCCCCTGCGGGGGGACCCGTCCGACGTCGTACACGGCCAGGCCGTTCTGCCCGCCGCCCATCGCGTGGACCATCTGCATCCACGCCTGCGGGCGTCCGGTCTCCACGGCGACCCGCGCCCCCGTGGCCGCCGCCCGCAGGGCGATGACCTGCGCGGTCCACAGACCTCCGATGAGGAGCACGTCGTACGGCGTGGGCCGGTTGAGCCCCAGCACCGCCGGCCGGCCCTCCGCGTCCACCCCGATCACCACGCCGTCGTCCCCGATGGGCAGGGCGAGCGTGTCGAGGCCCTCCACGGAGACGGTGTGCCGGGCGTGCCGGGGACCGATCAACCCGAAGCCCCTGCGCAGCAGTTCACGGGCCCCCTGCCGATCACTGGGCCGCTCCTCGGCACGGTCGGCGGGCGGCTGCGCCGCACGTGCGGGCATGGCGGTCACCGGGCACCTCCGAGGGGCAGAGTGGCGAGCATGCCGGGCACCTGTTCCCGGTCGAGGCGGGCGAGTCCCGTACCCGTGTGACGGGCGGCGGCCTCCAACGCGCGGCGCGCGGCCGTCAGTTCGTCGTCGCTGCTGCCCGTCACCCGGAGGTGCCCGGACACCGACACCTCCTGCCGCTCCCCGCGCGCCAGCGTGAGACTGAAGGTGGTGGCGAGCGCCGGAACGGCGGTGACCAGGGCGAGGAACTGGGGCATCGACGGCGCCCGTTCACCGCCGAGCGTGGGCCACCGGCGGATCCAGTACGTGGTGTGGCGGCGGTCGTCGCACCGCCAGCTCCGGCCGGACTCCTCCGTGCGCCGCTCCCGCGCCTCCGTCCGCCCCACTTCCGCCGTCACCAGCGGATTGGCGCAGGCCGACGTGGCGACGGCGGCGATCAGCTCCTGCTCGTCGAGCACGGTCGCCCGGAATCCGGCACCCGTCAGCCGGCTCGCGAGGTGGTCCGCCGCCCGCACGACGCACTTCTGTGCCCCGGCGAGGCCGCCCCCGCGCGCGGCCACGGCCTCCGGGCACAGCTCGGGATCGAGCTTCAGCGCGATCCACGTGATGCGCACGGCCGGCGCACCCGTCCGCTCCTGCAGCGGCGCGTAGTTGGCGACGGCCACGGACTGCTGGGGAAGGTGGAGCGCGGGCGCGGGCTGGGTGTGCAGCACGACCTGCGCCGACTCCAGGCGGACGCCGTCCACCTCCAGCGCGTCGTGCACCAGGGAGAGCGGCAGCGGACGACGGTTGCGCTCGGCCCGCAGCGCGGTGGCGTCCGCCTCCACCTGGAGCACAGCGGTGACGAACGTCCCGTCACCCACGATGCCGACGGGCCTGCGGTCCCGGCCGCCGTACGCGTACGTTCGCAGACTCGGGTCGCACTCCAGGGCCGGAGCGAGTCCCGGCTCCGTGCCCGGAGGTATCACGACGTTCTCGGCGCGGCGCTGCCGTGCCCGCAACCCCCGTGCGATACCGAGCCATTCGGGCACGGAACGCCCGCGGCGGCGCACGAAGGAGAGCAGCACCAGGGCCACGGCGACAACACCGCCCGCCATCAGCGCCACCGGGCCGATCGCCCAGCCGACGAGCAGCGCGGCGAGCGCGAGCTCCAGCAGCACCAGACGTTGCAACCGGAATGCCCCGACCTGGTCCGAGCGGCCCCGGAGGTGGAGCGCGCCCGACGCCGACCGGCCGCGCGGCGACCCCGTCCGCGACGCCGGCGAGCCCTGCGCCCCCGACCGGTCACGGGACCGGGTGCGCGTTCCCGAAGCCATCACTCCATCCCCCCGTTCTGCTCACAAACCGGCGGTCTTCCCGCACCGCACAGGGCCCTTGAGGGCCCGGGTACCCTACCCGCTCCGCACGTCACCGCGGATACCAGGCATAGTAGGGGGCCGGTCCGACATCGAGGGCGGGATGCACGTCGCCCGCACACGTCCCAGGCCAGACACGGGGAGAGACAGGCACAGATGGCATCCCGGCGCGACCAGCTCAATGCCTACACCTTCGCGAAGCGCCGCATGCTCGCGGCCTTCCTCCAGTCCTCGCCCGACGGTTCGGAGGAGGGGGCGCCCCGGCCGCTGCGCGCCCTGCTGCCCGGCATCCTCGTGGGCGTCGTCGTCATGGCCGTGTTCGGGGCGTGGGGCATGTTCAAACCGACGGCACCCGAAGGGTGGAACACCCCCGGCGCCAAGGTGATCATCGCCGACAAGTCGACCACGCGGTACGTCGTCCTGAAGACCGAGGGACAGCTCCAGCTGCACCCGGTCCTCAACATGGCCTCCGCCAAGCTCCTCCTGGACGAGAGCCAGGGCGACGTTGTCACCGTCTCCGAGTCCGTCCTCGACAGCGGCAGGATCCCGCACGGCGTCACCATCGGCATCCCGTACGCGCCCGACCGGCTGCCCCCGTCGTCCGAGGCGGGCACGGCCAAGCGCTGGGCCGTGTGCGAACGCCCCGGCGCGGGCGGCGAGTCCATCCAGAAGGCCGCCCTGGTCCTCGCCCCCCGTGACATGCGGGCGACCGACGGCAAGGGCCGGCTGAGGGGCGGTCAGCTCCTGTACGTCGAGGGCCCGGACGGCAGCCGCTCCGTCGTGGACGCCGGCGGCACCGCGTACCCCGTCGACAAGGACGACGAACTGCTGCTGCGCGCCGTCGTCGGCTCCGGCCGCGAGCCCCAGCGCGTCTCCCGCGAATGGCTGGCCACACTGCACCGGGGCGACCCCGTCACGTTCCCCCGCGTCGAGGGACAGCCGGGCGAAACGGCGCACGCGCCCGGCCAGTTGGACGCGGCCACCGACAAGGTCGGCACCGTCCTCAAGGCGCTCGACAGCAACACCGAGCAGTACTACGTGGTCCTGCCCGGCCGGGTCGCCCCCGTCTCCGCGTTCATCGCCCAACTGCTGCTGTTCAGCGAGGACCTGGCCCTGCTCGGCCAGGCCGGGCACGCCAAGGAGATGAGCCCCGGCGCGCTCGTCCCCGGCAAGGCGTTCGGCACCGAGCACCACTGGCCCACGGCCTCGCCCGTGCCCGTCAACGAGGCGTCGGGCGCGACCGGCAGCCGCAGCACGGTCTGCAACGTCCTGCGCGACGTCAACTCCCGTACCGGCGCGACCACGTTGAGCACCTGGGCCGGCACCGACTTCCCGGCCAGGCTCCCCACCGGCTCCTCCAGCGCCTACGTCACGCCCGGCTCCGGCCAGCTCTACCGGCAGTTCCAGGGCGAGGAGACCACGGCGGGCCCCGTCTTCCTCGTCACCGACACCGGCCTGCGCTACGTGCTCCAGTCCAACGCGGACAGCGCCACCGACGACGCGGGCATCGGCACCACGGCCGAACAGCGCCGGCAGCTCCAGCAGGAGGCCGAACAGGCGCAGACCCGGCTGGGATACAAGAACGTCGCCCCAGCGCCGATCCCCGCCACCTGGTCGGAATTCCTGCCCACGGGCCCGCGCCTGTCGACGTCGGCGGCACGCCAGCCACAGGGTTCGTAGAGGGAGAGAAACATGCCGCACCCGCTCGTCTCCTTCTGTTCGTTCCGTTCGTTCCGTTCGTTTCGCTCCTTCCGCCCGCGCCGTGCGGCGGCGCTGGCGGCCGCGACCGCGGCGGTGGCCGCGACGGCCGTCGTCCCGGGAGCGTCCCCCGCGGTGGCGGCAGGCCGCCCGTACTCCGAGAACTGCACGTTCCCCAACGGGGAGTACCCCGGCCGCCCCTGGGCCCTGCAACGTGTCCTCCTGGACGAACTGTGGAGCCGGTCCAAGGGGAAGAACGTCCGGGTCGCCGTCATCGACACCGGTGTGGACGTGCGGAACCCACAGCTCAAGGACGCGGTGGACGTCAAGAGCGGCCGCAATCTGATGCCGCGCAACCTCAAGGACGACAACGGCGACCCGATCGAACGCGGCAGCGCGAACGGTACGACGGACACCGTCGGCCACGGCACCAAGGTCGCCGGCATCATCGCGGCCCGCCCCGCCGACGGCACCGGCTTCGTCGGCCTCGCCCCCGAGGCCACGATCATCCCCATCCAGCAGAACGACGCCGAGGGCCACGGCAACGTGGACACCCTGACCGATGCGATCAACTACGCCGTCCAGGCCAGGGCCGGCGTCATCAACATCTCCCAGGACACGTCGAACGCCGTGCGGCCGAGCAGCGAGCTGGAGCAGGCGATCGACCGGGCACTGGCCGCCGGCGTCGTGGTCGTGGCCTCGGCGGGCAACGACGGGCTCGGCGGCAACGTCAAGGAGACCTACCCCGCGTCCTACGAGGGCGTGCTGGCGGTCGCCGCCTCCGACCGCAACAACGAGCGCGCCGCCTTCTCCCAGTCCGGCGACTTCGTGGGCGTGGCCGCGCCCGGCGTCGACATGATCTCCACGGTGCCGCAGGGCGGCCACTGTTCCGACAACGGCACCAGCTTCTCCGCGCCGTACGTGTCGGGCGTGGCCGCGCTGATCAAGGCGAGGCACCCGGACTGGACCGCGCGCGAGGTCGTCGCTCAGATCGAGCAGACCGCGGAACGCACCGTCGCGGGCCACGACCGGCTCGTGGGCTGGGGAGTGGTCGACCCGGTACGCGCGCTCACGGAGGACGATCACCCGATCGAGTCCCCCGACGCCGGGACGGGACTGCGCAGACCCGAGGCTCCGACGCCCGCCAGGTTCCAACTCGGCGAGACGGCACGGGAACGCAACGCCCGACTCGCCACGTACGTGGCCGTGGGCGCGGTGGTCCTCGTCGCCGGCCTCGGCGGCACGGCGGTGGCCATACGCGACGCGCGACGCAGACGACGGAAGTTCGCGAGTGTTACGTGACCGGAGAGTCGCCTGTTCAGACCCCCTGGCCGGGCTCCGCCCGCAGGCAGCCGGGAGCAGCTTGGGCCGGCCTCCTGACGGTGTCTCGACAACTTTGTAACTGAACCAATGCAAAGTTCAGTTGGCCGCCTTTTACACAATGACTACAGTGGTCGAAGGGTGCGTCGCTCAACGTCAGCCGGAGTCATCGGAGCGTCACCCGACGGCTTCACCAACGGGGAACGGGGAGGGAAGGCATCGTGCTTCCTGCGGACATGGGGGGCTTCAAGGCCAGCCTGGAGGCGCTCGGGACCTTCAAGAAGCGTGTGGACGCGGTGCTCTCCACGTTCGAAGGCTCACCCGGCAGCGCGCGCAAGATCGGTACGCACACCCTCTCCGCGGCGTCGTTCAGCGGCGCCGGGAGCTTCGGCGAGGCCAAGGGCCTGCACAGTCAGTACGAGCGCGTCCACGAACGGCTGACGACGCTCTCCAAGAACCTGGGCCTCCAGATCGAGGCCATCCAGATCGCGGTCATCGGCGCCCACGGCGACTTCAGCAACCTCGACGAGGAACAACGACGCCGGTTCTGGGAGATCCAGACGGACATCGGCCGACAGCAGGAGGAAGCGGAACAGGCGCGGAGGGCGGCGGAGGCCGCCAAGAAGGGCGGGGCCGCGCCCAAGAGCAACGACGCGACGGAGGGCGGCTTCTAGTGGCCGGTGAGAAGGAACAGCAGACTCCGCACCAGGAGGAGCAGGACCGGGCCACGGCGCAGGTCGGGGCGATCGACATGGTCAACACCGTGGCGAACATCATGCCTTTCGGTGGAACCGTCCGCTTCTTCGGCAAGACGGATTTCGAGGGCCACGCCCTGAACCACATGATCGACATGGTCGACTCGGCGAACCCCGAGCACCTGGAGACGGCGGGCAAGGCCCTGTGGGACGCCCGCGACGCCATCCAGGAGGCCGCCGAGGAACTGCGCGGCCACATCGGCTGGGTGGAGTGGGAGGGCGAGTCCGGCACGGCCTTCCGTGACTGGGGCGGCAACCTCGTCCTGCACGCCCTCAACCTCGCCTCCTTCGCGGAGGTCGCCGGCACCCAGATCACGGCGGCGGCGACGGGCCTCGCGTCCGTCCGCGCGGCGATGCCGCCCCGCGACACCCGCCCCGACCCGACGCAGACGACGGCCGACATCCCGACGCCGGCGCGGGTGGCGAGCAACGAGGAGTACGCGGCGGCGATCAAGGCCGAGAAGGACCGCCAGGAAGCCATCAACCAGATGAACCGCCTGGCGTCCTTCTACGCGGTCTCGGAAGAGACCTTGGCGGCCCAGGAGCCCCCTACGTTCGAGGCGATGCCGGATGTGGGGGTGCCGAAGCCGACCGGGAATTGGATGGCCCCGGGCGGTCCGCGAAGCGGCGTAACGGCGGAGACGACCCATCGGCCGGAACCGATTGACCACGAGCCTGTCGGCGTCGTGAGCCGTCACCCGGATTCCGGGGAGACGATCACAAGATCGATCGAGCACGAGAGCGATCCGCGCGTCGAGCCGGCCCGGGATCTCGGTACGGAGATCGACAGTGTCGGTACCTTGCCGCCGCAGGAGGCCGTGAGACCGGCGACGACTCCGCAATCCCCGGTGCTTGGCACCGGCGGGCCTACGCCGCCCTTGGCTTCAGGTGCTGTTCTTCCGACATTCGCAGGATCCGTCGCTCGCAGGTCGCCGATCGGCGGCGCCCGGGGAGCCAAGTCCCCGATCTCCACGAGCAAGTCCCCGATTCCGAACGAGGGACGTGCGGGTACCTCCAGCGGTGCGGTCACTGGACGCTCTGGCACGGGTCCGGTCGGACGCGTTGCGGGTAACGCCCAGTCGAGTGTCCGGGGCAGTGACGGCGCAGGGGCTCGATCGCCCATGGGGCGTGGCGTGACCGGTGGTACTCCGCGCACGGTAGGCGGCCCCGCGAATGGTCGAGCCGGCGGGGCGGCCGGTCCCACGGGGGCGGCACGCGGCAACGGTGTTGTCGGAGGCAGACCCACCGCCAACCCCGCGAAACAGGCAAGCGGGAGCAGGGTGCCGCGGGGTACGGTCGTCGGCGCCGAAGGCGGTAACAGCGCGAGGACGCCTGCGGGCAGGGCCGGGCAACGGGGCGTCATCGGAGCACAGAACTCCGCCGCTGAAACACGCGGGGGACAAAAGGCTCGTCCTCCGGCGAGTAACCCGGACGGCGTGGTGGGCAAGCCCACAGGCACGAGCCCGACAGGCAGGGGCGGCGGACTGGCGGGTGGCAACGCGCGGAAGCCACAGAGCTCAACTGGCAGTCAGCACAGGAAGAACCGCACGGACGACAAGGGCGAACGCCGGTCCGGAACTGGGCGACGCGATACGCCGTCGGCGACTGACTGAACGAAAAAGCGAGGATCTACAGGTGACAGGGACCAGCCGACGGGGCCGATCGACTGCGGTCTTCACGGGACGTACCGGAAGGCGGATCGCCATCGTGTGCGCCGCACTTGGTGCAGTCGCCGTCACGTCCTCGGAGCTCGCCACGAGCGCCGTCGCTGCCGATACTCAGTCGAAGCAGTGGTACCTGGACCCCATGGACGCTCAAGGGATGTGGAAGACCAGCACGGGCACTGGTGTCAAGGTGGCTGTCGTGGACAGCGGCGTCAACCCGAACACCTCGTCCTTGAGGGGCCAGGTGCTGGTGGACGAGGTGCCGAAGGCGGCCGCGCGTGGAGCGACGAGCGACATCGACGGCCATGGGACGACGATGGCCGAACTGATCGCCGGTACCGGTGCCGGTGGGGGCCTGAAGGGCTTGGCCCCCGGCGCGAAAATCGTTCCGTATCACGTGAATATCACCGGAGACTCGGACAAGATCGCAATTGAGCCGGCAGAGGCCATCGAGGCAGCTGCCGACACGGACGCGCGGATCATCAACATGTCCTTCGGCGGCGACACCGTTGATCCGGATGTGGAGAAAGCGGTCAAGTACGCGGAATCCAAGGGCAAATTGATGTTCGCCGCCACCGGTAACGACGCGGAGACGAAGAACTTCATCGGCTATCCGGCCGCGTATCCGTTCGTCGTGGGGGTGGCTGCGGCGGACAAGAACGGCAAGGTGGCCAAGTATTCGGAACACGGTCGCTACGTGGACCTGTCGGCTCCTGGCCTCGGCCTGCCGGAGTGGTGCGATGCGACCTTCCGCTCTTATTGCGACAACGGCGGTGGTACCAGTGCCGCCACCGCCATCGCCTCCGCCTCCGCCGCCCTCATCTGGTCCGCGCACCCCGACTGGACGGCGAACCAGGTTCTCCGCAGTTTGATCGACACCGCCGGACGCAGCTGGCCGCGGAACGAGCGCAGCAACTACCTCGGCTACGGCCTCGTCCGCCCCCGCAAGGTCCTGGAGAACAGCGGCATCAACCCGGGCCCCGCCAACACCGACCCCCTCAGCTACGAGAACGGCAGCGGAGTCGCCGGGGCCTCCTCCCAGCCCTCCTCCTCCGCATCAGCCTCGTCACAAGAGCCCAAGGACTCTTCAGGCGGCGCGACCACGGCGGCAGGATCGAATGCGAACTCGTCCGACGACAACACGCAGTTGTACGTGATCCTCGGCGCCGTACTCGTCGTCGTGGCAGCAGGCGGCGGAATCTTCGCCGTGACCCGCAAGCGGCGAACGACCTGACGCCCGCGCGCGACAGGAAACCTCACGAAAGGAAGTCCGACCATGGCGGTACCGGGCCAGCGGCTCAGTGACAGCGAAGTCATCGCGCTCGAAAAGGAAATGGTGACGCGGTACGAGTCCATCCAGGGGCAGCTCAAGAGCCTCCAGGGCACCCTGGACACGATGGAGGTGAGCTGGCGGGGCATCGGCGCCAAGGCCTTCAACGACAAGCAGGTCGAGATCAACGAGCGCGTCAAGCACATCGGCGGGCTGCTCACGTGGTTCCTCGACAACATCAACGAGACCCGCAAGATCGCGAGCAAGAACGACGACGCGGTGCGCTCCACGATGCAGAGCATCGACGTCCAGTACGGCGGAGCGAACTCGGCCCTCAACAGCTACTGAGCAGCGCCGCCCCCGCGTGACACGGGCCCGCGGCCCGCAGAAGCCAACGAAGAGATGAGGAAGCATGGCTGACGTGCACTACGACGAACTCGCCGTGAAGTACGGCGGTCTCGACGCGATCACCACGGAGCTCGGCAACCAGGCCAAGAAGCTGGAAGAGGACCTTCAGGCGCTGAAGGCCGCCGTGGTCCGTGTCGCCGGCGGCTGGGAGGGCGAGGCGGCGAACCAGTTCGGCCAGAAGATGAAGGAGTGGGACGCGGACGCGGCCGCCATCCACGCGGCGCTGGTCAGCATCGGCCACAAGGTCAACCAGGCCAGCGGCGACTACCGAGGCGGCGACCTCAAGGCGGCCAGCTACTTTCAGTAACCCCGCCGGGCAAAACAAACAGGGTGGACACGCACGGGAGGTGTCCACCCTGTTTCATTTGGCGATCATTCGGTATCGCCCAGCACCTACGACTCGGGCGTGCACGGCTGCTTCTTCTTGAGTGCAGCCGTGTATCCGGAGATCATGTCTTTCATGGCCGATTCATCGGGTCGACCGGGATTGAGGACCTTGATGAAGGTGCTGATATCTTCCTCCTCGATCCCTGCCCCGCGGCATTTGATCAGCGATGCGGCAGCGTGATCGACATATGCGATGGTGCCGTTCTCCGCGGACTTCTGCTGCCAGATCGAGAGCCGATCGACCAGGACGCCCCGCGCGGATGCGTCAGTACCGATGCGCTCCATGTTCACCACGAGGACCATGTTGTTCTTGTCCACATTGATCCCGCAGGTGACGTTGCCGTCGGCCAAAGTGCCGTGCTCGTCAACGGTTAGTTTCTTGCCGGACTCAGGCAGGAGTCGGGAGAACGCATCGCTCGGAGCGGCGACACCACACACGGTTTTGGGGATCGTGAATTTCTGCTTCGGCTCACTCGATGAACAACTCACTGCGGCCGCCGCTGTGATGAACCATGCGATGCCTCGCACGACGTGAGGGTGAGATGTCAATTCGCGCTACTCTCCGATTTCCATTGAGCACCGTCCGTGTGGCTGTGGCCCGCCGAAATGCGCGCGGCGCGCTTTAGATCATCGGCGGTATCAGGGTTGATGGAGTCATTGTTCACCAATGCATGGTCAACGGCGGACGCAGCGGAATCGATCGCTGCGTCTCGGCCGTATTGGTACGCTTGGCCAGCCTGAGCTTCCGCTTCATTAGCCGTATCGTGCTCAATACTCTTCATAATGGACTCCTGAATATCCTCAGAAGCCCATTCAAGAGCCGTGCCCGCGACGGGGACGCGTTCGCCGACCTTTTCGATGCCCATGCCCAGGATGCGGTTGACCCACTTCTGTTTGTCGGCCGCGGCGTCGTTGTACGCCTGGTCGGAGGCCGTGTGGTATTCGTAGATCGCATGGGCCCTCGCGTCGCTCATGACGCCGGCGATGGCCGAACCCGGTGCGACCGCCGCGCCCACCCGCCCGTCCAGCGACGCCGTCGACTGGCTGTCGCCATTGATCACGTGGTCGACGAGATTCGCCGTATAGGCCTGCTGCGCGTTCGTGATGGTCGCGTACGCGTCCGGGTCCTGTCCCACCTCGCCGAGAAAGCGGGTGGCGCTGTTCGGATCGAGCCCCGCCGGAGAGCCGAACGTCGAGAACAGGTCGCTGCCCGGGTCCTCCTTGTACATCGCCTGCTGGAAGTCGCCCATGTACTCCGCGGTGATCTCCCCGAGGCTTCCCCGCAGCGCGTAGAGCGGACCCGAGTCCTCGTCGATGTCGCCGTTCTCGTTGTGCCGGATGAGCTCCGGGTCCTGCCCGAACTTGTCGACGATCTCACGGACCAGATCGGCACGCGCCTCGGTGTGCTTGATCGCGTCGGCCATGTCACCGCTGTCGTACGGCCGCCCCGTCGTCGCCGCCTCCAACGCGTGCCCCAGCGCCTCGGGCCCGAAGCCCAGCGCCTTCCTCGTCTTGTCCTCGTCGGCCAGGACGTTCATGTCGTTGGTGTCGACCGTCCACTCGAAGTCCTTGTCGGTGAACACGTCGAGGTACGAGTCGAAGCCCAGCTTGCCGTCCTTCTTCACCGTGCCGTCGTCGTTGTACGCGGTCGGAGGCTGGGTGAAGAACTTCTCGGCGGCGTCAGGACTGTGCCCCAGCGCCTCCAGGACGCTGTTGAGCGGATCGTTGCCGGTGCCGAGCCGCCCCGAGGGATTGAAGCCGTAGGTGTCGGGCGAGCCCGCGGGCTTGTTCATCAGGAAGCGGTACGGGTCCTCCTTGTGGAGCTGCGTGATGTGCTCCGCGATGGGGTTGAGGAACCGCGCGTCGTAGTTGCCGTACCGGAGTAGACCGCCGAGGACCTGGTAACCGTACGGCTTGTTCATCTGCCCGCGCTCCCAGCCGATCTGCTGGGTGCCGAGGCGCCGGAACTCCGCGTTCCAGCTGTCCGGCAGATGGTGCCGGTGGTCCGGGTCCGTGGCGTTGGCCAGCGTGTAGCCCATGACCTTCTGGAGGTCCTGCACCGCGTCCAGCCGCGTCTTGGTCGCCTGCGCATCGGTGCCGTCGATGGACATCTCGGCGTAGAACTGCAGCGCCTTCTCGGGCCCGCCGAGCCCCTGGTAGAACTCGGTCGCGAACTCCCCGTCCTTCTCACCCGAGTTGAACCGCAGCAACCCGTCGAGCTCACGCAGCTCCGCGTCCGACATCTTGTCGCCCTTGCGGGCGATTTCCAGCGCGCGTTCGACCTCGGCGTCGTTCAGGGACTCGTAGCGGCTGTGCCCCGCGTTGTGCGCGTCGCCGCCATGGCTCTTGGCCAGCGCCCGGGCGACCGAGGAGTCGATCTCCGCGGCGTGTGCCAGCAGGCGGTTGATCCGGCCCTCCAGCTCCTGCCTGGAGTCGAGTTGTTCCTGTGTGCGCTCGTCCGTGTCGCCGCGGACGTGGGGGAAGAAGCAGCGGACCTTGCCGTCGCCGATGTCCTCGACCCGCACACCCAGGGTGCCCGCGTCCACGTTCACCGCCTGCTTGATCTGCTTCTGCAGCGAGGCCAGTTCGGTGTGCCCGTCGTCGAGCACCTGGTAGATGCTGTCCGCCTCGGCGTGGAGATCCGAGATCTCCTTCGTCGTCCTGGTGATGAACTCCCGTGTCACCGTGGCGTTGACGCCCGCCCAGCGAGCCGTGTCCGACTTGCTCTGCATGCCCTTGCGGGCGCTCTCGGCCGCCTTCTTGAGGGCATCGACCGACTTCTTCCAGTCCGCGACGGCGGTGGCGAGCCTGCCGAGGTCGACCTCGACCAGGTCCGTGAACGTGAGAGCCATGTGAGACTCCCCTACTTGAAGTAGCCGTCGAGCTGGGACACCGACACCGTCGAACCGTCACTCGCGCGAAGCACCGCGGAGATCTGGGCGTCGTCCTCGCTGTGCCGCTTCTGGCTGTAGCTCAGGTGGTTGGAGATGTGCGCACACGCCTGGAGCACCGACTTCACCTGGGACGACCACACCTCGACGGTCTTCTCCAGCGCGCCGCCCGTCGCGAAGTTGTGCGACTTGAGCGTGGCCGCGGCCTGCGACGTGGAGCCGGCTCCGGCCTTGTCGGCCCCGACCGCGGCGATGTCCGCACCCTTGCTGATGTCGTCGTACAGCAGGTAGGCGTCGTGCCCCACGGCACCCAGGTCGTCCTGGTGGACGACGAGGTCCCCGCCGCCCCCGCCGCCCTCCGGGGCCAGCTGATTGAGGCGCATGTGCGTCGAACCGTCCGTGTGTGCCTCGGACTTCAACCGCTCCCATTCATCCCATGCCATGCACGGCCCCCTTCCCCGTTGTGTGTCCGCTCCGCGCGGGGCAGGCCCCGGCCCACTGCTTCCGGAACCCACTCGACACAGAGCGTTTTGTGAACTTAGCAGGCGGCAACCGGCCACGCTCCGCCACATCGTCTCTCGGTACGGTTCCTTCACCAACCCCGCCTGAACCGGGGTCACAGGGGTCCTGGGGGCATGTCGCACTTCGCTCGGGCATACGCGTACGAGCCGGCGAGCCCGGCCAGGCGGATCAGTTCGTCCCGTGCCGCGTCACCACCGGAATTCCCCGACTGCCGCAATTCGACCGAGACGCTGATGCTGTACTGACCGCCCGGAACCCTTCCAGCGGACACGCAGGGCACGAAGACCGCGGCGAACCCGGGGGAGGCGACGGCCGCCTCACCGGCCTCGAAGGGGGTGAGCGACCGGACGTTCGACACGTCGGCGGCCGTTCCCTTCAGCCAACCCGTCCAGCCTGCGGCCGTCTCGTCCCTCATCAAGGTCGCCTCCGCCACGAGCAGTTGTCTGCCGTCCCCGGCGACGAAACACGTCGACTCGTAGGAGGGGGCCGTGGAGCTGTCGCGAAAACGCACACTGTCATCGAAGGCGTATGACGGCTTTTCGGGCAGCAGCTTCCTCAACGAGTCGGCGGCGCTTGACGAGGAACCCAGAGAATCGCAGACCTCGTCCGCCCTGATCTCACCTGCCTTCTCGAACGGTGGAAGCCCAAGAGCGTAGCCGACACCGGCAAGGAGGGTCAGGGCGAGCAGGATTCCGACACTCAGCAGGGCCTTTGGCCGAGGGCGCCGCCCCGAGTACCTGCCCGCGTTCCTGGCCGCTGCCTCCACCGACGCGTACGTGGAGGCCCGGGTGTCCTCGATCGTCACGCCGTTGCGGTAGACGACCTCGTGGGAGCTGTCCCTCATGGACCCCTCGACGATGGCGCCGACGATCTCGTCGGCGGCCGTACCCGCCAGGTCTCCGACAACCGCGCCGCCGGGCCCGGTGAGCGGTGCCGTGGCCATCCCCACGCCGATGCCCACCGCCGTACCACCCCATGTGCCCATGCTTTCGAGCCGGGCGTTGTACTCGGCGTCCTTGGCGGCGCCCCGGACCTCGCTCTCGTAGGCGCGTCCCGCGCCGATCAGGCCCTCGATCTGCCCCGCCGTGCGCGCGACGGAGTCGACGCCGTCCTTGAGCCGAACCTCCTGGTCGTACGAGGGATCGTGCGCGTATGCCTCGGGGTGGGCGAAGTGGTACTGCATCAGCTGCGCCGTGTAGCTGTTCTGGCCCATGCTGTCCGCCATGTGGCCGTGCTCCGTGAGGCGGCTCGGGTCCTCCGAGGCGGATGCCACCAGGCTCCCGAAGAGCTCGGTCTGGGCGGTGGTGTGGGCGGGGGTGTCCGCCGTCGGCAGCTCGCCCGCCGGATGTCCCGTGGTGGCCGCCTCCAGGGCCAGGGCCAGGTTTTTGCGGCCCGCGATGCTGTCCTCGCCCCCGGCGTCCACGTCCCGGGGCCAGTGGCGCTCCTCGAAGAGGTAGTCGAAGGCGGTCAGCGAACGCCTCGCCACCTTGCCGTCCTCGTCGAGGTCCTGGGTGAAGTCGTGGTCCTCGTCCCGGGTGACGAAGGTGCTGCCGAAGAACTCCGTCGCCGCCCTCGGGCTGTTGGACAGCGCCTTGACGTAACCCGTCATCGGGTCCCAGCCCGAGTCGGTGCCCGTACGGTTCAGCAGGGGGTCGCCGCCCGTGCGGGCCCAGGCGCCGTGGCGGCCGTTGTCCGTGAGCCTCTTCTCCGTCTCGGTCAGCCTGGCGCCGTAGTCGACGAGGAAGCGGTCGTCGTATTCGCCCCAGCGCATCAGGTTCGTCATCACCTGCGCCCCGAGGGGGAAACCGCCGTTGCGGCCGACCGGTCTGTCGGCCAGGTCGATCATCCGGCGCTTCCAGTCGGCCATGGCGTCGCCGTCGTTCCGCGTCGCCGTCGCGAGGGTGAGGCCCAGGTTCTTCTGGAGGTCGTCGAACCGGTCGGCCCTTCGGTGTGCCAAGTCCGCGGCGCCGTAGGGGTCGTTGATGCCGGCCCAGAAGTCGAGGGTGCCGTCCGCACCCAGGGCCGTGGCGCGAAGCGCGCGGCGAACAACTCGTCGTCGGCGTACCGCTTCAGACCCGCGTCGAGCCGGTCGAACTCCTCGACCGTCAGGTCCCCGGGGCCCTTCCTCGCCAGCGCCGCGAGTTCCGACGCCGTCCTGACCGCCCGGTCCCCGGAGTCCCGGTCCGCGTGGTGGACGTCCGAGAATCCGTACCAGCTCCCGTCAGCGACGGCCCTGAGCACGGTGCTCGCCGACTCGTCGCTCTCCGTGGCCCGGTCCAGGATCTTCTGGACCTCGTCGCGCAGCGCGGTGACCTCGCCCCGACGTGCCTCGTCCAGGTGTTCCCCGTCCCTCGGTGTGCCGCCCTCCGGAGGGACGTTCGCCGTGACGGTGAGCCCGTTGCCGTTGCCGACAACCGTCAGATCGCTGCGGCGCCCCCGCTCGATCGCGGAGTCGAGCTGCCCCTGGTACGCCTTCAGCTCGTTCCGGGTGTCCCTGAGGATCTTGTGGATGGAATCGGCCTGGGCATGCGCGTCCCTGAACTCCCCGGCGGTCCTGCCGATGAAGTCCTTGGAGACGACGGCGTTGTACCCGCTCCAGTCGGCCTTCCGCGCCGCACCGCGCAACCCGTTCTCCGCGCTCTCCTTGAGGGTCGCGAGGTCCCTCACCATCGCCGACCAGTCGTCGACGGCATCGTCCAGCGGGCCGAAGTCTGCGTTCCGCAGGGCCTCGAACTCCATCAGCCGTCGCCCTTCGAGTCGTCGCCCTTCGAGCCGTCGCCCTTCTGGTGCTTGTCCTTCGGGTCCCCGTACACCCCGTTCCTGGCGCCCGGTTCGCCCACCCGCTCGTCGAAGCCCGCGTCCAGCAGGTCGATGCCGCTCATCCGCCGCCGGATGTAGTGGTCGTCGTCCGCGTGCAGCTTCTTGGTGAGGGTCATGTGGTTCGAGATGTGGGCGCACGCGTCCCTGAGCGAGGCCACCTGCTCGTCCCAGCGCAGAGCGACGTGCTCCAGGGCGCTTCCGAGTGCGAATCCGGCCGTGCCGAGGGCCCGCGCGGCCGTCCCGCTCGTGGGTACGGCCCTGCGCCCCTTGTCCCACAGGTCGTTGTACAGGCCGAACGCGTGCGTGCCGATCCCCGCCAGGTCCTTCTGGCTGACCGACAGGTCGCCGTAATGGCCGGGATCGGGCGCGGGTCGCCCGCCGCTGCCGGGATCGAGCTGGTCCAGCCGCATGCGGGGCGACGCGCCGCCGGCCGCCTGCGACTTGAGCCGATCCCACTCGTCCCACGACACGTGCGGACCCTTTCCCCGTGTCCCCCCGCGGAGTTCCCGGTGCCCCGGGTGCGGGCCGTCCGCCGGACGGCACCGCCGGGCCAAACCAGCCGCAGGCAGATCGCTTTCGCGAATCACATTCACCCGGGAGGGGCGGATCCCGCCACGGCCCGAGGAGGACCCGCACCCCTCGCCCCGCCGCCGCGCCACCTCCCTCAGTACGTGAGTTCCGGCACCAACCCGACCTGTACCAACGGCTTCCCCCGTCGCCGGGAGACGAAGACGCCCCGGCCCACGGGCATCGGCCGCGGTCGGATGCCGCCGAGCAGATCACCTTCGCCCGGGTCACCCGCCAACACGACACCCTGCGCCCCGAGTTCCTTCATCCGCTGCATGAACGGCTCGTACGAGGCGCGGCCCGCGCCGGCGGTCGACCGGGCGATGATGAAGCGCACCCCCACGTCCCGGGCGAACGGGAGCAGCTCCGTCAGCCCGGCCAGGGGGTTCCCGCTCGACGTGGACACGAGGTCGTAGTCGTCGATCACGACGTACACCGTCGGCCCCCGCCACCAGCTGCGCTCCCGCAGTTGCTGCGCGGTCACGTCCGCGGTCGGGGTGCGGCGCTGCATCAGGTTCGCCAGGGCGGACATGTGGTGGTCCATGGAGTTGGACATCGGGATGTACTCGGCCAGGTGCGAGGCCGGTGTCACGTCCAGCAGCGAGCGCCGGTTGTCCACCACGAACAGCTTGCACTCGTCGCCCGAGTACCGCTCCGTCAGCTGCTTGATCAGCAGCCGCAACAGGTTGGACTTGCCCGCCTCGCTCTCGCCGAACACCAGGAAGAACGGGTCCTGTTCGAAGTCGACGAAGACCGGTTCGAGGTTGTCCTCGTCGAGCCCGAAGGCCACGCCCCGGCGCGGGAAGCGGTCGCCCGGGGGCAGCTCGGCCGAGGGGAACTCCCGGGGCAGCAACCGCACTTCGGGTGCCACCGAGGACGTCCAGTGCCGAGATACCTCCGTGGCCAGCGCCTGTGTGGCGTCGGAGAGGTCAGTGTCGGAGGTCAGGCCGTCGATGCGCGGCACCGCGGCCATGAAGTGCAGCTTCTGCGGCGCCTGACCACGGCCCGGCACCCCCGCGGGCACGTTCGCGGCCACCTTGCGGTCGAGCTCGGAGTCCATCGTGTCGCCCAGACGCAGTTCCAGGCGGTTCATGAGGTGGTCCTTCAGGCTCGACCGCACCTCCATCGACCGGGACGCCGTCAGGATCACGTGGACGCCGTAGCCCAGACCGCGCGCCGCGATGTCGAGGACCACCTGGTCCAGCGCCTCGTACTCGGTACGGAAGTTGCCCCAGCCGTCGATGACCAGGAAGACGTCGCCCCACGGCTGGTCGCTCACCTGGATGTCCCCCCGGGCCCGCCGCGTGCGGAAGTCCGCGATGGAGGGGATGCCGGCCGAGCGGAAGTACTCCTCGCGGCGCGTCAGCACACCGTAGACCTCGGCGACCGTCCGCCGTACCCGCTCCGGGTCCAGCCGCGAGGCGACCCCGCCGACATGGGGGAGACCCGCGATCGCGGCCATGCCGCCACCGCCGAAGTCGAGCCCGTAGAACTGGACTTCGTGCGGCGTGTGCGTCAGCGCGAACGCCGAGACGATCGTGCGCAGCAGCGTCGACTTGCCGGACTGCGGGCCGCCCACGATCTGCATGTGTCCCGCCGCGCCCGAGAAGTCCACCCACAAGGGGTCGCGCCGCTGCTCGTACGGCTTGTCCACCAGTCCCACCGGCACGACCAGGCGTCCCGCCCCGTCGTACCCCGGCTGGGTGAGTCCGCGCCCCTGCACGGCGGTGAGGCCCGGCAGGAGGGCGTCCAGCGACGGCGGGCTGTCCAGGGGCGGCAGCCACACCTGGTGGGCCGCTGGCCCCTGCGCCTCCAGCCGGCGCACGATCACGTCCAGCACGGTGTCCGCGAGGGCGTCGTCGATCTCCGGACCCTCGGGCCCCGCGGCCCGCTGCTGCGGCACCGGCACGTACTGCACCGGTACCTCGGCCGCCGTGAACAGCACCGGACGCCGGTCCACCGGCAGCGGACCGCCGCCCAGGACCGACCGCTGCGCACCCGAGCGGTACACCCCGGAGACGTACGCCGCCTTGAACCGCACCATCTCGTCCGTGCCGAACTTCAGGAAACCCGAACCCGGCACGTTGGGCAGCTCGTAGGCGTCCGGCACACCCAGCGCCGCGCGCGACTCGGCCGCGGAGAACGTCCGCAGACCGATCCGGTACGACAGATAGGTCTCCAGGCCGCGCAGCCGGCCCTCCTCCAGGCGCTGCGAGGCCAGCAGCAGATGGACCCCGAGCGAGCGGCCGATCCGGCCGATCTGCACGAACATCTCGATGAAGTCGGGCTTCGCGGTGAGCAGTTCGCTGAACTCGTCGATCACCAGCACCAGGGACGGGATCGGCTGGAGGGCCGCGCCCGCCGCGCGCGCCTTCTCGTAGTCGTGGATGTTGGCGTAGTTGCCCGCGTCGCGCAGCATCTCCTGCCGGCGGTTGAGCTCACCGCGGATCGAGTCGCCCATGCGGTCGACCAGCGTGAGGTCGTCCGCCAGGTTGGTGATGACGGCGGCCACGTGCGGCATCTGCGCCATGCCCGCGAAGGTGGCGCCGCCCTTGAAGTCCGCCAGGACGAAGTTCAGCGTCTCCGAGGAGTGCGTCACCGCGAGCCCCAGCACCAGCGTGCGCAGCAGCTCCGACTTGCCCGAACCGGTGGCGCCCACGCACAGGCCGTGCGGGCCCATGCCCTCCTGCGCGGCCTCCTTGAGGTCCAGCATCACGGGCCGGCCGTCCTCGCCGAGACCGATCGGCACCCGCAGCCGTTCCGCCAGCGAACGCGGCCGCCAGGTCCGCTTGGTGTCCACGGACGCCGCGTCACCGAGGTTGAGCAGGTCGGTGAACTCCAGGTTGGCGAGCAGCGGTTCGTCGTCGTCACCGCCCGAGGCCATCCGCAGCGGGGCGAGTTGCCGCGCCAGCGCCTCGGCGGACTCGTGGGACAGGGTGTCGGGCGTCCCCTCGTAGACGACGCCGTGCCCCGACTCCAGGCGCAGCGAGCCGGGGTGCACGACGACGGAGAGGTCACCGCCGACGGAGGCCGGCTCGCCGGGCACGACCTCCAGGACGGTGACGCCCTGGAGTCCCTCGGGGTTGGCCAGCATCGAGTCCGGCGGCAGGGACAGGCCGTCGAGGACGACGACCACATGGGGCTCCTCCGGCAGGGGCGCCGCGTTGGGGTGGAAGCGGGGACGGCCCGTCAGCCTCGTGGCGAGCAGGTCCTCCAGCTCGCGGGCGTCGCCGCCGATGAGCCTGCGGCTGCCCGCGCCGTCCACCGCGCCGGGCGCCTGGGCGTGCGGCAGCCACTTCGCCCACTCCCAGTGGGGCAGCGACTCGCGGCCCGCCGCGACCACCACGAGCAGGTCCTCGGGCGAGTGCAGCGCCGCGAGCGAGCCCACCACGGCCCGGGCGGAGGACCGTACGGACTGCGGGTCGCCGCTGACGGTGACGTGGTAGAAGGCGCGCAGCGAGACCGCCATCGGCAGGTCGTCCAGCGAGCCGTGGACCGCGAGGAAACGCTGCATCGCGCCCGCGGTGAGCGGCTCCAACTGCTCCACCGGGCCCGTCTCGGGGGCGATCAGCGGGCTGGCGAGGGCCTGCGGGCCGAGCCCGATGCGGACCTGCGCGAAGTCCTCGTCGCCCGGCCGCCGTTCCCACACCCGGCTGCCCTCGGCCACCAGGGCCCACAGCTGTTCGGGGGAGGGGTGGAGGAAGTACTGCGCGTCCCGCTGGGTCCTCGCCGTGTCGACGGCGGTGCGCCGGGTCTGCGCCAGATAGCTCAGGTAGTCGCGGCGCATGTCCGCCAACTGCCCCTGGGAGCCGCGGCGGAAGCGGACCACCATCGCGATGGACATGGCCACCGTCGAGGCGATCATCACCATGCCCATGATCCTCATGAACGGCTGACCGCTCGTGAAGAAGAAGACGACCGAGCCACCCATGCCCAGCGTGGGCAGCAGTTGCATCAGCACGCTCTCCTGGTGCCCCCGCGGCAGTTCGGGTGGAGGCTGCAGGACGATCTCCTGCGTGGACACTTCGGACGGCAGCGCCCGAGGCGGGCGCTTCACGACGATGTGGCTCACTGCTCACCAATTCCCTTGCCGGGCCACGAGTGTTCGTCCGCCACCCCGTGTCAGGCGGACGCAGGCCGCCGCGCGATCCTACTGACTCCACGCCTGACGAGGGGGCGATAGGGTGCCGGATGTTCGCGTGAGCACACGCGGACCGAGTCGGTAAGCACCGGGTAACGCGTCTGGGGCACAGGACTTTCACACCCCGGACGCGGCATCACCACTGAGGGGGAGCAGCAGGTGAGCATGACGGCCTCCGCGGCAGCCACTGGAGGGGAGCCCGGCACGGGGGGCGCCTCCGGCGCCGGCACGGGACTCGGCTTCTGCCGGGTCACCATCGTCGCGCCCGACAGCCGCATCGACGTGGCACTGCCCGACGACATCCCGGTCGCCGACATCCTCCCGGAGATACTCAGGCTCTCCCGGCAGAGCGCCGCCGAGGGCGCCCCCGTCGGCTACCACCTGGTCCGTCGGGACGGCACCGTCCTCGACAGCTCGCGCTCGTTCGCCGCGCAGCGCATCCTCGACGGCGAACTGCTCACCCTGCGGCCCTTCTCCGAGTCGCTGCCCCCCGCCGTCTTCGACGACGTCTCCGAGGCGGTCGCCTCCGCCGTGACGCGCGAGCACACTCTGTGGAGCGGTGACCTGACGCGCGCCGCGGGCCTCGTCGGGGGCGGGGTCCTGCCGGCGCTGCTCGCCTTCGTGGCCTGGACCGCCGACCCGCGCCACGACATGCACAGCCTGCCCGGCGTGCTCGCCGGGGTCGCCGGCGTCCTGCTGGTCGTCCTCGCCTGCGTACGGGCCCGGGTCTACGACGACCGGGGCTCCGCCGTCGCCCTCGGACTGGGCGCCCTGCCCGGCGTCGCGGTGGCCGGCTCCGGCGTCCTCCCGCTCGCCGCCGGCGAGGGCATCGGCAAACTCCAGTTCCTCCTCGCCTGCGCCGCCGTGCTGCTGGCCGCGTTCCTGCTCGTCCTGTGCTCACCGAGCGGGGACGGCCCGTTCGTCGCCCTCGTCTGCGCCTCCGGCGTCGGCCTGGCCGCCACCTTCGTGGCGATCCTCGCCGACTGGACGCCCTCCGAGGTCGCCGCGCTGTGCGCGCCGGTCGCCGTGGGGGCGCTGGCCTTCCTGCCGGGCATGTCGATGCGGTTCGCCCGGCTGCCGATCGGCTTCGACCCGCCGGACACCGCCACGCGCGGGACGTACGGCGCCGAACCCGCCCCCCAGGAACCCGTCGACGCCGAGCGGGTCGCCGCCCGCGCCCGCCGGGGGCACGAACTCCTCGTGGGACTCGTCGGAGGCTGCGCGGTGCTCGCGGTCGCCGCCTCGGCGGTGCTGGGCTTCTCCGACGGCGTCTGGGCCCAGTTGCTCGCCCTCGCGACCGGGGTGGCGTTCCTGATGCGGGCCCACCTGTTCCGCTACACCGCGCAGGTCGCGCCCGTCCTGGCCGCGGGTCTCGCCTGTCTCGTCCTGCTCGGGCTCGGGCTGGCGCTCAACCCGCCGCACACGATCGTGCGCGACGCCCTCACCGGGGACCGCACCGACCTCGACATCCGGACGGTCTGGCTCGTGGCGGCGATCGCGGCGGTGGCGGCCGTCGTCACGGCGCTCGGTCTGATCGTCTCGCGCGGCGCCCTCACGCCGTTCTGGGGCCGCTTCCTGGAGATCGCCGAGGGCTTTGTGCTGCTGACCCTGGTGCCGCTGGCACTGGCCGTCTTCGACGTGTACTCGACCGCCAGGTCCATGACGAGCTGATTCCCGTCCGGCGCGGGCACGACCCCGCCGGACGGTGGCACCGCGTGAGAAGGGGGGAGCGTCCGCGCTCCCCCCTCCGCCGTCACTCCGCCCATCACTGGGCCGATCACTGGGCCCGCGCGGACCCTTCCCCGTCCGGCCCGGGCTCCAGGTCGAACTCCCCGTCCCGCGCCCCCAGGACGAACGCGCGCCACTCCGCCTCCGTGTAGCGCAGCACCGTGCCGTGGTCCAGGGACGACCGCATCGCCACCGCCCCCTCCGGCAGGTACGCGATCTCCACGCGCTCCTCGTGCTCCTCGGTGCCGGGCGCGCACTGCCACTCGACGTCCGAGATGTCGAGCGCGTACAGCTCGTCCCGCTCGCGCTCCTTGCGCGCCTTGGTCTCCTCCGCCGTCTCCGCCATCGCGCAGCGTCCCCTTCCCGGCCGGTACCGTCGGATCGAGCACTCACCCTATTGACCCCGCGCGCGTGACAGGAGCGCTTCGGCGACCGCGGTGAAGGTGACCCTCCGGCCCTGGTACCCTGAGTGACGGCCGTGTGCGTACGCACCCCCGAAGTCCCCTCGTGGACCCTGGAGGTCGCGTCCGGCGGATCCCCGCCTCCCGAGTAACGGAAGCTCTCCCGCGATGCAGACCGGGGGCGCTCGGAGGGCGTCAGACAGACCAGGAGGAGTACGCGTGTCGCTCGACGCCGCTACGAAGAAGCAGATCATCGGCGAGTTCGGTACCAAGGAGGGCGACACCGGCTCCCCCGAGGTCCAGGTCGCCATGCTGTCCCGTCGGATCTCCGACCTGACCGAGCACCTCAAGACCCACAAGCACGACCACCACTCCCGCCGCGGTCTGCTGATCCTGGTCGGCCAGCGTCGCCGGCTGCTCCAGTACCTGGCCAAGAAGGACATCCAGCGCTTCCGCGCGCTGGTCGACCGCCTGGGCATCCGTCGCGGTGCGGCGGGCGCCAAGTAAGACGTCGTGGAGGGAGCGGTTCCCGGAGTGCTCGGGGACCGCTCCCTTTGCCGTACGTGCGGAAACGTGCGGAGTGTCACTCACGCTTTGTAGTGTGGTAGCACAACGCAATACGCATGACACGGAACACGTACGAAGAGTACGAACAGCACGAAGAGAACGAGGAGGAGCGCGCCTAGCCGCCGCCGGTCCTCGGTAGTGGCCCCCGGGGGAGCGAACCCCGGGTGCTTCGATCGAAGACCGGCCCGCACCGCACGGAGCGCCTCTCCGCGACCGTCCCCCTGCCACACGGGCAGCCGAGGGACGAAAGACGACAAGTTACGGAGAAAACGCTAGTGGAGAACGAGACCCACTACGCCGAGGCCGTCATCGACAACGGCGCCTTCGGTACCCGCACCATCCGCTTCGAGACGGGCCGCCTGGCCAAGCAGGCCGCCGGCTCCGCCGTGGCGTACCTGGACGACGACACCATGGTGCTGTCGGCCACCACCGCCTCCAAGAACCCCAAGGACCAGCTCGACTTCTTCCCCCTGACGGTGGACGTCGAGGAGCGGATGTACGCCGCCGGCAAGATCCCCGGCAGCTTCTTCCGCCGTGAGGGCCGTCCCTCCGAGGACGCCATCCTCACCTGCCGCCTCATCGACCGCCCACTGCGCCCGTCCTTCAAGAAGGGCCTGCGCAACGAGATCCAGGTCGTCGCCACCATCATGGCGCTCAACCCCGACCACCTGTACGACGTCGTGGCGATCAACGCCGCCTCCGCGTCCACGCAGCTGGCCGGCCTGCCCTTCTCCGGCCCGATCGGCGGCGTCCGCGTCGCGCTGATCCGCGGCCAGTGGGTCGCGTTCCCGACGCACACCGAGCTCGAGGACGCCGTCTTCGACATGGTGGTCGCCGGCCGTGTCCTGGAGGACGGCGACGTCGCGATCATGATGGTCGAGGCCGAGGCCACCGAGCACACGATCAAGCTGGTCGACGGCGGTTCCGAGGCGCCGACCGAGGAGGTCGTCGCCGCCGGTCTCGAGGCCGCGAAGCCGTTCATCAAGGTCCTGTGCAAGGCCCAGGCCGACCTCGCCGCGAAGGCCGCCAAGCCGACCGCCGAGTTCCCGATCTTCCTCGACCACCAGGACGACGTCCTGGAGGCGCTGGCCGCCGCCGTCCGCCCGGAGCTCGCCTCCGCGCTGACCATCGCGGGCAAGCAGGAGCGCGAGGCCGAGCTGGACCGCGTCAAGGGCCTGGCCGCCGAGAAGCTCCTGCCGGAGTTCGAGGGCCGCGAGAAGGAGATCTCCGCCGCGTACCGCACGCTGACCAAGACCCTGGTCCGCGAGCGTGTCATCAAGGAGAAGAAGCGCATCGACGGCCGCGGCGTGACGGACATCCGTACGCTCGCCGCCGAGGTCGAGGCCATCCCGCGGGTGCACGGCTCCGCGCTGTTCGAGCGTGGCGAGACCCAGATCCTGGGCGTCACCACCCTCAACATGCTCCGTATGGAGCAGCAGCTGGACACCCTCTCCCCGGTGACCCGCAAGCGCTACATGCACAACTACAACTTCCCGCCGTACTCCACCGGCGAGACCGGCCGCGTCGGCTCCCCGAAGCGCCGCGAGATCGGCCACGGCGCCCTCGCCGAGCGTGCCCTCATGCCGGTGCTGCCCACGCGCGAGGAGTTCCCCTACGCGATCCGCCAGGTGTCCGAGGCCCTCGGCTCCAACGGCTCGACGTCCATGGGTTCGGTCTGCGCCTCCACCATGTCGCTGCTCAACGCCGGTGTGCCGCTGAAGGCCCCGGTCGCGGGCATCGCCATGGGCCTGATCTCCCAGGAGATCGACGGTGAGACGCACTACGTCACCCTCACCGACATCCTCGGTGCGGAGGACGCCTTCGGCGACATGGACTTCAAGGTCGCCGGCACCAAGGGCTTCGTGACCGCCCTCCAGCTCGACACCAAGCTGGACGGCATCCCGGCCTCCGTCCTGGCCGCGGCCCTCAAGCAGGCCCGCGACGCCCGTCTCCACATCCTCGACGTGATGATGGAAGCGATCGACAAGCCGGACGAGATGTCCCCGAACGCCCCGCGGATCATCACCGTCAAGATCCCCGTGGACAAGATCGGTGAGGTCATCGGCCCCAAGGGCAAGATGATCAACCAGATCCAGGAGGACACCGGCGCCGAGATCACCATCGAGGACGACGGCACGATCTACATCGGGGCCTCCGACGGCCCGGCCGCCGAGGCCGCCCGTGCCACGATCAACGGCATCGCCAACCCGACGATGCCCGAGGTCGGCGAGCGCTACCTCGGTACGGTCGTGAAGACGACCACCTTCGGGGCGTTCGTCTCCCTGCTGCCCGGCAAGGACGGTCTGCTGCACATCTCGCAGATCCGCAAGCTGGCCGGCGGCAAGCGCGTGGAGAACGTCGAGGACGTCCTCGGCGTGGGCCAGAAGGTCCAGGTCGAGATCGCCGAGATCGACTCCCGCGGCAAGCTCTCCCTCGTTCCCGTGATCGAGGGCGAGGACGACGAGACGAAGGACGACGCGAACGACGCCGGCTCCGCTGCGGGCGACAAGTGACGTCGAGCGACTCCACGGCGACGGCCCGCACCTCCTCGGAGGCGCGGGCCGTCGCCCGTACCCAAACCCTCATCAAGGGGGAGAACGGCATCGGCACGGTCCGCAAGACCACCCTCCCCGGCGGCCTGCGCATCGTCACCGAGACCCTGCCCTCGGTCCGGTCGGCGACCTTCGGCATCTGGGCGCACGTCGGTTCCCGCGACGAGACCCCGGCCCTCAACGGCGCCACGCACTACCTGGAGCACCTGCTCTTCAAGGGCACGTCGCGGCGCAGCGCGCTGGACATCTCCGCGGCCGTCGACGCCGTCGGCGGCGAGATGAACGCGTTCACGGCGAAGGAGTACACGTGCTACTACGCACGGGTGCTCGACACCGACCTGCCGCTCGCCATCGATGTCGTCTGCGACATGCTCACCGGCTCACTGATCCTGGAGGAGGACGTCGACGTCGAGCGCGGCGCCATCCTCGAGGAGATCGCGATGACCGAGGACGACCCGGGCGACTGCGTCCACGACCTCTTCGCGCACACGATGTTCGGCGACAACGCGCTCGGCCGCCCGGTCCTCGGCACGGTCGACACCGTCAACGCCCTCACCGCCGACCGCATCCGCCGCTTCTACCGCAAGCACTACGACCCGACGCACCTCGTCGTCGCCTGCGCCGGCAACGTCGACCACAACAAGGTCGTGCGCCAGGTCCGTGCCGCCTTCGAGAAGGCGGGCGCCTTCCGGACCGCCACGGCCGTCCCCGTCGCCCCGCGCGACGGCCGGCGCACGGTCCGCGCCGCGGGCCGCGTCGAACTCCTCGGCCGCAAGACCGAGCAGGCCCATGTCGTCCTCGGCATGCCCGGCCTGGCCCGCGCGGACGAGCGCCGCTGGGCCCTCGGCGTACTCAACACGGCCCTCGGCGGCGGCATGTCCTCCCGGCTCTTCCAGGAGGTCAGGGAGAAGCGCGGCCTCGCCTACAGCGTGTACTCGTACACCTCGGGCTTCGCCGACTGCGGACTGTTCGGCGTGTACGCCGGCTGCCGGCCGAGCCAGGTGCACGACGTGCTGAAGATCTGCCGCGACGAACTCGACCACGTCGCCGAGCACGGCCTGTCGGACGAGGAGATGGCCCGCGCGATCGGTCAGCTCAGGGGCTCCACCGTCCTCGGACTCGAGGACACCGGCGCGCTGATGAACCGTATCGGCAAGAGCGAGCTGTGCTGGGGCGAGCAGATGTCCGTGGACGACATGCTCGACCGCATCGCCTCCGTGACCCCGGACGAGGTGCGGTCCGTCGCCCGCGACATCCTGGGACAACGCCCGTCGCTGTCGGTCATCGGCCCGCTCAAGGACAAGCAGGCCGCGCGGCTGCACGACGCCGTCGCCTGAAACCCCACCGGTAAGGAAGCAACAAGATGAGCAAGCTGCGCGTGGCGGTCCTCGGAGCAGGCGGCAGGATCGGTTCCGAGGCGGTACGGGCGGTCGAGGCCGCCGAGGACATGGAGCTGGTCGCCGCCCTGAGCCGGGGCGACAAGCTGGAGACGCTGGCCGACACCGGCGCCCAGGTCGCGGTCGAACTGACCACGCCCGCCTCGGTGATGGGCAACCTCGACTTCTGCGTGCGGCACGGCATCCACGCGGTCGTCGGCACGACGGGCTGGACCGACGACCGCCTCGCGCAGCTGAAGGGCTGGCTCGACCAGTCCCCGGAGACCGGGGTGCTCATCGCGCCCAACTTCTCCATCGGGGCCGTCCTCACCATGAAGTTCGCGCAGCTGGCCGCGCCGTACTTCGAGTCGGTCGAGGTCATCGAACTGCACCACCCCAAGAAGGTCGACGCGCCCTCCGGGACCGCCACGCGCACGGCCCAGCTCATCGCCGAGGCCCGCCGTGCCGCGGGCGCGGCGCCGGCGCCGGACGCCACGGTCACGGCCCTGGACGGGGCGCGCGGCGCGAGCGTCGACGGCGTCCCCGTGCACTCGGTGCGGCTGCGCGGGCTGCTCGCCCACCAGGAGGTGCTGCTCGGCGGCGAGGGCGAGACCCTCACCGTCCGGCACGACTCCCTGCACCACAGCAGCTTCATGCCGGGCATCCTGCTCGGCGCGCGCCGCGTCGTGTCCACCCCGGGCCTGACCTTCGGCCTGGAGCACTTCCTGGACCTCGGCTGAGCACCGGCATGCGCGCCAAGATCTCCTACGCCGTCACGGCCGCCGTCCTGGTCTTCTACTTCGTCCTGGTCGGCAGCCGCGGCGTCATGCTCATCCAGTCCGGCACGCTCCTCACCGTCACCTTCGGGGTCGCGGTGCTGGTCCTGCCGCTCATCGGCGTCTGGTTCCTGTGGAAGAACACCCAGTTCGTCCGCAAGGCCAACGCGCTCGCCGCGAAGCTCGACGCGGAGGGGGGCCTGCCCGTCGACGAGCTGAAGCGCACCGCGGGCGGGCGCATCGACCGGGACTCGGCCGACGAGGTGTTCGCCAGGCGCAAGGCGGAGACGGAGGCGGCCCCCGACGACTGGCGCAGCTGGTTCCGCCTCGCGGTCGCCTACCACGACGCGCGCGACACCCCCCGCGCCCGCAAGGCGATGCAACAGGCGATCGCCCTCCACGAGAACCGCACGATCGAGGTCTGAGACCGGGGAACGCGCCCGGTGCCGCCGTACGGCGAAGGGGCCGGTCCGCGGTGTGCGGATCGGCCCCTGGGTCCACTGGACGCGTGGTCAGGCCGGGCGGTTCTCCGCCGCCCATGCCTCCACCGTGTCCGCCGCCCGGTCGAAGGCCGAGCCGCGTGCCAGGAAGTCGAGGTTGTGCGTCGTGAGCAGCGGTGTGACCTCCTCGCCGGAGCGGTTGCGCTGCACGACGGTCAGGGCCTGCCCCTGCACCGTGCGCGGCAGCCCCATCCACCGCACCGGCTGCTGCACCGTGCGCACCGCGGCGACCCGCTGCCAGGTCACCGTGCGCGTGACGAGGAACCGCACGTGCCGCAGTCCGTGCGCGCTCACCCACACGCCCATCCGCAGCATCCGCAGCGCGGAGGCGATGACGGCCAGCGCGAGCACGAACACCAGGCCCGCGGACGACACCGAGTCGGTGAGGGCGATCAGCACGCCCGCGAACAGCACGAACGACGCGAGCAGCAGGCAGAGCGCGGCCAGTCCCACCCGCCAGGGACCGGGGCGGTACGGCCGGCGCCAGCGGGCGCGGTCCTCGTACGGCAAGGCGATGTCGTCGGCTGCCTCGAAGGCGCGGTCGGCCGTCAGGAAGGGCAGGGGCACGGCTGGTCCTCACTCGTTCCATGCATGGGCTGTGCTGTGCCCGGTGAGGTTATCCGGCCGGGTGTCCCCTCACCACCCGCGGGGGTCCGGAAGGGTCAGCGCCCTTGTGAGGCCTGGGACTGGGGACTCTGCGCGGGCGAGGGCGTCGACAGCGCGGGCATGCCGAGGACCAGCGAGCCGACGAGCCCGGCGACGATGGTCAGGCCCAGCAGCCAGCGCCCGGCCAGCTGCCCGACCGAGGCCCGCTCACGGGGCGGGGGAGTGACATTGCCGTACGTCATCGCTACTGCTTCTCCTTCGGGGACAGGACGTCTGGGTGCCGGGGTACGGCGGTGCGGGGGCGAACCTCCGGCCCTCACCAACACAGACGATCGATTGTCGCAAATGGTGCCCACTTTCCCCCAAATCGCAGAAGTCGCCCCAAGATCGCAGAAGCTGTCGCGTACCCGCACCGAACACCCCGCTGTCGGTGCCGGGCCGTAGAGTGGGCGCCGCCCGAGAGACGTGATGGGAAGGACCTTCCGAGCCGTGACCGACACCCCCGCCGACGACCTCAAACCGAGCTTCCGCAGCGATGTCACCGTCGACCTGGTCAAGCACACCGCGTCGGACGCGGACGTGCTGTTCGCCGCCAGGGTCTCGACCCTCGGCGAGCAGTCGCTGGACGAGCTGAAGAAGGACCCGGAGCGCTCCAGGGGCCTGCTCAACTACCTGATGCGGGACCGGCACGGCAGCCCCTTCGAGCACAACTCGATGACCTTCTTCATCAGCGCCCCGATCTTCGTGTTCCGCGAGTTCATGCGGCACCGCGTGGGCTGGTCGTACAACGAGGAGAGCGGTCGCTACCGCGAGCTCCAGCCCGTCTTCTACGTCCCCGACGAGTCCCGCAAGCTTGTCCAGGAGGGCCGCCCCGGCAAGTACGTCTTCGTGGAGGGCACCCAGGCCCAGCAGGAGCTGGTCGGACGCATCATGGAGAACAGCTACACGGAGGCGTACGAGGCGTACCGCGAGATGCTCGCCGCCGGCGTCGCCCGCGAGGTCGCCCGTTCGGTCCTCCCCGTCGGGCTGTTCTCCTCGATGTACGCGACGTGCAACGCCCGCTCGCTGATGCACTTCCTCGGCCTGCGCACCCAGCACGAGCTGGCGAAGGTGCCGTCCTTCCCGCAGCGGGAGATCGAGATGGTCGGCGAGAAGATGGAGGCCGCCTGGGCCCAGCTGATGCCGCTGACCCACGCCGCCTTCAACGCCAACGGCCGTGTCGCGCCGTGACGGCCGCGGATGATGGACCAGGCTGGAGAGGTGTCCGTATTGCGGTATTTAGCGAAGTTCATCTAGCCTGATCAAACGGACCCGGCACTGCTTGAACCCCCGAGCAGGCAGTGCCGGGCTCCGCATTTGTCATGATTTTCCCAGCACCCCGAGGGCAGACCCCGCCGTGAGCAACGAGTAGCGTGTTACCCATGGCTCCGACCTCCACTCCGCAGACCCCCTTCGGGCGGGTCCTCACCGCCATGGTCACGCCCTTCACGGCGGACGGCGCACTTGACCTCGACGGCGCGCAGCGGCTCGCCACCCACCTGGTGGACGCAGGCAACGACGGCCTGGTCGTCAACGGCACCACCGGAGAGTCCCCCACCACCAGTGACGCGGAGAAATCGGACCTCGTACGAGCCGTCGTGGAGGCGGTCGGAGACCGCGCCCACGTCGTGGCCGGGGTCGGCACCAACGACACCCACCACAGCGCCGGCCTGGCCCGCGCCGCCGAGCAGGCGGGCGCACACGGCCTGCTGATCGTCACGCCGTACTACAACAAGCCCCCGCAGGAGGGCCTGTACCGGCACTTCACGGCCGTCGCCGACGCCGCCGAACTGCCCGTCATGCTCTACGACATCCCCGGCCGCAGCGGCGTCCCCATCACCACGGAGACCCTGGTCCGCCTCGCCGAGCACCCGAGGATCGTCGCCAACAAGGACGCCAAGGGCGATCTCGGCCGCGCAAGCTGGGCCATCGCGCGGTCCGGCCTCGCCTGGTACTCCGGCGACGACATGCTCAACCTGCCCCTGCTGTCCGTGGGCGCGGTCGGCTTCGTCTCCGTCGTCGGCCACCTGGTCACCCCCGACCTGCGTGCCCTCGTCGACGCCTTCACCTCGGGCGACGTCCAGAAGGCGACGGAGATCCACCAGAAGCTCCTCCCGGTCTACACCGGAATGTTCCGCACCCAGGGCGTCATGACCACCAAGGCCGCGCTCGGCCTCCAGGGCCTGCCCGCCGGGCCGCTGCGCGCCCCCATGGTCGAATGCTCGCCCGAGGAGATCGCCCAGCTCAAGATCGATCTTGCTGCCGGCGGGGTACAGCTCTGACAACAGACTTGGCACCACCCGAGCTTCACAACTGAATAGGCGGGCCACCGGTGCCCGCAGCCCACAACGACAACTGCTCATGCACGAACGTCACGCGCGCCACGTGCCCCATCGGTACGTGGCGCGTGTGGTGAGGAGAGTCTTTTGAGTCATCCGCATCCTGAACTCGGCCCGCCCCCGCCGCTCGCCGAAGGCGGCCTCCGGGTCACCCCGCTCGGCGGTCTCGGTGAGATCGGCCGGAACATGACGGTCTTCGAGTACGGCGGCCGCCTCCTGATCGTCGACTGCGGAGTGCTCTTCCCCGAGGAGGAGCAGCCCGGAATCGATCTGATCCTGCCGGACTTCACGTCCGTCCGGGACCGCCTCGACGACATCGAGGGCATCGTCCTCACCCACGGTCACGAGGACCACATCGGCGGTGTCCCCTTCCTCCTGCGGGAGAAGCCGGACATCCCCCTGATCGGCTCCAAGCTGACCCTCGCCCTCATCGAGGCGAAGCTCCAGGAGCACCGGATCCGTCCGTACACCCTTGAGGTGGCCGAGGGGAACCGCGAGCGCATCGGGCCCTTCGACTGCGAGTTCGTCGCCGTCAACCACTCCATCCCGGACGCTCTCGCCGTCGCCATCCGCACGCCCGCGGGCATGGTCGTGCACACCGGCGACTTCAAGATGGACCAGCTCCCGCTGGACAACCGGCTGACGGACCTGCACGCGTTCGCGCGGCTCAGCGAGGAAGGCATCGACCTCCTCCTCGCGGACTCCACCAACGCCGAGGTCCCCGGATTCACTCCGCACGAGCGGGACATCTCGCAGGTGCTGCGCCAGGTCTTCGGCAGCGCCCGCAAGCGGATCATCGTGGCGAGCTTCGCCAGCCACGTCCACCGCATCCAGCAGATCCTGGACGCGGCGCACGAGTACGGCCGCAGGGTCGCCTTCGTCGGCCGCTCCATGGTCCGCAACATGGGCATCGCCCGGGACCTGGGGTACCTCAAGGTCCCGCCGGGCCTCGTCGTGGACGTCAAGACCCTCGACGACCTCCCGGACCACGAAGTCGTCCTGGTCTGCACGGGTTCCCAGGGCGAACCCATGGCGGCCCTGTCCCGGATGGCCAACCGCGACCACCAGATCCGCATCGTCGACGGCGACACGGTGATCCTGGCGTCGTCGCTGATCCCGGGCAACGAGAACGCGGTCTACCGCGTGATCAACGGTCTGACCCGCTGGGGCGCGAACGTCATCCACAAGGGCAACGCCAAGGTCCACGTCTCGGGCCACGCATCCGCGGGCGAGCTGCTGTACTTCTACAACATCTGCCGGCCGAAGAACCTGATGCCGGTGCACGGCGAATGGCGCCACCTGAGAGCCAACGCCGAGCTCGGCGCGCTGACCGGCGTCCCGCACGACCGCATCGTCATCGCCGAGGACGGCGTCGCCGTCGACCTCGTCGAGGGCAAGGCCAAGATCTCCGGCAAGGTCCAGGCCGGTTATGTGTACGTCGACGGCCTCTCGGTCGGTGACGTCGGTGAGCCGGCGCTCAAGGACCGCAAGATCCTCGGTGACGAGGGCATCATCTCGGTCTTCGTGGTGGTCGACTCCTCCACGGGCAAGATCACGGGTGGACCGCACGTCCAGGCCCGTGGCTCCGGTATCGAGGACTCGGCGTTCGCCGCGGTCATTCCGAAGATCAACGAAGCGCTGGAGCGCTCGGCGCAGGACGGTGTGGTGGAACCCCACCAGCTCCAGCAACTCATCCGGCGCACCCTCGGCAAGTGGGTCTCGGACAGCTATCGGCGCAGGCCGATGATTCTCCCGGTCGTCGTGGAGGTCTGACCGCGGACGGCTCGCCGTACGCGTCAACCTGGAGCGGGGCGCCTCGATTTGCATCGAGGCGCCCCGCTCCAGTACGTTTACGGCTCCGCCTGATCGGGAACCCGGGTTGTCACGCACACCTCGGAGCCACCCGGAGGGGGTGGAAATTCCGACTGAGAATCTCTGATAAAGTCGGAACCGCCGGAAAGGGAAACGCGAGAGCGGGAACCTGGAAAGCACCGAGGAAATCGGATCGGAAAAAGATCTGATAGAGTCG